>JAKEFD010000027.1 GCA_022616245.1 Gemmataceae bacterium
ATGGATAGATGCAAGCCGCGCCGGTCAGGCGGTCTGGATAAGCTCTGACGGCGCGCCCGATCTCGTCGTGCGCCGCGCGATAGTCCTCGACGACCGGAAACGGGATGACCAGCGAACGATCCACGCCGAAGCATTCCATCGCGGCCAGCAATTGATCGGCGCAGTAGGTGCGCCCGTGATGCAGCCCGTGCCCGAGGTGCGTGTGCGTGTCGAAGATGCTGAAGCCGTCTTTCATCAACTTACCCCCGTGATTCGTTCGGCGATCAAATCGCCCATCTGCCTGGTTGAAAGTAATCCGTTCAGGTCGCGCGTGCGGTTTGCGGGCGCGCGGAACACTAGTTCAACGGCGCGCTGGATCATTGCCGCGCCGCGCTTTGTCTCTTCTTGATCGAGCCAGTCCAGCATCATCGCCACTGACAGAATCGTGGCGATGGGATTGGCGATGCCCTGCCCCGCGATGTCCGGTGCGGAACCGTGCGAAGGCTGAAAGACCGCGTACTTGTCGCCGATGTCCGCTGACGGAGCCACCCCCATGCCGCCAACCAGCCCGCCCGTGAGGTCTGAAAGAATGTCGCCAAACATATTCTCTGTCACTATTACGTCAAACCGGTGCGGCCGCTGCACCAAGTACAAAGCGGCGGCGTCAACGTAGACCTTCTCCGTGCGCACGTCAGGAAACTCGCGGCTGATCTCGTCAAAGACGCCCCGGAAATAGGCCATCGAAGGCAGCACGTTGGCCTTGTCAACAAGCGTGACAAGGCCGCGCCGCTGTCGCGCCTGTTGAAAAGCCGCGCGGAACAAGCGATCTGATGTGTGCCGTGTGATCTTCATCGTGTCGGTGGCGACTTCCGCACCCGCCGGAATTTTGTTGCGCCTGGAAGAGAACAATCCTTCGGTGCTCTCGCGCACGATCAGCAGATCAATCTCGCCCGCGCCGTATTTTTTGAGCGGCGTGTCCTGCGCGTGGTAGAGCTTGACAGGGCGCAGGCCGCAATAAAGATCGAGCCGTTCGCGCAGGTCGATCTGCGGCGTCATCTCCACGCCGTTTGGCCAACGCACGTCGGGCAAGCCCATTGCGCCGAGCAGGATCGCGTCGTAAGCCTTGATCGCCTCGAAGGTCGCTGGCGGCAGCGGGTCGCCGCTCTTCAGATACTCGTCCGCGCCGACCGAGAACTCTTGCAGCTCGAACTGCATGCCGTTCAGCTTCGCCTCGACGGCGCGCAGCACTTTGACGCCTTCGGCCATGACTTCCAGCCCGATGCCGTCGCCCGGCAGGACTGCAATACGAAATGTTTGGTTGGTGTTGGTCATCACAGTTGAACTAACCGGCCCGTCTCCGCTGATTCGTAACAAGCAAACATGGCCCGCACGGATTTCAGATAATCTGCGCCCTCAGTCTCGCATGACACGCCGTCGCGCAAGCAGGTTGCGTAATGTTGCTGCGCGGCAAAAACGCTGTCGCCCTTGTAGCCCTGTTGCGGCTGTTCGTAGGCATGCTTTACTTCCGGCTTGCCATACTCAGTGGTGAACAGATCTCCCTGCGGCGTCATCCGCAAGCTGCCGTGTTCGCCTTCGAGCGTGAAGACACCGAAAGCGACTGGTGGCGGCGCCTCGCCCGCAATGCGGTTCGCGTCAAGCAGCCGTTTGACTTCGCGGTACCACGCCTGCCAGCGCCAGTTTTCGTGAATCAGCAGCCGCCGCACCTGCGCCGCCCGGCAGACCTCGACCATCCTCAGGCATTCTTCCCAGGCCGGCGCCATCGGCTTTTGACAAATTACCTGCACGCCATGCGCGGCGGCCAATTCCACCAGCGGCAAATGCAGCTCCGGTCGTGTGGCGATGTCCACAAAATCGGGCCGCTCGTGGCGCAGCAACTCAGCCGCGCTGGCATAAATGCGCGGAATGCCCCAGCGCGCGGCGAACTCCCGCGCGCGCTCGGCCAGCGGTTCGGCCAGCGCCGTAATCTCGACGCCGGACACGCGCTGCCAGCCTTCGGCCTGAAATCCGGCGAAGAAGCCGGCTCCGATCAAAGCCCCTTTCAGCGTCTTGGCAGTCATTCCTTTGATTTCCTACGAGGGCCCTTGCGGGCCGCCTGTGTGTCGGTGCGGACGTGCATTTCGAAGCCTCTGGCGATCTTGAGCAGCGAATCCGCCGCCTTCTCCGGCTGTCCGCTGCGCAACGCCTTAATCATCTGTTCATGCTTCTCAACTTCGAGTTGCAGGTTCAACTCTTCGGCCCGGTGGTCGCGCATCAAACCGAAGGCGAAGAGCGGCAGCACCGCGCGCTCCAGCGCCTGCGCCGCCCAACGATTGCCCGACAACTCCCAGATGCGGCGGTGGAGCCGCAGGTCGCAGTAAAAGAACTGTGCGAAGTCACGCTCCTCTGCCGCGCGCCGCAAATCCTCGACCAGCGGCGGTAGCGATTCGGCATCCGCCTTGTTCATCCGCTCACCCGCCCAGCGGATCACCTGCGGCTCCAGCAGGGCGCGCAGCTCAAAGATCTGGTTCAACTCGTCGGGCGAAAGCTCAATCACGCAACAGGAACGGTTGGGGCGTTTGGTGACCAGCCCGCGTCCTTCCAACTCCTGCAAGGCCTCGCGCACCGGGATCGAGCTGACGCCGAATTGCTCGGCCAATTCGCGCTCGATGAGCGGCGCCCCCGGCTTGCTCAAGCCCAGGATGATCGAGCGTTGCAAGGCCTCGACAATTTCATCCGGCAAAGATTTCGCATTGATCGTGAGACTTGTGTTTGGCATAAGCGAGTGACTCTCCCTTGTGAAGCTGGACCGCAGACCCCTCGTGGTCATTCGGCTTTACCAGCCCGCCAACATTTGTAGCACAAGTCCCGGTGGATACCCTACAGCATCTCACCCACCACTTCCCCGCCTATTTATCACGAGCCGCTGATAAATCGTGCCTACTTCTTTTCCACAGCACTTGTCGGATTGACGGGCCTTCCTTGCCCCTCTTCGAGAACTGCGATCCGGTTGGCCTTCAGGTTCTCGAAAGCCTCACGGATGCCGCTCGGCCAGCGCACTTCAGCACGGTCTACCTTCGGGGCATCGCCGATGCCGAAGTGGAGTCGCAGGTCATTGTGGGACATGTAACTCCCGCCGCTGCGCACTTCATCCATCTGCTTATAACTGCCCGTAAAGACCGTGATCCGAGCTCCAATGCCGTTGCGGTTGGATTTTTTCCCTACTGTCTTGAGGAGAACCCAGTTCTTCTTTGCGCCACGGTTTTTGAGCAGACCGGGTGTCTCGTTCATGTTGTTGACGACGATCTCCAAGCTGCCATCGTTATCGAGATCGCCCACCGCGGCCCCGCGTGAGGAGTGACGCTCCATGATCCCTGAACCAGCCTGAGCCGAGATATCCAGGAACGTTCCGTTGCGCAGATTCCAATAAATGAGCTTCCCCTGTTTGTAAGGGCTGTCGGGTGTGTGCGCATCCACTTCGGGATAAACATGACCATTGACCATGAAAATGTCCTTCCAGCCATCGTGATCTATGTCCAGAAACCCGGTCCCCCAGCCCAGAAAGCGGGTATTGACGCCGAGGCGGCTCGGGTAGGTGACATCGTTGAACGTGCCGTCGCCAGCATTGCGATAGAGCGTCGCGGTGTCGTCGGCGAAGTTGGTTTTCACGATATCCAGGAAGCCGTCATTGTCGTAGTCGGCGGTCGAGACTCCCATGCCGGCCTGTTCCTGGCCGTCTTGGTTGAAGGCGCTGCCCGAGACCAGTCCGATATCGGTAAAGGTTCCGTCGCCTTCATTGTGATAAAGAATGTTCGGCGTCGAGTCGCAAGCGACGTAAATGTCCGGCCAGCCGTCGTTGTCGTAGTCGGAAACCAGCGAGGTGAAGGCGTAGTAACCACTCGGCTTGCTAATGCCGCTTTTCCCGGAAACATCCGTGAAGGTTCCATCACCGTTGTTGTGATAAAGCAGATTGGCCCCGCCCGGCAATCCGCGTGGGCCGCACATTACCGGCATGCCCTTCCATTGGCAGAACTGGTTGCTTCCCTTCGGGGGGACCTTCTTGATGTCAAAATCCACGTAGCTGGAGACGAAAAGATCCAACTTCCCATCCTTGTCATAATCCAGGAACGAGCAGCCGGTCGTCCAACGCTGCGCCTTGTGGAGTAATCCGGCTTTCGCCGTGACATCGGCAAACCGGCCCTTTCCGGTGTTCTGATAAAGAGCCAGCTGCCCGAAGTAGGTCACCATCAGGTCATCATTGCCGTCGTTGTCGTAGTCTCCCACGCACGCACCTTGCCCCCAGCCGCTCCGCACCAGGCCGGATTTCTCTGTAACGTCGGTGAATGTACTATCCTTATTATTCTGGTAAAGGTGATTGATCGGCTCCTGCCCCTGAGGAAAGCCCTCCAAGGTTGTGCCGTTCACCAGAAAAATGTCCAGCCAACCGTCATTATTGTAGTCGATGAGCGCAAGGCCGCTGCCAGTCGTCTCGATGAGGTACTGCTTGTCGAAATCCGGCCCAGTCACGTGTCGTGCCGTCAGCCCTGCTTTGGCCGCAACGTCTTCAAAGTTCACCTTCGGCAAAGGAGCATCCAGCTTTACATTCGGCGCCGCGCGGTCCACGCGGCGCGGAACAGCAACCCCCTGACTGAAGACATCAAGGGCGGCTTGAAAACCGAGTGTGGCGCACAAGAGCCAGTAAACGACAAACCTGAAATGTTTTACAGTGAACCTCATTTTACAGTGAACCTCATCCTGGCGAGATTCCCACATTGAGTTGCTCGAAATCCGTCATTTACGCAGAGCATC
>JAKEFD010000253.1 GCA_022616245.1 Gemmataceae bacterium
GCCCAAGCGCTGCACCTATTGAACTCGCAAGAGATTCAGAACATGCTGGCGCGCGGCAACGGCCGGGCCGAGCTCTTGGTCAAGGATGCTCGACCGGACGCGGAAAAGGTTGAGGAATTGTTCTTGTGGGCCTTCGCGCGACGCCCAAGCCCGGCGCATTTGCAAGTGGCGCTGGAGCACATCAACCGCCACGCTGCGAACAAGAAAACGGCCTACGAAAACCTCTTGTGGGCGCTGATCAACACTAAGGAGTTTGTGTTCAATCAGTAGCTCTGCACATTGACCTAATGCACTAACGCTAATTTGGCCCGGCGAAAGCCGGGCCATTTTGTTTCGAGCCGGCGCCACAGGAGCTAAGGTGTTGCCAAGATGTCTTAATTGCCAAGCGCCAGGCGAAAGCCAGCGTCGGCAAGAATGGTTCGCACCTCCTGCAGCATAACCGCATCGCCGAAGACGACAAACTCGCCGTAGTCCAACCACCAGTTGCTTGGATGGTCCGCAATCCAAGGGACGTAGTGCTGGTCGGGGTCGATTGTCGCCTTAAAGCAGAGGATTCCGGCCCATCGAGAATCGGCATGTGTGGGATGCTTATTAAGGCCGTCCAATTCTTCGGCGGTCCTTGACGTGCGGCAGAGGAATAGAGCGCCCGACTTTGTCCAATTGGCCGGCGGCATCGGTTCGCTGACAAGAAACCGCGGTGAGTGACGCTGCACCGCGGCCACGGCGTCGAGCATGTCTCCGCTCCGGCTCGGCCGCGGCAGGACATAACCGGCCGCTAGCGCAAAGACGGCAACGACGGCAGCCAGCAACCAGGGCTTGAGGTATTGTGTGCCCATCGATCGAGCTATTCTGGCGGCGCGGCGGATTTAGTTAGCAACGATTCAACGAGCGCCCAAAGTGCTTGGCACGCCTTCTGATTGTCGTCCGGCAACAAGGCGATAGCAGTCGATTCGCGCAAGCTGGCTAGGTCTTGGTCGTATTGCCATTTGCGGAGTTGTTGCCGGATCATGTCGCGATCTTGCGGCTTGCCGAGTTGCAGCCTGCGCTCCTTCAAAGCCAGATCGGATCGCAGCCAAGCCAATGCCTGCGTGCGCCAACGGCTGCTTTCCTGTTCATCCAGATGAGCGGCGTCTGCGCCGTGACGACTTGCCGCCAACGCCGCCGCGCAAGCCGCTTCATAGAGATGCCCAACCGTCAAGTCCTCCTCGAGCATTGGTTCGGCCGCGAAAGCCTCGTGCCGCAAGCGGGCGGAAGCGAGGTAAAGCTTCTTGTAAAAACAAAGCCGGGAAAGTTCACAGCGTTCCCTAGCGTCGTTGGGCTTGGCTGTTCCGCGCAAAACTGCCGGCAGTCGCAATTCGAGCTCCCCAAACCGCTGACATTCCTTGATCCACAGGGCCGAAGCATACTGCCAGTCCGGACGCCTCGTGCCCAGCTCATGGCCAAGCTGCAACAACGGCAAAGCTTGGATGAAGTCCGCTTGTCGCAGCAGGACGTTGCCCAAGTTGCAATAAGCCTCGGCGTATTCCGGCCGAAGCTCGATGGCTCGGCGAAAGGCAGTAGTTGCTTCGCTGAGCCGGCCCTGTTCGCGATAGGCGTTGCCGAGGTTGTAGTAGGCTTGGGCATGCTCGGGCTGCAAATCGATGACCCGCTGCAGAGCGGCGACTGCCTCGCCTAGTCTGCCTTGCTCGGTCAGAGTGAGACCGAGATTGAAATGTGCCATGACAAGATCGGGCTTGTGCGCTATGGCGCGGCGAAAGGCAGCGAGCGCCTCGTCGAGCCGACGCTGCCTACTGAGAGTAGTGCCCAAGTTGCAGTGGGCTTCCGCGTAATCGAACTTCAGGTCGATTGCCTGGTTGTAAGCGGCGATTGCGTCACTCAGCTTTCCCTTCGCTTTGAGGGCATTGCCGAGAAAGTAGTGGCCGTAGTGCAACCTGGGGTTAAGCAATAGCGCTCGGCGGCAAGCGTCGACCGCTTCATCGAGCCGGCCCTTTTCCGCGAGGACGCCTCCCAGTTCGGCATGAGCTTCGGCAAAATCTATCTTCCACTCCACTGCCTGCTGGTAGGAGGCGATCGCGTCGTCCAGCCGGCCTTTACTCCATTGGGAACGGCCCAGGCCATAGTGGGCGTGGGGAAAGTCGGGCTTCAACGCAATGGCCTTCCGGCATGCCGCGATCGCCTCCTCGTGCCGTCCTTTGGCTGCAAAGGCAATACCGAGGTTGAGGCGTGTGCCGGGGCTGTCGGGCCGAAGCGCCACCGCTGCCGTCAAGAAGCGAATCGCGTCGTCCATCTGGGGCGGGTGGCAAGAGAACAAAGCACTTCCAAGGTTTTGATTCGTCCAAAAGTCTCCCGGATAGGCTGTTTGGGCGCGGACCAAGAGCGCTATCGCTTCCTGTTTGGCGCCGCAGGTATAGAGGGCGCGCTCCAAGAGAAACAGCGCCTGCGGCGGCTGGGCGGTGACATCCACTTCTTGGGCCAATGTCTTGAGCGCTTTCAGATTCCCAAATTTCCGCGCCTCCCTAAGTCGCTGACGCCATACATTGTTGTCCGCCGCCGCCAAGACGGATTGCAGCCATACCGATTCGGGAGAATCGCAGCCAGCGAAGTTCAGCCAATCGTCCAGGGCTGCAATGAGCGTCGCTAGTACCGCATGCGGGCGGCGCCCGAGAATGGCTGCCGCTTGCTCCGGCGGCGTCACCTTCGACCGCAAGCCGTAGTCGTGAAACGCTTGGCGGTAATCAGGGAGTGTCCTTTCCCGATCGTACCGGTTTTGTTTGACGTTGACCTCGGCCTGCAAAAGCCGGATTTCTTCGAGACGAGCAATGAGCCTACGGTCGGCGCCTTCTTCGGCCAACTCGCGGAGCAAATAGTGCACTTGAGGGGACAGCGCCGGGTCGGTTACGCCGCTTTCGAGCAGGGCCTCGGCGCGCCGGGCCATCGCCTGCGCTTCCGCCCACTTGCCCCAGTGGCCTGGCGCGGACCGAGCTTGCTCGCGCAGCTCTCGGGCGCGCTCTAAGGCAGCGTGGATCTCTTGATCGCGCTTGGCCTGCTCCCGCATCCCTTCCGCAACGCGCTGGGCGTCTTCGCGTTCGCCCCTGGCGAGGCGCACGGCCTGCCAGGCTGTGACGACGCCGCCGACAAGCAGCAAGGCCAGAAATGCTGCCGCAGTTCCGAGCAGCTTGCGGTTCTTGCGGACGAACTTGCGCAGCCTGTAGCCGGTAGAAGGCGGGCAAGCCTCCACTGGCTCGTCGGCCAAATAGCGCTCGACGTCGCGCGCCAGCCCGTTGGCGGTTTCATAGCGGCGGTTGCGCTCCTTCTCCAGACACGTCATAACAATCCAGTCCAGCTCGTAAAAGCGTTGAGCGCGGAGTACGGAGCGCGAAGCGCCATGCGCGCGCTGCTCGTTCAACGCTTCCCGTTCCGCGCTCCAAGTTTGCGACAAACGTGTGCTGGGCCGGGGCGGTTCCTCCTCGCGGATCAGCCGGAGCACTTCCAAAAGTGCCGCCTCTTTCAACCGTCTCCTATCCAACGGCGTCGTGCCCGTGAGCAACTCGTACAAAAGTACGCCGAGCGAATAGATGTCGCTGCGCGTGTCGATGTCGACCTGATTGAGCTCTGCCTGCTCGGGGCTCATGTATTCCAGCGTGCCGACGACCGTGCCGAATTCGGTGGACAGCGTCCGCTCGGTCAGCTTGGGGCCGGTCGCCTTGGCCACGCCGAAGTCGATCACTTTGGGCAGCGGCTTGCCGTCATATAGAGCAATGAGCACGTTGGACGGCTTCAGGTCGCGGTGAACGATGCCCTTCTGATGGGCATGTTGAACCGCATGGCAGACCGGGACGAACAACTCCAGGCGCTCCCTGGGTGTCAAATGGTGCTTGTCACAATAGGCCGTAATCGGCATACCCTGCACCAACTCCATGACGAAATAAGGCCGTCCAGCTGTGGGTAGTGACCAGTGGTTCGTGGCAAGTGCGGACAAGTCTTGCATTTCTTCGCTAGCTGCTGGCCACTGGCCATTAGCCACCGCTCCGGTCGTGCCGGCGTCCAGCACCTTGGCGATGTTGGGGTGATCCATGAGCGCCAGCGCTTGTCGTTCAGCCTCGAAGCGGGCAATGATCTGGTGCGTGTCCATTCCCGGCTTTAGCACCTTGAGCGCGACCTTGCGGCGCATGGGATGCTGTTGCTCGGCCAGAAAGACGATGCCAAAACCGCCTTCGCCTATCGGTTCCAAGAGTCGGTAGGGGCCGATCATGACGCCGGGGCGTTCGTGGACACGCTCATCGAGGTCGGCGCCTGCTTTTTCCGGCAAATCCAAGAGATCGCCGGATTGTGCGTCGGCGCACAAGAGGGCCTCGACCTCGGCGCGCAATTCTTGATCGTCGCCACAGGCGCGGTCCAGGTAGGCGGCGCGCTCGGCGGGCGTCGGAATGGCATGTGCCTGCAAGAATATCGATTCTTGAGGCAGCGATTGCTCAGTCATGATGCGACTCTCCGGGATGTTGCCGGCGTCAGAAATCAATGCGACGTGCGGGCGCGAAAGCGGCCATCCTTTTTCGAAAAAATCAAGAACCGCAGCAAACGTCCTCACCTGTGCGGCGATGTTCCGGTCCAAGCGCCAACGCGTATCCTACGACGGGTTGCGGTCGGCTAGCGCTTGCATTTCGCGGCGCAGCCAGGCTCGGGCAAAGACCCAAAGCCGTCGGGCTGTCCGAGTCGAAATGCCGAGGACCGGCGCTGCCTCTTCCACCGCCAGGCCTGAAAAAAAGCGGAGTTGGACCAGTTTTGAAGCCTGCGGACGCAGAGCGGCCAGCTTGGTGAGCGCTTCGTCCAGGAACAGGAGCTGTTCATCGTCGGGCGAAAAAGTAACGGTATTTTCCCTTAGCTCTACTCGTTGCAACTCGCCGCCATGCCGCGCACGCCGTTTGCGGCGGGCCTGCTCAACGAGAATCCGGCGCATGGCTTCGGCTGCGGCCGCGAAGAAGTGCCCGCGCGAGTCCCAGCGACGTGCCTCTCCCGCTTCGCGTTCAAGACGCGCCGTGGAGTCTGCCGTCAGCCGGAGGTAGGCTTCGTGAACCAGCGCCGTGGCTTGAAGGGTCTGTCCGGGCTTCTCTTGGGCCAATCGTTGTGCAGCCAGCTTGCGCAATTCCTCATAGACCAGCGGCAACAACTCTTCCGCAGCGTGCGCGTGGCCTTGCGAAATGGCGTCAAGAACGCGGGTGATATTGGAATTCTCCGCCACGGCATGCTCGCGAACGCTTTGTGGATTCTTCGGCCGTCAAGCAGCGACACTACTTCTGGCCCAGACAATAGAGAAAGCCGTCCGTGGTGCCGACGACAAGCCGGCCATGTGCGGCAGCGGGACCGGCGACAATGCCGCGGCCCAAGGAGAGCTTTTGCAGTACTTGTCCTTTGGCCAGATCGAGCAAATAGAGATTGCCGTCCGACGAGCCCACATAGACCCGTTGGCCCACGATGACAGGCGAACTGTCCACGCGATTCTTTGTGGCAAACGTCCAGACTACCGTGCCCTTATCTTTATCGAGCGCGTGAATAAGCCGGTCGCGGCCGCCGATAACCACCAGGTTCTCGGTCACTGCGGCGGAACCATAGAAGGCCTGGCCGCGCTCCGATTCGTAGGACCAAAGGATTGTGCGCTTGTCGAGGTCGAGCGCTTTGACTTCGTTGGTCATGAGTCCAACGTAGAGCTTGTTGCTAACGACGGCTGCAGTCGCCGCCGCCTGTCCCTCGAGGTCGATTTGCGCAACGCCTTTGCCGCTCTTGACATCGATGATGTGCAGATTGCTGTCGCAGCCCGCGACAAAGGTCAGGTCGCCGGCGACCAGTGCCGAGCCGTTGACCGGACCTTGGGTCTTGAATTTCCAGGCCACGCCGCCGTCTTTGCGGTTGAGGCAATAGAGCGTCGAATCGTGCGAGCCGAAGATCACCCGTTCGCCGGCGAAGTTGGCGCCGCCAGTGATTTCGCCGCCCGTCTCGAAGGTCCAACGCTTGGTCCCCTTGACGGCATCGACGCAGTGAAATATGCCGTCTTCATCGCCGACGTAGACAGCGTCTTCGAACACGCTGGGCGGCGCTTTGAAGGCGCCGGCTTTGTACTTCCACTTTTCCCCCCCGTCCGCCAGCGCGACCGCATAGAGGTGGCCGTCGAAGGAACCGAAGTAGATCGTGTCCTTGACAATGGCGGCCGTACCCTCGATCGCGTCCTCGACCTTAATCTTCCAGAGGACTTCCAACGGATCGGAAAGCTTGGTTTCGGCGACGCCTGTTTGCAGCGCGTTGCCGCGAAAGATTGGCCAATCGGCCCATGCAGTAATTGGCGCCAGGATGATTAGCGAGCTAGTAATCAGCCACCGTCGCATTTGGCACCTCTTTACTTGGGTTTCTTGGATTGTGCGATTAGCTCTTGCGCCCAAACTGCGTCTTCAGGGTGCAACGGCGGTGTGGGCTCATGCGCGTAAATGTAATCTTGGTAACTGCCGGTGTCGTAGAGCCGATTCACCATCGCCTGGAGATCGAGCCTTGCCTCCGGCTTTGAGGGTCGCAATGGTATGGGTATTTCGGGAAGACGATCACGAAGCCGCAACGGCCACAGATCGACTTTGGGTCGACTATTCCAACGGCTCACCATGACGTAGTAATCACAACTGGCCAGTTTTTGAATCGGCAATCGGGGTCCACCGCGCAGCAGGTCAATCTCCACGTAATGCACGGAACTCGCCAGGATCTGTCGACGTTTAGCTAGAAACTGCTCTCGATCCGGTCCGATCGCCTTATTCGTAGGGGTGAGAAGTTCCAAGATTGTGACGAGACTGCGGTCACTTCGATTCCGGATCTCGAGGAACGTGTGATGTTCGAAATCAATCGTTGGGGGAAGCACGCCCTCTGCAGGAGCTTCTAACACGCTGGTCGAACCGGGCTGTTCAGTGGGCGGTGTGGGAGAAGCGACGAACAAGTCGGGACGGCCGAGGAAACGCCGTTCGTCCGCCGACAGTTCGTGAATATAGACATGTTGATCGAGCTTGACAATGAATTCGGGCCGAACCTGTGGAACCAGCAAATCACTGGCTAACGGCATGAACTTTTCATGAAAATCATGCCACGGATCTTCGTGTTCCAAGTACGGATTCATTCCCGGAAACGGCGACGGCATGACTCTCTCCGCAATCGATTCTTGCCCCATTCTAGAGCGCGTTTCACAATGGTGTAGCGGAACTCGCCAGAGTTCCGACGCCGAACTCGCCGGAATTCTGGCGAATTCCGCTACAGGAAACTGCGTTCCTGATTACATAGCTGCTTCATACAGTCCCAGAATCTCCTTCTCCGTCACCGGCCGTGGATTGAAGCGCGCGGTCCATTGCCGGGCGGCTTCGTCGGCGAGCAGGGGCAAGATACTGCGGGCCACGCCGCAATCTGCTAATCGCGATGGCACACCGGCCAACTTCAACAAGTGCGTGATGCGGTCGGCCAGGGTGAACGCGGCGGCGTCGGGCGTGCCGTTGTGCAGGCCGGCTTCTTCCGTCAAGTCGGCGTACAAGGCGCCGACCGTTTCACCGTTAAAGCGCAAAACGTGCGGCAGCATGATGCCGATCGCCAAACCGTGCGTGAGGCCGTAATGCGCGGTCAGGGGGTTGGCGCAGGAATGGCAGACGCCGAGCATGGAGTTTTCGATAGCGGTGCCGGCGAGGAAGGCGCCCATTTGCATGGCGCCGCGCGCTTCGAGGTCATGCGGATGGTGCAGCACCTTTTCGAGATTCACCTCGAGTAGCTTCCAGGCCTCGCGCGCGAACATTTGCGAAACCGGACTGCGCGCCGTCGTCACATAGGATTCGAGCGCGTGCGACAAGGCGTCTATGCCCGTAAGCGCCGTCACTTGCGGCGGCTGCGACACCGTCACTTCGGGGTCGAGGATGGCGGTTTGAAACGCGGCTTTGCGGTCGCCGCATGCCATTTTCATGTGCGTGGCTTCGTCGGCAATGAGCGCGTAGGACTGGGCTTCACTACCGGTGCCCGCGGTCGTCGGCACGCCGATGGAAGGCAGCATCGGTTTGTGCGCTTTGCCGAAGCCCTTGTAGTCGGAGATGGCGCCGCCGTTGGTGAGGACAAAGTTGATGCCTTTGGCACAGTCCATGGCGCTGCCGCCGCCGACGCTGACGATGAGGTCGATGTCGAGCGGTTTGGCGAAACGGACGCCGTTGTCCACGTGTTTGCCGGTCGGGTTCTCTTCGACCTGGTCGAAAACAAAGGTCCTGAGTCCGGCGGCTTCCAGCGACGCCACGGCGCGCTGCGGATGCCCCGCGGCTTCCAAACCCGGATCGGTCACCAGGAGTACGCGGGTATCGCCTAGCTCCTGCGCGAGTTCGCCCAATCGCACCAGCGTGCCCGGTCCGAAAACGACGCGCGTCGGCGTGTGGAAATCAAAGGGCTCAAGGGGCATGCTCGCGGGCGGGAACAAGCGAACGAATGACTTCGAAGTTTGCATAGCCAAGAGTGCGGCCGCTGTACCGCACCCTCTCCCTGCGATTGTCCAATGGGCGAAGCGTTCCCTGTATCATACACGACTGCGGCGGCCCGTTCCTACCCAATGGACGTGTGACTGCTGCTTGTCATTTGGCAGGAATGTACAGCGCTGAAGAACGGATGAATGGATTGCATCTCAACCCCGGCAGCAGAGGTGCAATCCATATTGGACAGCAACGATGTTAATCGTTTCAGGCAAAGGAGTTGTGATCAAGCACCGAAATGGGCGCGTTGTGCAACGCATCCGCTGCTTATTTTAGACTGAGATTCCAGTGACAATCAGCCGCCCGCGTCCTTTTTCTCCGATTGGTTCGGCGCGATCGTAATCATCTTGGTGTGTGTCACGCCGCTGCTGGAACGCACCCTCAAGGGGAATTGGCCGAGTTCCAAAACGCGGCACTTCCAAAGCACAACGCTCTGGGGGATTTCGGTCAGAGGCTGCGGCACGGGCTGGGTTTCCCTGCCTTCGAGAAGGGCCAGTCCTTTCGGAAGTTCGAGGGTAAGCGCTTGCCCGCCTATCGGGTCTTTGACCAGTGCGGTCACGGTGAAGATCTTGCCGGGCTCGAACGATCCGCCGAGCTGGACTTCGACGCGGCCTTCGCTTTCCGCGGGGACCGCGACGCCTTTGCCATAAGCGTAGCCGAATTCGCGCTTGCCGCCGGGCTTGATTTCCTTCGGCTCGAAAAAGACGGCCAGTGCGGAATCGCCCATGGATTGCATCGCCGGCATTTCCCAGCCGTTGAAGCCGCCGGCGCCGTGCCGGCTGAGCACGACGCGGCTCGCCTTCTCGATCGCCGTGCCGAGATTGACAGTCAAATGCGCGACGTAGCCCGGGTTTTTCAAGTCGGGCTGTTGCAGCAACTGGACGTAATCCGGCAACGTCTTGTCCTTAAGCTCAATGCCGTCGAGAATCTTGTTGGGAACGGTAGGGGCGGCAAACAAGCAGCCATCGTTGGTAACGACATAGGTGTCCATGTAGACTTTGAGTCCGAACTTGCGCGGCTGCATGCCGGTGTTCTCCACGGTATAGCGCATGAGCACTGAATCCATTTTGCGCTTTTGTTCTTTTTCCGACGGCTTTGTCGGAATCAATTCCGCAGTCAGCGTGATGCGCAAATCGTTCTGCTTGAACACGGATTGGAATCCTTGGCGCGGTTTGCCTCCAGCGGTCTTGGGCAGCGGTTGGTTCACCTTCTCGAATTGGCCGCCGGCCTGGCCAGGCTGACCGATCTGTCCGTCGACGAATAGAATCGGAAAATGACTTAAGTGCAGAGTTTGGTTTTGCACGGTGCGGATTTGCGCTCCCAGGTTGCTGGGCGAGAAATTGACGCCTGGCGTGGGATCTATGGGCAGCACCACCTCGGTCACGACCGGTTTTTCGTCTAAGATCGTGACCTTGACGGGCGAGCCGTTTCCCTGGCCTAAGACGACCCAGGATCCCATCCCCAGAACTAGACTGCCCAGAAACACGCGCTGCAAAAGTGTACTCATGGTCTTTGTCCTTTCACAGGATCTCCAACCCGACCGAAGTTTGGTCTCC
The DNA here is from genome assembly GCA_022616245.1 of Gemmataceae bacterium. Classification (GTDB taxonomy): domain Bacteria; phylum Planctomycetota; class Planctomycetia; order Gemmatales; family Gemmataceae; genus JAKEFD01. The sequence goes on from JAKEFD010000253.1 coordinate 10,076, forward strand.
CTTATATTGACGCTCGCGGGAGTTTCTTATCACGCTGCTTGCGTTCGACCCAGGCATGCTCTATCATATCTCCCAACTGAAACACGATCGGCTTTCTTGATCCCAAGCGTTCATGGCCACTGCCCCGTTGTTGGATTTTACCGCCTTGTTGGCGCCCGTGCCGGGAGATGAACCGGCGGGCGTGTCTTTGCCGCTCACCATTCGGCAAAAGCTGGAGATACTGCGCAGGGACTCGGAACCCAATCCGGAAGACCCTTCGGCTGATCCGATCCCCAAGAAGCCCGATTGGCCGGTGATCCGGCGGATGTGCGAAGAAACGCTCACTAAGACCTCGAAAGATCTGGAACTCGCGTTCCGATTGATTGAGGCATTGGTAAAGCTCCATGGCTTCGCCGGACTGCGCGACGGCTTGCATTTGCTGCACGAGCTTGCGGCGCAATGCTGGGATCGCGTTCATCCTATTCCAGACGAAGGCGAAGGCATGGAAGTTCGTGCCGAGCGCTTTTATTGGCTGATCGAGCCGGACAAGGGGGTCCGCTTTCCCAATACGGTGCGCGACGTCCCGGTGGTCAAAGTCAAAGACAAGGAGCTGAGCTATCAGGACTTGCAATTGGCGATGAAGGGGCAAGCAGCGGTGCCCGCGTCGGCATTTGAAGCCGCGGAACCGATTCATTCGGACATTGCCAAAGACCTGGCGCAGTGCGTGGATGAGCTCAATCGACTTGAAGCGATCTTGACGGAGAAATGCGCTCCGGATGCGCCGGGCTGGTCGGGGCTGCGGCAAGCCTTGGACGAGTGCCAGAAGTTCATGGACAAGGTGACGCGTCGTAACGCGCCTGTTGAAGGGCAGGCAACGAACGGTCAGCCAGCAGCCGGCGTCGGGGCGGGTGCCAGCATGTCACAAGTTGTCTCATCGCGCGAGGAGTGTTATCGCCAAATCAGTTACGTTGCCAATGTCCTCGAACAATTGGAACCGCACAGCCCCATTCCCGACCTCTTGCGGCGCGCGGTGCAATTGGGCAGAATGCCGTTTCGGCAACTGATTCACGAATTGGTGCGCGAACCTGGTTTGTTGGCCGAAGTCCGGCGCGAGTTCGGCATCAAGGAACTCGAAGCCGAAGGTAGTACGCCTAGTTCGCCGCCGCCCAGCGAATGAATACTTGGGACGGCCAAGGAGCGCCGTTCCACTAGTTGGACGGGTCTCCCGGCCCGTCCTGATTGGACGAGAGGACGGCCCTGGAGAGCCGTCCTTACAACCCGGTCGGGAATGGAAACCGGTATTATGTGTCCAAACGTAATCGACGTTAACCATAGGATGAACCTGGAACCACTTTCATCTGGAGAGAATCATGGCTGCTGAACAGGCCCAAGCCGCACAAGCCGGCGCCCAGACGACGGAAGCCCCGTCGCTACTCGATGCAGTGATCAAAGCGACCCGGCCCCAGGACAAGAAGGAAGAGGAACGAGCCAAGGGTTACTTCAAACAGTTCCTCGAAGGGGTGGTCAAGCCGGGCCAGGTCGTTTCCAAGGACGTGGAGACGAACATCAAGTACTGGATCAAGGAGATCGACAAGAAGCTGTCTGCCCAGCTCAACGAGATCATGCACCAAGAGGCGTTTCAAAAGCTGGAGGCCACCTGGCGCGGGCTGCACTACCTGGTGATGCAGTCGGAGACCGGCGACAACCTCAAGATCAAGGTCCTCAACGTCACCAAACGGGAGCTGGCCAAGGACCTGGAAAAAGCCATCGAATTCGATCAAAGCGCGCTGTTCAAGAAAATCTACGAAGAGGAATACGGCCAGCTGGGCGGCGAGCCGTTTGGCATGCTGATCGGCGACTATGAGTTCGGCCGCGGCGCGGAAGACGTGGCCATGCTGGATCGGATCGCCAAGGTGGCGGCGGCTTCGCACGCTCCCTTCGTGTCCGCTTCGTCGCCGGGCATGTTCAACTTCGACCGATTCACGGAATTGACCGCGCCGCGCGACCTCGCCAAGATTTTCCAAAGTGTGGAATACGCCGGTTGGAAGTCGTTCCGCGAATCCGAGGATTCACGCTATGTGGCCCTGACGTTGCCCCACGTCCTGGCCCGGCTTCCTTATGGCGAAAAGTTCAAACGCGTCGACGAATTCGATTTCGAGGAAATGGTCGACGGCACCGACCACGACAAATACTTGTGGATGAACGCCGCGTGGGCCTACGCGACGCGCATCACCGATTGCTTCTCCAAATTCGGCTGGATGGCCCGCTCACGCGGTGTCGAGGGCGGCGGCAAGGTCGAAGGCCTGCCCGTGCACACCTTCCCAACCGACGAAGGCGGCGTGGCCATGAAGTGCCCGACCGAGATTGCCATTTCCGACCGCCGCGAATTCGAGTTGTCCAATCTCGGCTTTTTGCCGCTCATTCATTGCAAGAACCGCGACTACGCGGCGTTCATGGGCGCCCAGTCGGCGCAGAAGCCGAAAACCTATTTCGCCGCCGACGCCAATTCCAATGCCGAACTGTCGGCGAAATTCAATTTCATCATGTGCGTGTCGCGTTTCGCCCATTACCTCAAAGTCATGGCCCGCGACAAGATCGGCTCCTTCATGGAGGTCAAGGATTGCGAGAAGTGGCTGAACGAATGGATCATGAACTACGTGCTCGGCAACCCGGAAACGGCGGGCGACGAAGCCAAGGCCCGCGCGCCCTTGGCAGCCGCCAAGGTCGAAGTCAAAGAGGTAAAGGGCAAGCCGGGCTGGTATGAGGCGGTGGCCTATCTGCGGCCGCATTTCCAGCTGGAGGCCCTGTCCACATCCATGCGTTTGGTCGCGGAAATCCCAAAGAAAGGCGGCTAATGCCCAGATTGTTGTCCGGTTTCTCCATCGAATGGGAATAGACTTAGTGACGGGCGATGAATGGAGGCGGTCACCAAACCAGGGGACGATGGTCGTTCCAGGCTGACCGCCCGAAAGGGCAGCAGCCTTAGAGGGCGAGCCAGCCCAGGCCGGTGTAGCTGTCCCCGGCGCACCCGGATCTTTGCAACAGTGGACAGCGCGACACCACGAGGAGGTTTCTCATGGCAGCGGTTGACTATTATTTGGTTCTGGACGGCATCAAAGGGGAGTCGGAAGACCACAAGATGAAGGCCAAAGGCGCCATTGACGTCGAGTCGTGGAGCTGGGGCGAGTCCCAATCCGGCACGCATGCGGGCGGCGGCGGCGGCGGCGCCGGCAAAGTGTCCATGCAGGCTTTTCACTTCGTCATGAAGATCAACAAGGCCTCCCCCGAGTTGATGCTCGCTTGTGCCGAAGGCCGGCATATCAAGCTGGGCGAATTGACGTGCCGCAAGGCTGGTAAGGACCAACAGGAATTCTTGGTTGTCAAAATGACCGACCTGTTGGTTTCGTCCTACCAGACCGGCGGCAGCGGCCACAGCGACATCGTTCCCACCGACCAGGTCAGTTTGGATTTTTCCAAGATTGAGTTTGCCTACAAGCCGCAAAAGCCCGATGGCACCCTCGACGCCGCCATCAAGACCGGCTGGGATGTCAAGGCCAACAAGAAAATCGGCTAGTCTCCCCTCGCTCCAGCGTCGGGCTAGTGTTTGCTTCGAGAAACTTCCATTCCTCATCCGTGCCGCGCTTGGATTCGCTTGCGATTCCCCAGCGCGGCAGCGCGATGAGGATTTTCGGTTTTACCCAGCTGCCTCGGTCACCGCCAATCGGAGCATTCCGTGGATAGGGTTGCCAAAGAAGTGGCCTTGACCACTTCTGACTGGGAAATGACCTTCCAGGTCGAAGTACCGGCAGGCCCAACGCGGCTGCGCACTCTTCTGCCGCTCGTTCAGTCCTTGACCGATGCCGTTGTAGCGGCCGCTGAACAAGCGGACCTGGGAAAAGGTCACAGCATCTCATGCCGCAAAGGCTGCGGGGCTTGTTGCAGGCAATTGGTGCCGGTGACCCAAACCGAGGCCCGCCACCTGCGCGATCTCGTCGAAGCCCTACCCGAGCCGCGCCGCAGCCAGGTTCGCAAGCGCTTTGCCGATGCGCGACAACGTCTGGAAGAAAGCGGCCTATTCGACCGACTTCTCCAATCGGCGGCCTGGACAAGCGCGACTTTCCTCGAGCTGGCAACCGCGTATTTTCAGCTCGGCCTGGCCTGTCCCTTTCTCGAAGACGAGGCTTGCTCGATTCATCCCATTCGCCCGTTGAAATGCCGTGAGTTTCTGGTGACGACCCCTGCGGAAAACTGTTCGCGGCCCACGCCCCAGTCGGTGCGCTCGGTGCCTCTGCCGGTGTCTGTTGCCGCCGCCCTGGCCCGGCTGGACGTGCCTTCCACTGCGCCTTGCTACGAGCGCTGGCTGCCGCTGACGCTCGCTCCGGACTGGGCCGAACAAAACCCAGACGAAGGCTGCCTGCGGCCCGGGCCTGAGCTTTTGGGCGATTTCTTGGCACAGCTCAAGGTGACCCCCTCACCCCCAACCCCTCAGGGCGAGGGGAGGAAGATGTCCCATGTCTGACCCGCAATTGCAAAGCTACGAGGAACTGCCCTACGAGAGCAACGCGTTTACGGCCACCCATCCCGATACACTGGCCGTCGTCGCCCTCTTGCACGGCATGGAACCGGCGCCGGCGCCGCGCTGCCGCGTCTTGGAATTGGGTTGCGCCGGCGGCGGCAACCTCATCCCCATGGCATTGACCCTGCCCGAAAGCCGCTTTGTCGGCATCGACCTGTCGCCGCGCCAGGTGGCCATGGGCCAGTCGCGCATCGCCGAGATTGGTCTTACCAACATCGAGCTCAGGCCCCTTTCGATCATGGACGTGGATGAGGGCTTCGGCGCATTCGACTACATCCTTTGCCATGGCGTGTTTTCCTGGGTGCCGGCGCCCGTGCAGGAAAAGATTTTGTCGATCTGCAAGGAGCGGCTGTCGCCCCAGGGAGTCGCCTACGTCAGCTACAACACGTATCCCGGCTGGCATCTATGGTCCTTGTTGCGCGGCATGATGTCCTTTCACGCCAGCCATTTCAAGGACACGCCCACCAAGATCCATCAGGCGCGCGCCTTCCTCGAACTCCTACTGCACGCGGTCCAGGGCGGCACGGACATTTATGCCCGCATTCTTGAAGACGAAGCAGCGGAGGTGCGCAAGCGCGGCGACGCCTACTTGTTTCACGAACACCTTGAAGACGTCAATACACCCGCCTATTTCCACGAGTTTGCCGAGCGCGCCGCCAAGCACGGCTTGCAATACCTCGAAGAAGCGCATCTGAGCCAGCCGTTGCCTTCGAGCATTCCGATCGAAGTGAGAGATATTCTCGCGCGCATGCCGGTCGGCCTGATCCACCGCGAACAGTATTTGGACTTCTTTCGAGGGCGGAGTTTTCGCCGTACGCTGCTTTGCCACGATGCGCTCGCTCTCTCCCGACCACCCGCCGCGGACGCGATCACGCGCATGTACTTGACCGCTCAAGCCAAGTCGAAGAAGGAGCGCCTTGACCTATTCTCCGACGCTGCCGAGGAGTTTTCGGCGCCGGACGGCCGCACGGTCAGCTCCAAGGATCCCTTGGTGAAAACCGCCCTAAGCCTTCTCGGCCGACATTGGCCAAGCGCGCTGTCCTTCCGCGAGCTTTGGCAACAAGCGCAGGCAGCAATGTCCGGGGCGCCCGAGCCGGTGCGCGCCTCGTTGGATCAGAAACCTCTAACGCTGGCCGAGGCCCTTTTGGAATGCTACGCGGCTCACTTGCTTGACTTGCATGCGCACCCGCCGCGCTTTGCAAGCCGGCCCGGTCCTCGACCCAAAGCCAGCACCCTGGCCCGCTTGCAAGCGCCGGATGAGCGCCTCGTGACCAACTTGCGCCACGCCAGTGTGGAATTGGACCCCTTCGACCGCGCCGTCCTGCACCACCTCGACGGCACGCGCGATCCGCAAGCGCTCGAGGCAATCCTGGCGGACCTGGTGGCCCGCGACCGCCTTGACATTCGCGTGGACGATCTGCCCCTAAAAGATCCGC
>JAKEFD010000254.1 GCA_022616245.1 Gemmataceae bacterium
GCATCGCCAAGCCGAATCTGTCGCGACTGGAAAACGACAAGGTGACGCCGAAGTTCGAAACGCTCAGGACCATCGCCGGGGCGCTCGGCACGCACCCGGCCATGCTGGTGCAGAAAGATGCCTGGGAGTGGACGCGCCATATCTTCACCGAATGGAAGCTTACTCTGGAAAGGGGCCGGTTCCCGGCACATGCCGATACGCTCTACGGACCTGGTCAACCTGTTTCTTGCGACCCGGCCGGAGCCCGGCTATGCGCGGGCGAAACTGCTCAAACACGCCAACGATGCGCCGGCGGACGGCCTACTGCTGACGAGGCGATCAAACGTTGTGGCACGTGGCCGGGAATGCCGATAGGCCTTGTAATGCGTAGAATACTCATAGATGTGGGCGGAATGGGGGAATCGAGGGTTTTGGTTTGACTGCTCTTGACAAGAACGTACGATTTAGCAACTACAGCTGGACAGAATACCTGCTAACCTAACCCCCGGTGGAGCATGGACGAAAAGGCAATCAACAGCGATATGAAGGCAGCCGAACTGCCCCTTCGCCAGATCGATGCGGAGTTGCGGTTGCGCTATGACGAAATCAAGAAAGCGCTGAGTCGGCTCGAGGAAGCGAAAGCGGTTTCGCAAGAGACGTTACAGCTCGAGGTCAGCGTTTGAGACAAGCCGATGTCAGCCTTCGAAGTTCTGTCGTTTTCGGAGCAGTGTCTCTGCCAAGCGCTTGCGAACGACAAGTTTGTCCCTGCCGAGGTGGGCGACCACGGCAGGGCCAAGTACTTGAGCGGCTATCTCCGCGACATTGGAGCGCAGACAATTGTCGTGGAACGTGAGTATATCGACGGTGACTACCTCGACGATTTCGCGGCATATTATGTCAAGTGTTTTCACAACTACGAGCGCCGGTGTAAACGCCTTCATTTCTTCAGCACTGCATTCACGCATGATCAAATCCTTGCCTCGATTCTGAAGCGCGACGGATCAGACGAACGGCCACTGAAGGATTCGTACTTGGGCTTCATTGTCGCTCGACCACTGCCCGATGCGATCATCGGCAGAACAGTGCTAAGGACGTACGATGACGACGGTGGTCGCCGGAACTACCCCTGTACTAAGGACTACAAAGCGAATTTCTTTGGCATCGACTTGGCAATCCGAAGCCTCGCGTTTCAAGAACAGGACAGCGTGCTCGCGGCGTGTGCGACGGTATCCCTTTGGTGTGCCTTCCATAAAACGGCGGATCTCTTTGGCACGACCACTCCTTCCCCAGCAACCATTACACGTGTCGCCAATCAAGTTGTGCAGCCGGCGCGACCAGTGCCCTCACACGCCTTGAGCATCCATCAAATCTGCAACTCGATTAGACAAGCTCTTCTCGAACCCGAGATTTTCCCTGTTCGCGCGAACGTGCCGTTAGTGTCGTTGGTATATGGTCACCTAAAGATGGGCCTTCCTGTAATTTTGGTTGCCGAGGTAGAAGGGATTGGACTGCACGCGATCACACTTGCCGGCTACTCGCTGGTGAAGACGCCTGCGCTTAATTCCGAAGTTGCCGCCGGCGAGACGTGCATTCCAATGACGGGCCTTCGCATCAACGAGTTTTACGGCCACGACGATCAGGTCGGGCCGTTCGCTCGCATTCTAGTGAAGCCATCTGCAACCGTGGGGCCGAGAGTTTATCCAGTCGTTTTTGAGGGTTCGTGGATCGCCGCAGGCAGCGGCAAACGTCTTGCGCTTTATCCGCAGGTCGTTGTCGTACCAGTTTATCACAAGATCCGAGTCACCTTTCTTGATGTGCAGCAATGGCTGACCCGTATGACTGAAGTCATGCAAACGCTTCTGACCCAGGAAACAGGTTGGAATGGGACGTTTACTTGACGACAACGAATGAGTACAAGAAACAGGTCAAGGAGGGAGGCCTTCGCGATGAAGTGCTGGAACACCTCCTACTCCGACAACACCCTCGATTTATTTGGCGAGCGCTTTTTTGCGTCAATCAAGCTCCGGTCTTGGAGCTGCTCGTTGACGCGACCGATATGGCGCGGTCTTTTCCTCTTTACTTATCTGTTTGGCATAGCGAACCCTTGCGCCAAGCACTTCACGGGCTTCTCAACATCGCACCCTTGAGACCCATTCTCACCAACGTCCTCACTGCGCGTTTTTCGACTTCCTTCAAGCGAGCGTGGCGCCTTCTTGAATCAATAACACTCACGCCAGCTTCGGCGGCTGCACGCAAATTTCCGTCACCAGCGCCGCCGCGCTCGACACGCACTCGGCCTTGCTGGTGCAGAAAGACGCCTGGGAGTGGACGCGCCATATCTTCACCGAATGGAAGCTTGCCGTGCTCTGGAAAGGGGCCGGTTTGATCGCGTACAACGTGTACCGCTGTTTCCCTTATGAGGACGCCAGCTATCCATTTTTCCGGAGGATTCTCCCCCACTTTTGGGACTCGCCGCTGACTCCGAACCATCGAATCGATGGTCTGTGGATATTCCCCGCTGCGAGCCCGCTCATTGCGTTTGCCGGCCAGATCCGAAAAGAAGAGGCCGGCGCTTGAGTGCGTCGGCCCCATTAATCTTGATGTCCGGCGGGTTTGACCCCTATCGAGCCGCCCAGCGCGGATGATAACTCGAAGCCGTTTCAGTGTACAATGTGGATGTACCTCTATTACTGGATTGGCGATGATTTCGATTCGACTTGACCAAGCACGTAATACTCCTCGGTTCGCTGGGCTCCTTGGTCTATACTCATTGCCGGTTCGGAGCCGCAATGATTTCATTTGTTCCCCGGACATGGATTCCTTTTCAATCGAGCAAGCCAAGTGCATCGCTGGACAAATACGGCTAGGCAAACGAAGCGGCGTAGTTGACGATCTCAGATGGGAGGTGCGAGAATCCATCAAGAAGTGAGTATGAAGTGCTCCACGTCCCAAATGACGTTTCATCCCAATTCAGATGTCGGAAGCAGTTGTGGTCCACTTTCTTGGACCGAATCTTGAAGGTTGTGTCGTAGATGTCGAAAGGCAGCCAGTTCTCTTGCACGGTGACGCGGATGCTCGGATTGTGCTCGAGCGCTAGCTTGACGAAGTTCTCGATGCCGGGATCGGGCAGATGAATGGGCGAGAGCGTGAGCACGTCGACCTTGCCGGTCTTAAGCGCCTTTTTGACCTGATTCTTTTCCTCGGCAAGGTCCCAATGCTGAACGACGCGCGAACCGCTGATGCCTTGCTGGCCGACTTGCTCGTGGTCCTTGATGCCGGCGGACTTGGCCAGCGCGCGCGCACGATGGCGGGCATGAACATGTGGAAGCTGTGGCCGGCGGAGAAGACGCGCTGGCCTTTGTCGATGGCGTTGGTCGACGCGTCTTGCGCGGGCGCGAGGCCAATTGCGAACGCAAGAACAAGCGCCGTGATGCCGAGTCGCGCGAAACACGTGTCGATGCGATACATCATCCTGGCTCCTTCGATTGGATTGCAGCTAAGTTAATCATTATTGTCTGGATCTGGTTCGTCCTTCGGTTTTGGCCGCGGCGGCAGCGGCGGCTGATGGCGGCGCTCCATATCCCATAGCCGAAACTCAATGTGGATTCTTTCATCCCGCGCGTTTGCGAGATTGTCCAAAGCATCTCCTTGGTAGTCTTTGTTTAGTCCCACCGAGTAAATCACGATGCCATCCTTCGCGCGCCGAAAACGCAACGGTTGGCCGTCCATTAGATCCTCGGGGACTTCTTTCAGTAATTTCGCTTCGACCAATTCCTGCAGCGAATGCGGCCAGCGTTTTTCTTTGAGCCGAAAGCGCTCGGCGGCTATTCCGGCCATAGCGCAATACAAGAGGGTATCCGTGCGCTGTTCCTTCTTGGCAACTTGTACGAATCTGGCGTAGAGAACTTGCGCCACGCCGAGGTTGTTGTCCTCGACCGATAGTGCATTCCGTGCGTCGCTATCCAGTTGCTCAAGCGCCGCGTACTTCGCACACCCTTTGTCCTTGTCCGCTTCGACAAGGCGCGTCATGTTGGTTATCAGCCAGGCATGCGAGTGCTTCAGCATGTTGGCAGAAAAGAAACCTTGCACAGAATCCGAGAATTTCCGCTGTGCTGGTTGTCTGTCGGCAAACGACACCTCGCCGCTCTCGACATTCGTTAGGAAAAAATGGATGCCTGCCCGTTCGCCGCGCATTCCGAAGGCGAACAGATTCTCAGCGGCTTCGTCCATGAGAGATATCTGGAGCTCCACCAACTTGTCTTCTCGAACTAGACCGTGCGCCAAGGTCCTTTCCAAACAAGCGACGGCCATCCCATGTATGCCCATGCGCGTAATCTGCGACATGATCATTGGCTCGTCGCCGAAAGCGCGGGCCGCGTTGACGAGTGCGCGCAAAGACAACAAAGCGTTGGCCCGTTGCTTTTCGTGAAGACAGAGGCATATGTGCCATTCCAACATACCCGCAATGTCATTCGCTTTTGTCAGATGGGGCAACGTCGTGTTGATCCAATCGCGGCTATAGACAATGCGGAAGCAGCCTGTGGGACGATCGACGAGCTTGTGAGCTTTTTCCAGCGCTGCCGACAAGCCGGTAAGTTCTTGACGAAGCTGCTTTTCCAAGTCCGGTGTAAGCCGACAGGGAGGCGGGGTTTCGATGAATTCTTGTTCAAATGAATCCCTCTTCCAATTCCTCGATAATGCCTGGTGCGCCTCGATGATCACGAAAACGGCATTCTTACCATCGGGGACTGTACGCCGCTTCGACTCCAATTGTTCCAAACGCCATTCCGGATCGACACGATCGACTTCGTCAATGGCGTCTTGCAACTCTCTGCTCGCTGCCCGGCGCTGATGATTGAAATAGAAGAGCGGCCCGCCTAAAACGAGCAACAGGATGACCGCGGTCCAGAGAAGCCGCTTGGGCCAACGCGAGCGCGGCCGGTTTGGAGCGAGCGTAGACATGAATGAGCATGTTAACACTAACCCGACGCGTGAGCGAGGGGCTGTTCACGGAAAACTAGACGACTGCAATAGTCGGCTTGTTTTTGCTTGCCCCAAAAGGCAGCCGGCGTGATGATGCATCGAACGCCTTTTGGTCGCGAATTGAGATCAATATGCGTTTTCTAAGGGTTGTGGGGCTGTGTTTCGGCGTTGCCTTCGCCTGCCTCTTTTTCGCGGCAGCCGGCGACCCGCCCAAAACCGGCCCTGCCACCGAAAAGCGTTTTCCCCCTTTGCAACTCCCGCAGGGTTTTCGGGCCACCCTGTTCGCCTGCGACCCATTGATCGAATATCCCTCGGTCATCGCCGCCGGGCCGCGCGCGGGCGCTGTGTACGTCGCGATCGATTACATGACCGGTCTGGGCGAGGCCATCGTTCGCCGCGACGAAATCCGTCTCGTCGAAGACACAGACGGCGACGGCTACGCGGACAAGGCCACGGTTTACGCGGATGGGTTCAATTCAATTCAGGGCCTCGCTTATCACGACGGCACGATCTTCGTCATGCACGCGCCGTTTCTGACTTCACTGCGCGACAAGGACGGCGACGGCAAGGCCGACGAGCGCCGCGATCTTTTGTCCGGTTTGGGATTGAAGCCCGAGGACAATCCGCCACGGCTGCACTGCGCCAATGGCGTCACGGTCGGGCACGATGGCTGGCTGTACCTGGCGCTCGGCGATCACGGCTGCACGGTCGAGCGCCCGGAGGGGGACCGCTTGATCTACAACGCCGGCGGCATCCTGCGCTGTCGCCCGGACGGGCGCGGCTTGCACGTGTTCGCGACCGGCTTGCGCAACATTTATGACGTGGCCTTGGACGCGCAGCTCAACGTCTTCGTGCGCGACAACGAAAACGACGGCGGCGATTACATGGTCCGCGTGTGCCACAGTTTCTTCGGCGCGGATCACGGTTACCCGTATCTCTATTACGAACGGCCGGTCGAAGCGCAGTACGCTATGGCAATTTTGGGACGCGGCTCGTCGGCGGGCGGCGTCTGCTACCTGGAAACCGCATTCCCGAATGAGTATCGCGGCAATCTCTTTTTCTGCGAATGGGGCCGGTCGCTGGTGCGGCATCGTCCAGTGCGCAAAGGCAGCGGCTTCGAGCATTCGAAGGAATATGAATTCGCGTCCGGCGCGGACAACGATCCTTACGGTTTCAAGCCGACCGATGTCGTCGTGCAGCGCGACGGCTCTCTGCTCGTTTCCGATTGGGCCGACGGGCAACGGCCCAAGCGCGGCCGCGGCCGCATCTACTGCATCAACAACGTCAAACCAGCCAAGCCGGCGAAGCCAAGCGCGAATCGGATCGCGCCGCTCGATTCGCCAAGCTACTACGCCCGGCTGGACGCACAATTGGCAATCGAGAAAAGCGGCCCCAATGCCGCCGACAACCTGCGCATCGCACTCCAAAAAAACGTGCTTGGGCCGATGGGCCGCTTGCATACGATTTGGATCTTGGCGCATCTGGAAGGCCAGGGCGCGCTCGCCGATCTATTGCGCCTGGCGAAGTCGGACCTCGACGAGCGCGTTCGGGCTCAGGCGGTGCGGGCCATTGCCGATCTGGCCGATCCGGTTCTGTCCAAAGGCCGGCTCGATGCGGGCCGCGGCGATCCTAAGCTCGCGGAGAAGCTCGCCGCGCTCGCCAATGACCAGGACCGGCGCGTTCTCCTGGAAATCGTGATCGCGCTCGGTCGATTGCGTTGGCATGACGCGCCCGCCTGGCTCGGCAAGAAACTAGTCACCCTGGACCCAACGTTCGCGCACGCCGCGATGCAGACGCTGCGCCGCGCCGACAATTGGCCGGCGGTGCTCACGCTGCTCGATCAATCCTATGCCGTGCCGATGCGCGGCGTCGCGCTCCGGGCCGTCGGCGGCCAGTATGAGGCCGCGCTGGTCGATGGCCTGATCGAGCGGCTGCCCAAGGAACCAAACGCGCACCGGCGTCAGGAGTATGCAGAAGCGCTGACGCGCGTTTGGAAGAAGCCGGGCAAGTGGATCTACTGGGGCTATCGGCCGCCGCCGCGCCCGGTGAACACGGTGGCCTGGGAGCGCACGGAAGAAATCGATAAAGCGCTCGATCGGATGCTGGCTGATCCGGATCGCAGGGTGCGCGAGGAGGTGCTCAAGCGCATGCTGCTCGAGAAGATTCCAACCCGGCTGAAAACCTTGGGCCAATGGCTTAGCGAAGATCCCGGCGGAGAAAACAGCGCCCTCCCCCTGCTGTTGGTGGCGCTGCGCGAACAACCCGCGGAAGCGCTACGTCCATACCTCGAGGTTTTGGTTCTCGACAAGAAACACACGAACAAGAACCGATCGGCAGCGCTCACTATGTTTCTGTCCGGACTAGGTGAATCGAGTCAGGATCAGCTGCTGTCGCTGGCGGAAAAACTGGAAGACGGACCGGTTTTGGCCGTTGCGCTGGAGCAGTTGGGTCAGCGGCCGCGACTCAAGTCGACGCC
>JAKEFD010000255.1 GCA_022616245.1 Gemmataceae bacterium
GAGAAATACTGGTCGCGTCCCCGCAAACACCGCCGCGCCGCCGGCAGCGCTCGTCTCGCCCAAGCGGCCTGAGTGGAGGCGCAGAAACGGGAATGCACCCCTTTTCCTTTGGAAATCGTGAGCTCACAATCTAATATGGCAAGCTACCGCATACTTACTTTTGGAGACATGCCATGTCGGACACCAATCGCCGCGGATTCTTGAAGCAAGCCAGTCTCGGTGTGGTCGGCACGGCCGCCCTGTCAAGCGCGAGCTATGCCCAGGTCGTGGGGGCCAACGAACGCATCCAGGTCGCCATCCTCGGGCCCGGCGGCATGGGCATGAACCACGTTCGCACCCTGGTGGGCCAGCGCGATGTGGACCTTACGCATGTCTGTGATGTTGACGCCAATCGATTGGCGGAAGCCGTGAAGAACGGCACACGCGACAATCGCGCGCCCCAAGGCGTAACCGACATGCGCCGCATCGTCGAGAATCGCGACGTGGCCGTCGTCTTCATCGCCACGCCGGACCACTGGCACGCGCCGGCCAGCATCCTCGCCCTGGACGCCGGCAAGCACGTCTATGTCGAAAAGCCGTGTGCCCACAATATCCGCGAAGGCCGGCTCCTGATCGACGCGGCCCGCCGCAACCGCAAAATCTGCCAGGTCGGCACGCAGTCGCGCAGCTCCGAACACGCTCAGTCGGCCATGCAGGCGATCCGCGAAGGCGCCATCGGCGAAGTGCTGGCCGTGCGCGTCTGGAATAGCCAACTCCGCGGCAACATCGGCCGGCAAAAGCCGAGCGATCCGCCCGCCGGCCTCGATTACGACGCCTGGGTCGGTCCCGCTCCGTTCGTGCCCTTCCAGCGCAACAGGCTGCACGGCGTCTGGCGCTGGTGGTACAACTTCGGCACCGGCGACATGGGCAACGACGGAGTCCACGACCTCGACATCGGCCGTTGGGGCCTCGGCGTCGAAACGCACCCCACCACCGTCACCGCGCTCGGCGGCAAGTACTTCTTCGACGACGATCAGGAATTCCCAGACACGCAAACGGTTATCTTTGAGTGGTCTCCAAGCGCGAATGGCAATGGAAAAACGCCACGAAAGAAACAACTCATCTTCGAGCAACGTATCTGGACGCCGTACAAGATGGAAGGCTACGAAAACGGCGACGCTTTCTACGGCATCAACGGCATGCTGATTTTCGGCAAGGAAGCGGGCTGGCGGCTCTATGGTCCGCGCAACAAGGAAATCCGGACGGTGACGGGCTCGCCGAATGTGTTAGCCCATCACCGCAATTTCTTTGAGTGCATCCGCAGCGGCCGCCGTCCCAACGCCGACATCGAGATCGGCCACCTGTCCGCGACGCTGTGCCATTTGGGCAACATCGCGACGCGCGTCCGCCGCGTGCTCACCTTCGACCCGAAGACCGAGGAGGTCCACAACGACAAGGAAGCTGGGCCCATGGCGCGGCGTGAATACCGGCAGCACTGGGCGACGCCAAGAGGAGTGTAGTTACTTCAAGCCAGCTAGAAGGCAAAACGAATGGGTAAAACCAAGTCGGTCGCGCCGCATGTCCGCCACATGCTTGTTTGTGAAGACGTGCGGCAACGTGGAAATCGACCAACAAAGATTGACATATTCGGGCTCGTTCATTCATTGCGCCCAGCGCACCATGGCGCTTCGTTTCCCCTTGTCGCGTCTTTCTGTGTCTTTGTGGTGCTTACGGCTGGAAGAGGAGTTGGTGCCGCTCAAATCGTCATTGTTCATAGCGATCGCGGAGACAGAGTTTTCGAAGGTCAAAAACGTCGACTAAAGTTCGGCTCGAATCCGCTCGAGGTGACGGCTGTCAGGTTTCGGATTGTTTCTTGCGTTTTTCCAGAGCTTGGTCTGTACTCTGTCGAATTCCGTTACAATGAGGAGACGGTTGCACACCAGCCCTTGTTGGTGAAAGGAGAAATACTGTGAAAAGCCATTCGTCCGATCAGGCCAAAAACCTCGACTTGACCTTTGAAGTTGATAGTTTTGTGGAATTTGAAGAGATAGCCTCTCAAGCGGCTCCTGCGGTCAAGACACATGGAAGGCTTGCACCATCCAAGCCGTCGCATCGCCAAAAGGCAAAAGGAAAGAGTCGCAAGCGACGGCGACCTTAACCTAAGCAGCGCGAGGCCTGCTGTCTGGCCAATGCCGCCTTCCATCTTCGACCAGATCCGCGCCGTCGCATCATCTACTCCGTCTTGCCCCAACGATCCGCGATGGCCAGTAGTTGCGCCAGCGGTAACTCAAAGCCTGGCAAGAGGGGCGGCCGATATGTTTCGTGCTCGAGTATCGTAAGTTCCAACGGCCCCTGCCCTGGCTGCATGCGCACGACTGTCATCGTTCTCTTAGACCGGTCAATGATCCAGTATTCCTCGATGCCAGCTTCCGGATACTCTTCTTTCTTTTCTTCGTAATCGCGGCCACGGTCCCGCTTGGAATCCGACACGAATTCAACGGCAATTTTCGGCACATCCACATCCGGGTCTGGAATCCGGCCCAGACCGATCCAGATCACGCGGTCGGCCCGACGTCGTTGTGACTTGGTTTTTACATGGCGCTCGGGCAGTGTCGCGTCCATGTGGAAGCCCTGCGGGTTGTCGCGCCGATACTCGCGCAGCCACATGCCTAATTCGTCGTTTGGATCAGCTTCGGATTCCAATGGAATCGGCGTCACGACCAGCACTCCGTGAATGAGTTCATAGGCGTAGCTCTCATCCCACTCCTCGACCGCGTCGAATTCCTCCGCAGTCATAAGCGTGCCGGCGGAATACGGGCAGAGGGGTCGCGTACTGGATAGCAGAGCGGACATGTCATTCACCATCTTGTTTGCCTCACCACTGGAATCATACCAAAGTCGACGTGCCTATCCACTCCCAATAGGACTTCTCCTTTTTCCGGCCACTCCTAACCTAATCATGGATCGTCCGGATTGACCAGTATGTGAGAGGTGCGTTTGATGTCCCAGTTCCGCATTGAAAAGGATTCCATGGGCGACGTGCAAGTGCCCGCCCAAGCCTATTACGGCGCGCAGACCCAGCGTGCCGTCGAGAATTTTCCGATTTCCGGTCAGCCCTTGCCGCCCCGCTTGATCCACGCGCTGGGTTTGATCAAGGCCGCTGCCGCCATTGCCAATCGCGACCTCGGCAAACTGAAGGCCGAGGTAGCCGAGCCCATCGTCCAAGCGGCACGCGAAGTCGCCGCCGGCAAGCACGACGCCGAGTTTCCCATCGACGTCTACCAGACCGGCTCGGGCACGTCGTCCAACATGAACGCCAACGAGGTGATCAGCAACCGCGCCATCGAACTCACCAAGGGCGACCGCTTCCACGCCAAGAAGCCCATTCATCCCAACGATCACATCAACATGGGCCAATCGACCAACGACATGTTCCCCACGGCGATTCATGTCGCGGTCGGCACGGCCATCGCCAAGGACATGGTGCCGGCGCTGAGGCGCTTGCACGAAGTGCTGGCCGACAAGGCCAAGAAATGGGACGCGATCGTCAAGATCGGCCGCACGCACCTGGCCGACGCCACTCCGATTCGCCTGGGACAAGAGATCAGCGGCTTCGCCCGGCAAGTCGAGCTGTGCCTGGGCCGGGCCGACGTCGCTCTGAAAGCCGTCCTCGAATTGCCTGCGGGTGGCACCGCGGTCGGCACCGGCATCAACACGCACCCGCGCTTCGGCACCAAGGTCGCCGAAGTCCTCACCAAGGAAACCGGCGTTCCCTTCGTCGAGGCCAAGAACCATTTCGAGGCCAACGCAAACCGCGACGGCCTGGTCGAGTGCTCCGGCCAGCTCCGCGCTATCGCCGTCAGCCTGTTCTCCATAGCCAACAACATTCGCTGGCTAGGCGCCGGCCCGCGCTGCGGATTTTACGAGGTCATTCTTCCCGACCGCCAGCCCGGCAGCTCGATCATGCCCGGCAAAGTCAACCCAGTCATGTGCGAGAGCATGATGCAGGTCTGCGCCCGCGTCATCGGCAACGACCAGTGCATCGCCTTCTCCGGCGCGACCGGCGGCCAGTTTCAGCTCAACATCATGATGCCGGTCATGGGCCTGGCCGCCATCGAAAGCGTCGAGCTGTTGGCCAAATGCACACAGGCCTTCATCGACTTCTGCGCGCTCGAAATGGAAGCGAACCGCACGGCTTGCGAAGAGCAAGTGGAATGGTCGATGGCCATGGTCACCAGCCTGAATCCCCTGATCGGCTACGACACGGCCGCCGCGATTGCCAAGGAAGCGTTCAAATCCGGCAAGACGGTGCGCGACCTTTGCCTGGAGAAGATTCGCGCAGGCGAGTTAAGGAAAAAGGACTCATCCGCCGTCACGGAAGCGGAGTTGAGCGCGGCACTGGACCCACGCAACATGACGGAGCCCGAACGCGGGTAATGCAGTGGTTGCAAGCGGGACTCTCGGACCCTCATAAGGTCGGAGCGACGGGTTCGACTCCCGTGTCAGCGACTCGTAGGTTGACGATAGGACAATTCCTAACCCGCCATTTTTGAGACATTGGCCGGTCGCAAACGAGTCTGATGATACGCCGTTTCCTCAGCCGATTCTTCGTCCCAGAGCGGGCTGTGCAAGTCGAGGGGCAGCGGCCGACGGTCAGCAGCAAAACGTAAGAGCGCCAACATTAATGGAACCATTTTCTCTTCGCCGTGATGGCGCTCGAGCCAGGCGCGGGACTTGCGGCAGGTGTCCAGCACAAGTTCCGGTTGCCGGCTAAGATTGGCCAGTGTGCGCACCACATCTGTCGGTTGCGGACTGTTGAACACGGGCGCAACGTCGCCTTCATAGAGAGGCGCGTAATGCGACTTGCGCAGGAACATGACGACGGGCTTGCCGACCGCCATCGCTTCGAGCGCGGTGGCGCCATAGTAGCCGTAGATGAGCTGATCGAGCACGACATCACAAGAGCGGTAATAGTCGATGAGGCGCGTCTTGCCGACCGGAGGCAGCATCAGGAACTGGCGCTGAAGGCCGGCGTCGGCGATGCGCCGCGCCAGCTTGGGCGCGTCGTTGCCCCAGGCCAAGAAGACGAAGTGCAGCGCCGGCTCGCTGTGCGCCAAGGTCGCAAGCTGATCGAAAAGGCCGACGTTGCCTTTGACGCCGTGATCCAGGCGCGCCGTGGATAGCACGTAAAATCCCGGGCCGTAGCGCGCTTCCCATTCCTTGCGGGCATTTGGCTCTCCCGGACAATAACGGCGGCTGTCCATTGGATAAGGCAGATACAGTCCATTCTTGCAGCCCAGGCGCCGGCAGTGCCCGACAACGTGCGGATTGCTGATGAAAAAGAAACGCGCGCCGTTGAACGACATGCTTAGTAGTTGTCCCAAGGGACTGGCCAGGCCGCATTCGTGCTGCATGTCGTCGCCAACCGCGAAGGCGCAATACGGCTTGCCTGAAAGATAGGCTGGCGCCGGGAAATATGCAGCCAGCGTCGCATCATGGCGAGTTAATTGACAGGCCCAGGGAAGCAAGTAGGCGTAAAGACCGTCATAAGCGGGCAGCGAGTCCCAGCGCATTTCGGGATGGGCGGCCTGCAGCGCCA
Organism: Gemmataceae bacterium; assembly: GCA_022616245.1. Taxonomy (GTDB): domain Bacteria; phylum Planctomycetota; class Planctomycetia; order Gemmatales; family Gemmataceae; genus JAKEFD01. Next base: position 5,579 of record JAKEFD010000255.1, read on the forward strand.
ACAGCGGCTTGCGGTCGCCGTTTTTCGCCGCCGCCCAAGCTTGTGCCTGTACGCACTGAGGCGACAAATTGGATGTGACGCACGGCACGCGGGCGGCCAATCCCGGATTGGTGTCGAGAAACGCCTTGCCGTCCAAGAGTTGTGCAAATTCGCCGTCGAATTCTTCCCATTGCGGCAACGACAGGGCCCGATCGTCCCAAGCGTGCAGATAGAGCGTGGCCTTGGCGCCATACTGCTCGGCGAGACACGCCCACTTGTAGCTGCTCTGGGCGATGTTATTGCAAAAGCCCACGTCCAAGGCAGGCTGCTTGCGCGCATAGGACAGGGCGCACGCGTGCACTTGCCGGCTGTAGCGGCAAAAGCGGCGCAGATTTTCTTCCGTCAAATAAGGATGTTCCCAGGGACGTTCCTCGAGGGAATTGCAAACGCCCGTGAGCGCGTGGGCATGGTTCATATTGATCCATTCAGAGCCGCGCCCGTAAGGAAGCGGTTGCTTCAAAATCCGCTTCCCTACGGACGCGGCTCTGACTTCGACCTCTGCGCAGTGGCCTTGGTTATTCGGGCGGCCGCTGAGCCAGAACATAGTGCTGCGCTTCGATCGACTCCGCGCGGAGCACGTTCCAGCCCTTTTGTTCGAACCAATCCAAGACCTCGGCGCGGTCGTAGCGGTAGGCGAACGGCGGGTGATACCAATCGAAGTTCACCAAGGTTGAGTACTCCTCGCCAAACACAGGGTTGTAAAAGCACTTGAGGAAATGATTGTAAAAGAGAGTTTGGACGGAATACTCTCCTTTCTTGATGTCGAAGACGGGCAGGTCCTCGTCGATGCTCACCTTGGCGTGGATCGATTGCAGGGCTTTGCCGAGGGCCGTGAATTGGCGGGACACCTCAAACGCCTGGCGCGTGGGCAGCGGAGTAATGCGGGCCCGGTAAAGATCGTCCAACGCCTCGCGGGCCGGCCCTTTCTTGCGATAAACGGACAACGCGATCTGCCCGCCTGCCCTTACGTGTGAGCACAATGCCTCGAATGTCCGTGCCGGGTTGGGTGTGTGATGCAAAGCCGCACGGCATACGACATAGTCAAAGACCGTGTCGCTCGGCAACGGCCAGGAAATATCCCAGCGCAAAAGCAAGCCGCATTCGCGCAAGAGCGGCAGGCGACGTACGATCGCCGGCAGCGATTGGTGAATGTCGGCCCCAACGTACAAAAGCCCGTGTTTGGTGTCGTCTTGAATCAACTCCTCGGCGATGCCTCCAAAACCGCAGGCAGCGTCATAGACGCGCACCGGCTCCCTTTGCCCATTGGAAGATGGGTTGTCGGTGAGGGAACCCCGTGCACGCTGCCGAATCTCCTCAAACAAATCGTGCCAGCCTAACTGGCCCGCCGGCATGATCTTTTTTGCGTCGGGTTGTTTGCGGACAAAATCGAGGAAGTTCTTTTCCTCTCCCCACTGCAACGTGTAATGATCGGCCGTTGAGTCACCGGCCGCGCCATAAAGGTCGACGCACCCCTCCTCGACAGGCCACAAGGCCGCACAACCAGTGCAGCGCGCCCAAGCACCGTCCACGAGCAAGCGCTCGTGCGAATCACACTGGGGGCAGCACAGCGCCAAGGAATCGAATAGCCGCGTTGTCGCTTCCATGTATCGCTCCGTCAACGCGGGAAGAAACTCCGCAGCCACCATTCCAAGCTGAGAAACGACCAGATGAGCAGCCGGCGATTCGACTTGCCGCCGCAGTGCTGATCGAGCACACCTTCCACATAGGCCGGATTGAGATACTCATAAATGCGCGCCTTGCGGTCGCGCAACAAGCGATTGATGTA
>JAKEFD010000256.1 GCA_022616245.1 Gemmataceae bacterium
CCTTCAAATCTGCGGGACGGACCGGCTTCGCCACAATCACTTTCGGCTCGCCGGTTGGGGACTTCGACTGCGTTCCGCAGCCGCCGCAGAGCATTGCGCCAACGACGAAGAACACCGCGTAGAACGATCGCATATCCGCCCCTTGGGAGTTACGTGTAAACGATCACGACGTTCTGCTTGGCCGCTGCTGCCCGGCCAAAGAATCCTCGCAATCGCTCAAAGGCCGGGCGCAAAAACTCATCGAGCACCGCTTCGCCTTCATCCCAGATTTCCGGCTCGACCATGTGTTCCATCATCTTTTTGGCAGAGAAATGCTGGCCGAATGCTTGCGGGGTGATCGCTCTCAAAGCGTCGTCGATTTGTTGGACCCCCACCGGAAGGAAGACGCATGCAGCACCGAGCCCATACTGAATCTGCGCGTCTCGCTTTTCATCTGGCACACGTCCCTCAATGGCGGTGAGTAACAAGTCAGGCTCAAGGCCAGAATAATCGACGGCGGGCGCGTTTGTGAGAGCCGCAGCCCATGCGGCACTATCGTCTGGGTCGATTAGACTTGTGTCAGGCCACGCGCCAACCTGGCGGCGTTGCTCTTCTCGCTTGACCGGAGAGAGGAGCCACGCAATCGCTTGGTATGCAGTATCGACGTCGCAATGTTCGGCGCCGGAAACGACGCCCGAAGCAATTGAGTTCATGAGATCGGGATTCGAGCGCCAATCCATCAGTTGGTCGTCGGAAACGCGGACATAGTTCGCGATGACGCTCATAAGCGACTCCTGTCTAAGATGGCGAACTTGGATTAGATCGGGCCAGCTCGCTTTCACTTGGCTGCGCGCCTTGACACGGTGAATGACACCAACGGCAAATACCCTTGTCAAGTATTGCAGCGATCCTACTCCTCCCCCAACAGCAAATCCACCGCCCAGCAGCCGCGCACGTGCTCTTCAGGTTGACATAGATGGGCTAAAAGGTCGGCGTGAGTGCAGCCGGCCTGTTCCAGGGCGTCGGCCAGCTCCGGCAGGCGATCGAAGGCGCGTTCGTCGTAGATCGTCCGGGCCAGTTCGATCACATCGACAGTCAGCCAGGTTGGCAGGGCGGAGATGGGGCGGAACGGGTCGCCAAAAATGTCGCGCAAGTGGCGGCATTGGCGCGACTGTTCTTGGTCGTGATCCGTCTTCGAGGCGGAACGGAAACTGGCGCGACGGCGATACGATGCGGGACTGCAATAGTTGGCGCACATCTGGGATCATCCGGATATCAGCGAACGCCGCCGGGGAGCACTGCTTGCTGATATGTTGGCGGCGCGGCGAGAATTGACAAAGGTTGAATAGTCGGCCAACAACGAGCATAGGCAAGATCAACCTGAAGCGACGTTATTTACCGGTCACCACGATTCGCCGGTAACGTGTCAATGGCGGCTCACCGTTGTCGGTTGCTTCCAGGATGATGTGCAGTGTCTTGCCGGCCGCGTCGGCGGGCTCTTCCAGAACCGCGTCGCGGGAATTCGCGTCTCGAATGCGCGCTTGTCCCGCGTACGAACCAGGCTCGGGATAAACGAACCAGCGATATTTCAGCCGATGGCCGTCCGGATCTGTGCTGCCCGCCGCGGAGAGGGGCAGTGGTTTGCCTGCCGCCGCGGTGAGCCGCAGGACTTTACGGCTCGCGTCGCCCTGGCAATGCGGCGCCGGTTCGTGATTGGCCTTTTCGAAATGGTCCGACACGCACCAGTCCAGGCGCGCCTTGAAGTCGTTCTGCAAAGCGACAGCCCAACGAAGCGCCGTACTGTCCCGATGCGTTGTGCCGTTCCAGGAGTCGCGCTCGTTCGCCCAGAAGAACTGCGGGCCTTTCGGTCCGTTCTTGTTGTCAGGATCAGGTCCGCGCGGTCCGTAACGGCCGGCCCAACCGCCCCATGCCGGCTGCGCCGGATCGCTCAAGCCGTTGGGAATGAGATAAATGAACGTCCAACTATCGCCTTCCTTGGGAGTGGTGTAGAGGGCGCCCAGGGGACCGTGGTCCTTTTTTACATCTCGCACTACGTCGAATCCCCCCGCCCTCTCCGTGAGGGGACGCAAACGGTGATACCAGCGGCCGCCGTCCATCGTCGGGTAGCCGGTCTCGACGTGCAAAACAATTTGGTCGTCGTGGCCCTGGTACGTGGGTCCAGGCCCGTCGAGTGTTACGATGCGGAACTTGGCCGCGAAGGCCACGTATTCCTTGGCTGAGCGCTCTTTCTTGACTTTGTCCAGTGCGCGTCGGAGATTGCTGACGGCGCCGCTGTTGGAACCCCAATTGCCGTACCAGATGGGCCGCGGATCATCCTTGTCGGCGGCGGCCACAATGAGGCGAACGCCGTCCTCGACGCCGTTATGGCCCGGCACGGTGCGGCGTCGCAAGAACTCGAAACTCGGATACGCCGGACTGTGCTTGACAAGATGGTGGTGAACGTCGCCATAGGCCTTGACATAAGCTTGCGCTAGTTCCCAGCCGTCCTTGACGGGTAGTCCCAGATGATTGCGAACCGGATCCTTGTGAAAGGCTTGCGCGCTGCGGTCGGCAATGATGCCCTCCACGTCCCATTCGTTGGTGTAGAGGAGGAAGCGGACCAACGATGCTTGATCGTCGGCGTCGCCGCCAATGTCGGTTTCGACCAATACGCGCAGCTTGTCCTGCGCGTGGGCCCAGCCAGAAAGAACGATCCAAAGAACAGCGGCAGCCAAAACACGTTTCATTGCCGATTGTCCAAACGACATCGTCGCGGCGATCCAGCACGGACAAGGCTGCAGCCCTTCAACTCGCCCTCGGGGACGTCTACTTCCCGTTGCTCTTGTCCTTTTTCGGCAAGCTGACTTCCAATCCCGGCACATCCGCCGCACCAGTGGGGCACGAAATCGTCGAGCCGCCAAACGCCTCGCCGATCGCTTCATAGCGGCCGCCGAGCTGCTTTGCGAGGAATGCCTCCGTCACCGCCGTGAACGCCAGGTTGTTAGCCGGTCGAGCGAAGCCGTGGCCCTCGTCGGGGAAGAGCACGTAGGTTACCGGGATCTTCTTCCCTTGCATCGCCTTGACGATCTGGTCCGACTCGGCTTGCTTGACGCGCGGATCGTTGGCGCCCTGGCCGATGAGGAGCGGTTTGCGGATGCGGTCCACGTAAGTGAGCGGCGAGCGCGCCAGCAATTCCTTGCGGCCTTCCTCGGTCGTGTGATCGCCGACGCGGTCCTTGAAAAGCTGCAGCGCCGGCGCCCAGTAGGCCGGGACGGTGTTGAGCAGCGTGACGATGTTCGAAGGGCCGACGATATCCACGCCGCAGGCGAACTTTTCCGGCGTGAAGGTGAGGCCGACGAGCGTGGCATAGCCGCCGTAGCTGCCGCCCATGATGGCTACGCGCTTGGGATCGGCGATTTTCTCGGCGATGGCCCAATCGACCGCGTCGATGAGGTCGTCGTGCATTTTGCCGGCCCACTCACGGTTGCCGGCGTTTAGGAAGTTTTTGCCGAAGCCGGTCGAGCCGCGGAAGTTGACGCTGAGGACCGCGTAGCCGCGATTGGCCAAGAGCTGATGATAGGGGTGCAAGCCCCACTCGTCGCGCCCCCAGGGCCCGCCGTGGACGAAAAGCACCATGGGCACCGGCTGCTCGGGCTTGCCGTCGCTGTTCTTGTCGGCGCTGGGCGGGACCGTCAAGTAGCTCACGAGGTTGAGCCCGTCGCGCGACTTCAGCACGCGCGGATGCATCTTGGCAAGAGGCAGCCCTTCCAGCGATTTGCGATTCGTGAATAGAAAGCGCGCTTTCTTGGCGTCGCGGTCGTAGTGGTAATAGCGCACCGGGCCGTTGTCCATTAGGAAGGCCACGATCCACTGCTTGTCGTCCATCGTCCTGCTCGAGAGGGTGATGTCGCCGTCCGCCACTTTCCTCAGTTCCTTGAAGTCGGCGGCGACTCCCGGATCCTTGAGCTCCCACTCCGAGCGTTCGTAGTTGAAGGAAACGGCCTGGATGGTGTTTTCGGTGGGATGAAGTAAGACACTGCCCACGTCGCAGCGCTTATTCTCGGCGACGACGGACTTTTCGTCGGTCTTCAGGTTCCAGGTGACAAGCGCGCCGGTGTCGCGACCGCGGCTGTCGATGAGATAGAGCACGTTGCCGGACTTGTCGAAGCCGGTGGGGGTCGTCGTCAGCGAGTCGGCCATCGGGATTTTCAAGAATTCGGTCCAAGCGCCTTTGCCGTCAGGCTTCATGACAATGTTGCCGCCGTCCGGCGCGAATTTGTTTGCAAAGCGAACGTTGTAATCATCGTCGATGATGTAACTCATGAACTCGGTGTTCTTCTCGACGAGCGTCTTGTCGCCGGACTCGATGTTGAGCTTGTAAACATCGTGATAGCGCGGGTCGCGGTCGTTGATGCCGACCATGATCTCCTTGGGAAACCGGTGGCTGACGCCGACGATTTGCGCGCGGATTTTCTTGTGCGGTGTCAGGTCTTTGATGTCGCCGGTCTTGAGGTTGACGCCGTAGACGTGGAAATCCTCGTCGCCGTCGGTGTCCTGCGCGTAGAGGATATGCTGGCTGGTTTGGCCCCAGTAGTAAGTGCGAATGCCGCGTTTCTTGTCCTTGGTGACGGGCTTGGCGGCGGCGGGGTCGTCGGGCGGGCCGACCCAAACGTTGAGCACGCCGTCTACTGGCGCGAGGTAGCTGAGCCGTTTGCCGTCGGGGCTCAGGCGCGGCGCCGCCTTGTCCGGGTTGTCAAAGAGTACCTTGCGCGGAATGAGTCCTGTCTTGTCGCCGGTCGGCGTCGGCTGGGGATCTGGTGTTTGGGCGGACACGGCGGTCGCCATGCTTGCGGCGACGATAAGTGCAAGAATGCAAGAAATCATCCAATGAGCGGACAACATGGGAGCTACCTCGGAAGGGAAGAATTGGTCGTATCGAAGGATTATGGAAACGAAGGGGATTGTCCATCATCCCCGTTTACGGTTCGCGCTCACAGAATGCCTCGCCGCGGCACCGGATACTGCGAGCGCGAAACGTAAACAGAATGATTCAAGTGGATTTCTTGATCAGATCCTTCACGATGTCCAGCGCTTCTTCATGAGCTCCTATGGTTCCATCCAGCTGGGCTTCACGGACCGCATCGAGTATCGTCTTGTAGAGCGGTCCCGGCTCCAAGCCAAGCGCAGCCAGGTCGTGGCCCGTGACCAATGGCGGCGGGTTGAGGTCCGCTGTGGTCCATTCCTTGAGCAAGCTCTCGCAATAGTCGACATGGTCGATGCTCCTGCTGGAAGCGAGGGCATCGGCACGATGCAGCGTCAGGAGCTCGCGGATGCCCGGATGACTGAGCGTCGTCTTCAGCTTGCTGGGCTTCATGGCGCGGGCGTCGCTCAAATACTGGTGCTTTTCCACAAGCCAAACGATGCGTTCGCGTTCGACGTTCGACAGTTTGAGCCGGTCGGCGATCTCACCGGCGATGCGCGCGCCGACGTGTTCATGATGATAGAACGTGTACGCCGCCGCAGTACGGCCGACGACGCGCGGCTTACCCACGTCGTGCAACAGCGTCGCCATGGCCAACGCAAACGGCGGGTCCGGGCCGATCAAGTCCATCACCGCGAGCACATGGTCCCAGAGGTTGCCGGTCGGGGCCGCCGGCGGCCCCTGCGGCAAACCTCTCATCGGCAGCAATTCCGGCAAGATGGCTTTGACTAGGCCCAAGTCGTGCAGCAAGTTGAGGCCGCGCGCACGCCGCGGATGCACCAGCAATTGCCGCAGTTCCTCGGCGATGCGTTCCGCGCTGACGACGGGCAGGGTAGGGGCCATATCCTTGATGGCGGCTTCGGTGGCCGGCTCCAGCGTCAACTCGAAACGCGTGGCGATGCGGACCGCGCGCAGGAGTCGCAGCTTGTCCTCTTGAAAGCGCTGGCGCGGGTCGCCGATCGCGCGTAGAACGCGGGCGTGCAAGTCCGCCTGGCCGCCGACGAAATCGTGCAACTCGCCCTTCAAGGGATCAAAGAACATCCCATTGATGGTGAAGTCGCGGCGCAGCGCATCTTCCTTCGGCGAAGAGAAAACCACCGCGTCGGGCCGCCGGCCGTCCGAATAAGTCGTGTCGCTGCGAAACGTGGCCACTTGCACTTTGAGAAACTGGTCGCCCACTTTGGGGCCGAGCACCTCTATGACGCCAAAGCTCGCGCCAACCGCGACGGTTCGGCGGAAGAGGCGCTGCACGTCTTCCGGGTGGGCGTCGGTGGCGACGTCGTAGTCCTTGGGCACCAGTCCGAGCAATTCGTCGCGCACGCAGCCTCCGGCCCACAGAGCCTGAAAGCCGGCTTCTTGCAAGCGACGGACAACAGAGATGGCGAAGTCTCGTTCGGACATAATCAGGGGTCAGGGGTCAGGGGTCAGGGGTCAGGGGTCAGGGGTCAGGGGTCAGGGGTCAGGGGTCAGGCGTCAGGCGTCAGGCGTCATCGTTCCTGAATCCTGATTGCTGACGCCTGACTCCTGGTTTTCTTTTTGCCAGATCATTAACAGGTTGCGGCCATACTTGCGCGTTTCCCAGTCGGACAGGACTTTTTCCAGCGGACAGTCTCTCTCCGCCTGAACGACGAGGACCGAATCGGGGGCGACTTTCTCTTGCAACGTGCGGATCATTTGCAACAGGTCGTCGGTGCGGTGCTCGAGGTCCGCGAAGGGTGGACTGAAAAAGACATTGACGGGTTCGGGTTGAGTTCCCTCACCCCCGACCCCTCTCCCAAAGGGCGAGGGGAGCTGACCTGTTCCTTCACCCACAACTCCTCTCCCAAAGGGCGAGGGGAGCCAGGATGTCGCCCAGCGGTAGGCGTCGGTGCGGTAGAGCTTCGCTTGTTTGGCTAATCCGAATTCGCGCAAGCGCTTGTCGATGTCGCCGGCCAAGCGCAGGTCGCGTTCGACGAAGATTGTCTGCGCGGCGCCGCGGCTGAGCGCTTCCAGGCCGACGATGCCGGTGCCCGCGAACACGTCGACAAAGACGCGCCCGGGCACGGCATTGCCCAGGATGCTGAAGAACGCCTCGCGCACCATCTGCGGCGTGGGTCGCAGGTCCGGATTGTGGTGACAGATCAGCTTTCGGCCGCGCAACGAGCCGGCCACGATGCGAAGAGTGACTTGCACTTTTGATTTTTGATTTCTGATTTTTGAATTGGGCGGAAACTCATCCGATTGCTTTGGCATTTGCAATTACCAATCGACAATCAAAAATCGGAATGCAACAAACCGCAGAGGCACAGAGGAACGCAGAGTAAAAAAACGCAACAGAGCATTCTTACTTATCTCTACACTGCGGCTCTCTGCGTCTCAGCGGTTATTCTTGAATTCAACCTTTGACCTTGCTCAACGTGACCCGATTGCCGCGCTCGTTGTATTCCACGGTGCTCATGTAGTGGCGCATGAGGAAGACGCCGCGGCCGCCGGGGCGTTCGATGTTTTCCGGGCTTAAGGGGTTGGGCAGTGCCTGCGGGTTAAAGCCCGGCCCTTGGTCTTCGATCTCGGCGATGATCTCGCTCGACGTGACGCGATAGACGACCTCGACGAATTTGTTCGGGTCGTCGCGGTTGCCGTGCTTGATGCCGTTGACAATGGCCTCTTCGAGGGCCAGGCGGACGCCGAACTGCTCCTTGTCGGTAAAGCCGGCGCGGGCCATCTCGTCGAGCAAGCGGAACAAGAGGGCGTTGAGGTCGACCGAGCCGCGAATCTCCGCGCGATTGCCGCGCTGGGTCGGCCGGACGAGAGCAGCGGTTTGCGATTTGGCCATGACGAACCCTACTTCCCTGGGAACAAAATGCGCCGGGGGAGGGAATCCGGTTGGCCCAGGGCGCGGCAGGACACCTTATTCACCATATCGAAAAGTAGAGCGGTAGGAATTGAAAAAAGTTCCTCGATCCGAGCGGAACGCGGCTACAATGCTTCCGTCGGCTTAGAAGGATAGAGTCATTTATTCATGCCGGAGAAGCTGGTATAATCTCACCATGCCAACAACCGAAACCACAACCGCGCCGCACGGCGCCCCGCTCCTTGCCGCCGTGCCGCTGGACGCCGGCGTTCAATTGACGCGCGCGGAATTCGAACGCCGCTATGGTGCGATGCCCGCGCTCAAGAAGGCCGAACTCATCGAAGGGGTCGTTTTCCTGCCGTCTCCCACGCGCCTGCGCGCCCACGGACGCCCAAGCCGGCATTTGAGCACATGGATGGGCGTTTACGAGGCCGCGACGCCTGGAGTGATTGGCGCTGACAACACGACAACCCGCCCGCCTCGATCTGGACAACGAACCGCAGCCGGATGGCTTACTGTTCATCGACCCTGAGCTGGGCGGTCAAGCGCGCATCAGCACGGATGACTTTCTTGAACTCGCCCCAGAGCTGGTTGGCGAAGTGGCGGCCAGCAGCGTCAGTTTCGATCTCAATCAGAAGCTCCGGGTGTACCGCCGCAATCAGGTCTTGGAATATGTCGTGTGGCGCGTGTTGGACAAGGCTGTGGATTGGTTCGTGCTGCGCGGCGGGCAATTTGAGCGTCTGGCCGAAGACGCCAATGGCTGGCTTTGCAGCACAGTGTTTCCCGGCCTGTGGCTCGACGTCCAGGCTTTGCTGGACGGCGATCTGGCTAAAGTGCTTGCGGTTGTCCAGGAGGGAACACGTTCGCCGGAGCACGCACAATTCGTTGCCCTGCTTCAAGGGCGAAAGAAAAGTTAGACCGTCGCGGCGGCTTCTGCAACCGGCTCCGCTTTCACCGGCTCCGCCTTCACCTTGCCGTCCGGCAACGCACCCAGGTTATCGAAGAGATGCGCCAGCGACGCGGTAAGCTTGCGGAAGTCGCCGGCGTGCAGGCTTTCGTTGGGGGCGTGGGCATTGGTCTGGGGATCCTCGATGCCCAGTAGCAGGGCAGGGGCGCCGCCGAAGAGGTCGGCGAGCGGGCCGACAAAGCCGATCGAGCCGCCGCAGCCAATGGCCACCGGCTTGGCGTCGAAGCCCTTCTTGAGCGCTTGCATGGCGGCGGAAAACGCCGGCCCTTGCGGGTCGGTCATCCACCATTTCACATCGCCCACGAGCTTCACGTTCACCTTGACGCCCCAGGGCGGGTCCTTCGTCAAGACGGCTTTAATCTGCTCGAACACTTCTGCCGGTTCCTGGTCTGGCACGATCCGGCAGCTCACGAAGGCCGACGCTTTGGGCAGTACTTGATTGGACGCGCCTTTCATCGAGCTGGCTTCCTGGGCGATGACCGTGATCGCCGGCAGCCGCCAGGTTTGCTCGTAGGGATGGACGTTTTTTTGCAAGGCGAACCCGACGCTGTCGAGCGCGCCCAGGTCTTTCCGCCAGCTCGTTTCATCACCCGGCAGCTTGCGGAACGCGCGTCGCTCCTTGGAAGTAGGTTTGCGCACCTTGTCGTAGAAACCGGGGATCGGGATCTTGCCGTTCTTCCAGTACAGGCGCGCGAGGATGACGTTGAGGGCGAGAGCGGCGTCGGCAAGCCAGCCGCCAGCCATGCCGCTGTGCACCGGCTTGGTCGCGCTTTCCACTTCGACGATGCAGCCGACGATGCCGCGCAACGAATACGTGATGCACGGCATGCCGGTTTCAATGTTGCCGGTGTCACAAACAACGATGACGTCGGATTGCAGCCGTTCTTTGTGCTCTTGAAAAAAACCTTGCAGATTGCGCGAACCGACTTCCTCTTCGCCTTCGACCAGCATCTTCACGTTGACCGGCAATGAGCCCGTGGTCTTGAGCCAGGAGGCGATGGCGCCCAGTTGCACCGTGATGGCGCCTTTGTCGTCCGCCGCACCGCGGGCATACAGCCGGCCGTCGCGCTCGGTCAGCGTCCACGGATCGGACTTCCAATCCTCTTTGAAGTTGATGGGCTGGACATCGTGATGTGCGTAAAGAAAGACGGTGGGCTTGCCGGGCGCGCCGAGCCATTCGCCGTACGAATAGGGATTGGCGCTTCCGGATTTGAGAACGGCGACGTTGTCCAGACCGGCGTGGCGCATCTGCTCGCAGGTCAGCTCCGCCACCTGGTCGATTTCCTTTTGGTGTTCGCCATCGGTGCTGATGCTGGGGATGGCGACGAGCTTGCCAAGGTCAACAACGAGGTTGGCGTCGTTGGTTTCCAGCCAAGCGAGGGATTTCTTCATGGCGCGCATCCTGGAACAAAAGTATCCAAGTTCAATGTTCACAGTTCAATGTTCAACGTTCACAGTTCAATGTTCAACGTTCCTTGCTGTCGAGAACGCTGAACGTTGAACATAGAACGTTGAACTGTGAACTGTGAACGCCGAACGCTTATGTCGTGTGACAATGTTGGGTCATTGGTAGCGTATGCCTGCCAAGGACGAATGACCAATGACTAGAGACGAACTAGCGTTTGGGCTGGATAGGCGGCATCTTGCCCTTGAAGCCGGGAGGCATGCCGGGCGGCCCGGGCTGGAAGCCAGGAGGACCGCCGGGTGGGCCGAAGCCGGGAGGACCAAACCCTGGAGGCCCGAATCCTTGACCCATCATGCCTTGCAACTGCTGAAGATCGTTCAGGCTCTTTTCCGACAATTCGGCCGAGGCGGAAACCGCCGCTCCTTGGCGCTGGACCGTGAAAGTCTTGGATAGCTCGGTCAACGCTCCTCCCAATTGCTGCCCGCCCGGCATCAGTGGCACCATGGCCATCATGAGCTTGGCCTGGCCCCAGGCGGCGTTGACGCCGGTTTCGGCTTGCGTCGCGTCGGCGTCGTTGGCGCATTGCAGCCCGATCTGGACTTTGAGGCCGTTGTTGGGCATGGTCATAGCAAAGTCGATCGACTTGCAACGCGGCAGGATAGTGAGCAACTGATCCAGACCCTTGGGAGCGCCTTGTCCCATCATCATGGGAGCGACGTTCAGGTTCTGTTGAATCGCCGGCACTTGCAGGTTGACGACGCCGAAGGCCATCGCATTGTTCGCGGCGTTGATCTTGTTGGCCATTTCCGCGGGAAGCTGCACAGTCTTGCTGTCGAGCAGCTTCAGGAATTCCGGTTCCGGCATCTTCGCGAAGATAAACGTTTTTGCATCAGCGAGATGGATGAATTCCATTCCACGGCGCAGAATGCGCTTGCCTTGGACGGACTCAAAAGCGCCGCCGGGAAATGCTTGCACCACTTTGTTTTCATCGAGGTCTGACAGACTGATGAAGCCGACGACCGCGTTCTGTGTGCCCGCGTTGCCGGCGACGAATCCTCTGTCGGCGTCCTTGATCAAATTGAGCAAGGAAGGATTTATTTGCCCCGTCGCCATGAGACCTTGTTCAAAGCCTTGCCGAAAACCGGGTTTCTGGCTCATCGACGATAGATTCATGCCGACGACGAAATCGCTGTTGGCGGGGATAAACGCATGCAATGGGCTGGCCGGTCCGCTCGCGCCGCCGCTCGAGCGCAAGAAGCCGGGCCAGACAAACGCGGTCACGCCGAAGCCGCCCAAGAGCAATACCACGCCGCCTATCAGCAAGAACAAGCCCATGCCCGCGCCGCTGCTGGATTTCTTCTTTTTCTTGCGGCGCGGCCGGTCCTCGTCGTCCTCGTCGTCGTAGCGCGCGGAGCTCCTTCGGATCGGACGCGCATCGTCCTCGTCGTCATCCTCGTAGCGCGCGGCGGCCTTCTTGCGGATCGGCCGATCGTCGTCGTCCTCGTCACGGCTGGGCAACGGCGCGGCCTTACGCGCCGGCATGCTGACCGTGGGCCGGTTTTGAATGCCCGTGGCGACGCGTTCGTCTTCATCGACCTGGGGCGCGAAGGTTGAGGCGCAGCCGGGACACTTGACCATTTTCCCCGCGGGAATGGGGCCGCTGGTGCGCAATACTTTGTTGCACTTGGGACACGAGAACGTGGGCATGGCGAGTCTCTCTTTGCTTACTTCTTGCCCAGCGCCGGCTCCAGAATCACCAAGACCGGAGTTTCCAGCGGCGGGATGCGTTCGGTATGCGCTTCGAAAAACAAATCGTCATTATTGGTCGAACTGGCCACCGGCAAGTCGAGCATCGCCGTGTCGAAATTCGACAGGCAGATCACGTCGCCATCGTTGGCGGCGTAAAACGGCTTCCTGGTCTGGTCCAAAGGATCGGGGATCAAGAGGCTGCCGGCGAACACCCAATCCTGCTCCATGTCTTTCTTGGTCTTGATATTGCGGATCCACTCTTGCGCCAAGCGGTTGACTTTTTTCCCCTTGTCCGTGTATTCCACGCTGACCTTGATGACCGGACCGGAGGCGGGCGTGTATTTGGGCCGAAAAGTCACGGGTTTTCCCGGCTCCGCTCGCGCCAGCACCAGCGCCGTATGAATGTCGCGGGCATCGACGTCCGCCGCGAGCACCGCTTCGTGTTCCTTGGTGCGCTTGCGCGTCAGGAACTGCTCGAGCTGCCCTTGCCGCAAGCAAACGGCGGCGTTGACCAGCACCCGGCGTTTGTCGCCATTCACCTCGAGATATACGTTTTTACCGACTTCGACTTTTTTGGTTTCAACGGCTTGGGGGGCAGGCTTGGCGCTCTCCTGTTTAGTAGGAGTCGCCTCCTCATTGCAACCGGTAATAACCAATACCGCGGCCGCGAAAGCCCAAAAAGCCTTCCTCATGGCGCACCGACCTCCCTTGGGGGATTGAATACAGTTTAATCGACGCGCTTGGGGAATTGCAACTCGCGCGCCCAAAGAAAAGGCCGGGGTGAAACCAGGTAATGGCGGTTCACGTACACGGCGGTGGCGAACTTGGCGCTGCGCTGCCGGCTCAAGACGATTTAGGCGGTGCCGCTTGCAAAGACCTGCCGAGCAACTGTTCAACCGACGATTCGACTTTGCGGAGGTAGTGGTTCAGGATCGTTGCTCGCACTTCAGGGGCCGTGAGGTACTTGGAAAAGCTCGATACTTCCGTCGCGGATTGCTTGTCTTCAAGGTAGCGAGCGACAACCGACGCCGACCACAATGGCTGGTAGGCTTTGTAAATGGCCAGGTATTTTCGGTTGGTTTTCAGCAAGTGCAATCGATTGCCGTGGTCGCCGCCGTGTTTGATATTTGAGTCGGCGGCGAAGACTGCTTCGACGAGATGCAGGGCGCGGTAGAATGCGACGGTTGTGACCCAGTCGGCGAAGTGGTCGATGTCCTTTACTAGGTGGTTTATGAGAAACTGATTGCGTTGGGCGAGCTCCAGATGGGCGGCTTGCGACGGCATCAGGCGCCTCCGTGAACGAGAAAGGACTCGATCGACGGCTCCGACGCCCGCGGAAGCGCCAGAACGTTGAGGCGAATGAGGTAGAGAGCTTCGTCTTGAGCGATGCCAACGTCAAGGTCGGCCAGCGAATCGACCAAGCCTTGATGGAACGACTCCGCACGCTGCACGACCAGAAACAGGATCGACGCGTCGCGCACCGTCAGATATGCCTGGGAAATGTCCGTCGCGTGCTCGCCGATCCAGTTGGAAAGTCTGGCGCTCAACTCTTTGAACTGCTGGTTGAACTCATTGACCTTGCCGTACGCCTGACAAGCTTCGATGGCGGCGCTCACCGTAAGAACAAAACGATCTTGCTCGTCGGTTTCGACCAACACCTTGCCGTGCGTGTTCTCGTGATGAAGTTGAATAATGGGTTGGGTCTTGATTGCCATCGCGAATACCTCCTGCGACTGCGCCATTGCCAATGCGAGGACTACCGACTTCTGCTCCGCAAATCAAGACGTGCAGAGTGGTCCTTCTCTAGCTGTCGCTAGCTGCTCTTGATTGTAGTGTACCCCACTCCGATTGGGGAAATCTTGTCGCTCCGGAAACTTTGTCGCTCCGGAACTCTCTTAGGCATGTTGTAAACGCTCTTCCCGTTCGTCGTTCCGGCGAAAGCCCAAGGAGCTTCTCATGTTCCGCTCACTGGCCGTTTTGTTGCTTTGCTTTGCGCCGATGATCGCCCGCGGCGAGATTCCTGAGCCGTATCGCGCCACCGTGGCCAAAGGGTTGGCTTGGCTTGCCCAAGTGCAGCATCCGGACGGTCATTGGGAGGGAACAGGTGGGACATATCCGGTCGCGCTCACCGCTTTAGCCGGGATGGCGCTGCGACTGGAAGGCAGCACGGTTCACGAGGGCGCATACTCGAAGAACTTGCGCCGCGCCGTGGACTGGCTTCTCGACCGGACTCCCAGGCAGCCGCGCTACGACGGCTTGATCGGCGATCCCGAAAACCCGACCGAAACCGGGCGCTACATGTTTGGCCACGCATTGGCGCTCGAGTTTCTGGCACTCGTGTACGGTGACGTGGCCGACGTGGAATTGCGCAAACGAATACAGGACAGGCTGCAACGTGGCGTGAAGTTCATAGAGGCGGCGCAAACGGCACAGGGAGGCTGGTATTATGTCTCCTCCGTCGATATGGGCGATCGGGACGCGAGCGAAGGCGTCGTGACGGTATTCGTGCTCGCTGGGCTGCGCGAGGCGCGCAACGCAGGGATCGCGGTCAAGCGCGAAACGCTCAAGAAGGGTTTCGAGTATTTGCAAAAGTCCACCGCTCCAAACGGCGGCGTGAATTACACGCTCGGCGCCAACGGTCCGGCCGACGAGGGCGGCCGGCCCGTCATAACCGCGGCGGCGCTGTTCTTGCGGTTGGAATCGAGCAATCCGCGCGAACCGCTCGTGGACAAGCACTTGCAGTTTTGCTGGGAGAGAATCGCCGCAGAGCCGATCGTGAAGACCAGCGAGCTCGGGCATTATTTTTTCGCCAAGCCGATGTGGCGTCTGGGCGACGATGGCTTCGCGAAGATTTTGCCCGACGTGCCGGCGAAAGAGCGCCTGACGTGGACCCGGTATCGCGCCGCACTGTTCGATCAACTCAAGAGATCGCAGCAAAAGGACGGCAGTTGGACGTCACGAGGACTAGGACTTGGCCCCGTGCTCGTCTCGTCGATCAACCTCATAACCCTGCAACAAGATCTGCGTGGGGCGCCGTTGGGACCCCGCTAGTGGAATCGCAGCCGCTCGCCAAAGCTTTTCGTACCGCTCGCGAGGCAACGTCATGGCATGCCTCTGGCAGCAGTTCGAGCCAGTACTCATTCTACCAAACGGGAGTTTGGGAATGAGGCACGAACACCGCTCGTCAAAGTGGATTACGCCAGCAATTCCATGATCGGGCTGCCCCACGGCACCAGCGTGAACGGGCGGTTGAGCCGGTCGCGCAGCTCGTAGTCGGCGGGGATGCCCAGGCAGTGATAGATGGTGGCGATGATGTCGGCGGGGAAGACGGGATTGAGCGACGGGCGTGCGCCGATGCGGTCGCTCGCGCCATAGACGAAGCCGCCGCGCAGGCCGCCGCCCGCGAGAAGTAAGCTGTAGCAGAAGTTCCAGTGATCGCGGCCGCCCTGGCTGTTGTTGACGCGCGGCGTGCGCCCGAATTCGCCCATGACGGCCACTACAGTCCGCTCCAAGAGGCCGCGGGTAGCGAGGTCTTCCAAGAGACTGCTGACCGCCATGTCGAGCTGCGGCAAAAGCTCCGTCTTCAGCTTGGTGAAGTTGCCGGAATGGGTGTCCCAGGTGGCGTTGGCGTCGGGGGCCCAGGAGATAGTGGCCACGCGCGTGCCGGCCTCGATCAGCCGCCGCGCCAGGAGCACGCTTTGGCCGTAGATGTTGCGGCCATAGCGTTCGCGCGTCGCCAGCGGTTCGCGCTGGATTTGAAATGCGCGTTGCGTGGCCGGCGAGGTCAACAGGTCAAAGGCCCGCGCCTGAAAGGCATTCATCTCCTGGAGCTCGCGCGTCGCGCGCAACTCGCTCAGGCGCGTGCCGAGCAAGCGGCGTTCTTGCATGCGCTCTTGCGTGACGCCCGCGCCCAGGGACAATTCGGGCATGGCGAAATCGGCGGCGTTGGGGTCGCGCAAGACGAACAAGGGGTCGAGTCCGCGGCCCAGCCAGCCGCCGAAGAAGCCAGGCTGCGGCGGCCCGCCCCGACCCTCCTCGGTGATATAGGGCATGGAGACGAAGGGCACGACGCTCGCCGCGGTCGGCAATGTAGCAGGCACACTCCGTGTGCCGTTGTGGGCGGACGGCACACGGAGTGTGCCTCCTACATTGGGCGGTCGCAGCATGCCGACGACGGCGCCGATGGCGGGATAGTCGTTGGGAGATGCGCCGATGGCGATGTTGGCGTCGCCGCGGTCGTGGCCTGTGAGCCCAGTGTAAACGGCGGCGGCATGAGCATTGTTGACGGAGTGGTGCACCGAGCGGACGAGCGTGCAGCGGTGCATGTGCCGGGCCAGGCGCGGGAGGTGTTCGCCGAACTGGACGCCGGGCACGCTGGTGGCGATCGGTTGAAATTCGCCGCGAATCTCGACGGGGGCGGCGGGCTTCATGTCCCACATGTCGAGGTGGCTCGGCCCGCCGTTGAGGAAGATCAATATGCAATGATCGGCCCTGGCGGTATGGAGTTCGTGAGAGCGCTGCTCGTCGGCGCGAAGCAGAGATGGGAGGCTAAGTCCGAGATAACCGGCAGCGCCCAGTTGCAACATGCCGCGGCGCGAGACGCGCACGGGACCGCTGCACGATGGACGCTCTCCCCGCATTGATTCCCTCCCTGTATGACGGGCATTCTTGGCGGTCGTCGTCCGAGCCGCGACCGTGAGGGAGCGGGGCACCCGAAGTTACCCGCTCCCTCACGGTCGCGGCTCGGACAGGAGTGTCCGACCTACTCTTTGGTCATTGGTCTTTCAACGATCGCCGACGGTTGGCTGGACAAGTTGTCTGGAGGCGTCGATTGATTCGTGGGCCGCATGGGATCGACCGAGCGCATAGGCGCGTCGGTTTTCTTGTCTTGATCCTGCGCCGCTTGCAACGCTTCCAGGGCGGCGCGGGCTTCGGCCAATCTCTTTTCGGCACGGGCTTTTTCCTCTTCCGCGCGCTTGACGGCTTCTTTCGCCGCCGCGATGCGTTCTTCCGAGGTCAAAGAAGTCAGTTTCGTTTCCGGCGGCGCGAGCTTGCCCGACATCAATTCCAGGAGCACGGTCTGGATCACTTCCGCGGGGACCGCCCAGCTTTCGGTGCGGCCGGCGCGGCAGATGTTGATGCCGATGACTCGGCCTTCAAGGTCGACGATGGGCCCGCCGCAGTCAGTCGGCTTCACGACCGAATCGTGTTGCAGGATAGTTGGATAACCTGTGCGGCGGGCGCTTAGCTCGCTGCCCATCTTGTTCTGGAAATCGCCGCGCAGCATATTGGCGGGGCGTTTGCCCAAAGTGGCCTTGAGTTCCAGTTCCTCTTTGCCGCGCAAGAGTTTCATGACCACCACGTCGCCCGGCTTGTACTTGCCGACTTTGTCAATGAACTCGTCGACTTCGGTGATCTTTTGGCCGGCCAACGTGGTAACGATGTCGTTGACCTTGATGCCGGCGGTGGCGGCGGCGGTCCCCGGCGCCACCATCACAATCTTGACGCCGCCTTCGGTCGCGTCCAGGCTGACGCCCAAGTAGCCGGCCTTGGTGGCGTCGATGGTGACCGTGGGGCCCTTGTTCAGCATCTGCCGGGTGGCCACGCTGACGACACCAATGCCGACAGGGTCATCGCCCAGACCGGCGCAGGCGACCCAATGGCCTACTTCCGCGGCTTTGCTGTCGGAGAATTCCACCGGCGTGAGGCCGCGCGCTTCGACCTTGAGCATGGCCAGGTCGTGATCCTTCTGGACGCCGACGAGGGCGGCTTCGAACAGGCGGCCGTCGCGGAGCTTGCAAGTGATCTTGCCCCTAAGGTCGTTGGACTTGGTCAGAATCCAGCCGTCCGGGCCGACAACCATGCCCAGAGCCGTATCTTTGCCGTCGCACAAAACGCGCACCGTGCTGCTCGAAGGCTTGGCGACGACTTCCTTGAACGCCTGGATGAACTTGGGATTGGTGCGCGTGTAGGTATTGGCGGCATAGTTTTGCGCCAGCGCCGGCACGGAATGAACGAAGAATAGACAAAGACCTAAGCCGCGCAAGTATCTCATGGTGATGTCCCATTTGGCGCCCGGTGAGTAGCCACCGAGCACGTACGAAAAATCAGGTTACACTAGCCCCACTGGCGAACGAGCCAAATCACACTAGCCCGACGCGCGCGCGCGGGGATTTACCCGGGGCGTTTAGCAAGTTTGATTTTCAGGGTCAGGGTTTCGTCGCCACGTTGAATTCTTAGCGTGATTTCATTGCCCGCGCGTTTGCTGCCAATCAGCTTGGAGAAATCCTCGCTGTCGCCGACCAGTTGGCTGTTCAAGCTGAGAATCACGTCTTCGGCCATGAGCCCCGCTTTGGCGGCGGGCGAATCGGGGGTGACGTTGGTGATCCGGCAATTCTTGCCGTCCGTATCCAAGCGGACGCCGAGCCAGCCGTCGCCGTCTTTGCCTTTGCCCTTGCCGAAGCCGAGCAGGTTGCCGCCCCATTCTTCGCCCTTGGCCAGTTTGTCCCAGGTCTCATGGTAAGTATCCACCGGCACGTGGATGTTGGTGGCGATGGAAACGCCGATGCGGCTATGGATGCCGATGATGCGGCCTTGCATATCGAAGAGCGGGCCGCCGGAATCGCCGCCGACCAGGGCACAGTCGGAGCGTACGAAGGTTTTGCTGTTTTCCTGAATGCGGCCGAGACGAACCACGGGCGCGCGGCCTTTTTGCCAACCGCCGGGATGGCCGATCGCCAGGCACCATTGACCTTTCTTGAGGTCAGCGGACTTGGCTAACGGCACATAGGGAAACTCGCCTTCGTCGATGATCTTGATCATGCCGCTGTCGATGCCGTTATTGGCGCCGAGAGTCTTGCCCTTGAGGATGCGGCCGTCGGGAAGGATGACCTGGCAATCGCGTCCGGGTTTGCCGGAGACGTGTCCGGCAGTGAGCACGAAGCCGTCCTTGGTGACGATGACGCCGCTACCCTGATTGGCGCCCATGCGAAGCCCGACCGTGGCCTTCATGGTCCTGTCGAGCAGCGTGCGCACGTGCATCTGAATTTCTTTCAAATCCTGCACGCTCTCCGGCGCGGTCTTTTCGAAGACCGAAGGGAGCAGCGAATCCACCGTGCGCACGCGTTCTTGAGCGGCGGCGGAAACGGCGAAAAAGGTCAACGCGAGAAGCAAAGGAGAGATTGTGAGGCAAAGGCGGCGTGCGTTCATTCCAGACACCTCAATGGTGGGACAGACCCAAGAGGAAAAGTGCGCTACTTATTTTCTACCAAGAAAGATAGCACCAATACAACAGTTAAACACGCGATTTTGCCGGATGTTTCTCAACCAGGTCGAAGTCAAAACCCGTCTTTTCCTTCCAGCTTCAAATTCTTCTGGGCCTGGGCTTGGCGATAGCGTGCGCGGGCCGATCCGTGGGCCTTTTCCAACTCCTTCTGGGCTATGGGATTGCCCTCTGTGTCCAGGGCATTTCGGATGGTCAAAGGCCGCGGCGCGACCAGGGCGGCGAGGTCCGGCAGGTCGTAGACTTTCAGAGCACCGGGCACGACATTGGTCAGCTGGTTGTAGCTGATCGGCGATTGCACGACGTTCATCCAAGAGACGAGCGAGTTCTCCAACGTCAACTTGGCGATGCGCGAATCCAACACGGCGGCGTGGAGAGCGATAGGACCCAGGGCGCCTGTGGCATGAACGTCGACCTCTTTGCTGTTTGTGCTGCGGCACACCAGGTCCACGACAGACAAGATGTCGAACACACGTTGTCCCAGCAAGGGCCGATCCAAGTGAATGGCAAGAAACGCCTCTTTGAAATCCGAGCCAAAAAAGGCCGGCTTCTTGCCGGGAATAGATGCAGCGGTTTGGCCAAAGCCGCGAACGGAGAACTGCAGGATGTGACTTTCCGCGAGCTGCGCTTTTTGCGCTTTCTTGCTTGATTGCCGCAACCCGTCGTCATCGTGCAAGACGAGAATGGGGTTTGCCGTCAACTGCTGGGGCCTCAAAGCGGTCATGTGCAATTCAATGCCATTTTCCGTGCTGAAAGGGAAGCTGTAGAGCCGGTTTTCTTTGTTGTTCAGGTTTGTCGAGAAGTTCTTCCATTCCTCCGCATTGTCCGGCAAAGTCTTGGGAAGGCGGATCAGTCGCCGAATTTCCGCTCGTTGCTTTTCAAGATCAGGGGTTGCCAAGAACTTGCCGCGCTCGCCCGCGAGCGCTTGCGCTTGTTCCAGATTGAAATGAAACGCCGACTTGCCTTTGAAATCTTCCAGCACCTGGCCGCTGCGCGTACATTGCAGGTCCGCGTCTTTGATGTTGGGGAAGTTGCCTTCGAAGATCGCTTCGTCTTTGCCAAGCAGCCAGCGGCACAGCCAGCGCGTGGCGGCTTCGCGGCGCGGCTTGGAGAAGCCGTGCTTGTCGTCGAACTCGAACAGCGCCACACGTTCGCCGTAGCCGAGCTTGCCGTAGATCAAGCTGGCCTCGCGAAACGTGGTCCAGGCGCCCTGGATGTCGAAAAAATCTTGCGTCGCGACGGCCATCAGCGTCGGCTTGGGCGCCCGCATGGTCAAATAATCTGCGTGCTCCATGCCGAAGGCGACCTGGCCCGTGATATTTTGCTCGGCGTCTTGCGGACCGATGGTCTCGAACAAGCGTTCGAGCGACGTGATGTAACACGACGGCGCGGCGGCCCAGATGCGATCGTCGAGCGCCATGAGGTACGCAGTGAGCGTGCCGCCGCCGGAGTTGCCGGTGCAGCCGAGTTTCTTAGGATCGATTTCCGGCCGGCTTTCCAGATAATCCAGGCTGCGAATGCCGTCCCAGATGCGATAGGTCGCCGTGCTCTGTCCCACAAGCAAAGCGCCGACGCCGACCATGGTGTGCTCGGAAGTGCTGCCGGGAATCGCCGGTTTGCCGGTCTTGTCCAAGAGCTGAATGCGCTCGCCTTGGCCGATGGGATCGTAGCAGAGCACAGCGAGGCCGTTCTTCGCCATGAGAATGCAGACGCGCTGATACGCTTCGGCCGCTTTGCCGTTGGCGCTGTGGCCACAGGGAACCAGTACGCCGGGGAAGGGGCCTTTCCCGTCGGGGATGTAAAAGTTCGCGGTGACGTGGTGGTGGGGCCGGCTTTCGTAAATGACTTTTTCGACGCGAAAGCCGTCCGCCTTCAACATGCCGGTGACCTGTGCGTTGAGCGGGGTTTTTTCCGGAAAACCACCAAGCGCTTGGATGAACTTTGCGCGCAGTTGCTTTTGTCGGTCCTGAATCTCACTTGGCGTCTTGAGATTGGCGACGATCTTGCGGCGCTCGTCGAAGTGCTTTTTGGCTTCGCCGAGCAAATAGCGATTGAGCGTCTGCCGCGGATTGTGCTGAGGCAGCGTTTGCGCAAGAAGCGGGAAGCAGATGACCAATGCAGTTAGGCAAGTTAGCGCGCGCATGGTTGACTCCACGGGCGGGATGGCATGATTGTGTCCAATGCGCGAGGAGAGTCAACCCATTTCTTCCTAATCGACACGTCGCGCGACCGTGACGCGCGATTCTTGTTTTTGGTGATGAGGCAGGGTATGATGGCCGCTCGGATTTGAACGGAACAGAGGCGCGCGTGACGTCCGCCGCGCAGCGCAATTCTCGCGAGAAGGGGCATCATGAGCGGCAAGGTTGCAAGCAATCGCTTGAGCAGGATCAAGACGCGCTGGACCACGTTTGTGAAGGCTCATCATTGCGCCGGCGACGAGGCAGTGGCGGCGCTGCAGCGACTGGTCCTGTGCTACTACCAACCGGTCTACTATTATCTGCGCAGCATGGTCCGAAACGCGGACATCGCCGAGGAACTCACCCACGAGTTTTGCGTGCGTTTCTTGCGCGGCGACTTCCGGCAAGCGCACCCCGCGCGTGGCCGCTTCCGAGACCTTGTCAAGGCAGCGGTGCGAAATCTGGCGCTGGACTACTGGAAGCGGCAGCAATTGCGAAAAAAGAAGGGGCCGCAACCATTTCCGGCCGAGTTTTTCTTCGACGAAGACGAGGACCTAAACCAAGAGGCCAATCGTCGCGGGTCGCCGCAACATTTCGGCAAGCCGCCGATCGACTCCGTTTTTGTGCGCGAGTGGCGACAGTGCTTACTGTTGCAAGCCTGGAAGGCGCTGGCGCGGCTACAGAAGCAAACGGGCTCCTTGTACTTCAGCGTGCTGCGCTTCAAGACCACGCATCCGCAAACGCGTTCGGCGCGGCTGGCGCAGCGGCTGTCGGTCCGGTTGGGCAGGGTGGTCACTGCCACGGGCGTTCGCCAACTCTTGCGCCGAGCGCGACAACGGTTCGCGGACTGTTTGGTAGCGGTGGTAGCCCGGTCGCTGCTGTCGGCCGGCCCCGACGAAATTGAGCGCGAGTTGATTGATCTGAACCTGTTCGCGTACTGCCAAGACGCGTTACAGCGTTTGGGAAATCCACGGTAAGCCGGCCTCGTGAGACCGGCTAACTTGGTTTTCAAACCGATCCTCAAGATACGGCAAGTGCGCGCAATCGTTCCAGTATCGCCGCCGCGGCTTTGCACTCATCTTGGATCGTCGTGACGTCTTGCTGCTCGTTCGAAGACAGCTTCTTCTTCAAGATGGCTGCTTGCAGGGCAATGCGATTGAGGCAATTCCCCAATGCGTGGTGGAGGTCGCGCGTTTCCGCATGCCGCTCGGCATTCATTTGGCACCAAAACAAAAGTCATGCGACGATGCAACTTGGGCACCGTCGTTCCCAATCCTGTAATCGCTGCTGCGCAGGACAAGTCCGCGCCCAATTGAACCCAGCGCGACGCCCGAATGAGAATTGCACATATCTTCTTTCAGAGCATGCAATTGTAGCCGCAACCTGTCGCGAGAATGAAATTGGCATCGCGCTTGCTCTTGTAGGGGGGGCCACAGAAGTTTTGCAAACGGAGGGCCAATTCATGCGCGGCTTCTTGATCTTCCTCGTGCTCTGCCTGGTTGTTGTCGGCGCACTGGGATTCTATCTCAACTGGTGGGGGTTCTCCACGTCCACGGACGCCAACACCGGCAAGACTAACGTCCAGCTAACAATCGACAAAAAGAAAATGTCGCAGGACGTGCAAAGCGGGGTCGGCGGCTTGCGCGATCTGGTCGCGGGCAAGTCCTTTGAAGGGAGCATTCAATCATTGGACGCCGTCACCCGCAGCGTGAATCTCAAGAACGACGCGGGCGACTTGACCGTGCGCGCAACAGATGAAACCAAAATTCAACTGCTAAGCGGCCCCGGCACATTCCCCGACCTGAAACAAGGGATGCGCGTCAACGTCGCGTACGAAACGCGTGACAACATCCACTCCGCCACGAAGATTACTGAACTCAAAGCGGAGAAGTAACCAACCGCTTCCCTGCCAGGAAGCATGAATCAACCTGATCCTCCCTTGTCATACCCCGCAACATCCTGGGAGGAAGAGCCGAATGCCTGCTCGCAGACCCCCAGGCATACCGGCAGGCGGGTTGAGCCCTTCGAGCCAAACTCGAAGGGCTTTTTTCATTCCTTGAATTCGTCTTTTTGAATCTGGTATTCCGCGAGTTTTGCCGTCACGCTGCGGCGCGACAGGCCGCAGATTTTCGCGCAGCGGCTGACATTGCCCCGGCTCTTCTTTAGCGCTCGGATCAAGTACTGTCGTTCCAGCGTTGCCGTTGCTTCGTTCAGCACGGCCGGCAAGGGTTTGGACAAATCGACAGCGGACACAGCATTGTTTTTCGGCGACGTCATGATTTCGGGGGCCAAATCGTCCGGTTCGATGGCGGCTCCGCGGCAGGTGACGCAAGCGCGTTCGATGCAGTTTTCCAGCTGCCGGATGTTTCCGGGCCAGGAAAAGGCCAGCAATCTCTCCATCGCCGCGGGAGAAATGTTCTTGGGCGGCTCGCCCGGTCGCGCGTACTTGCGCGCAAAATGAGTTGCCAGAAGCGGCACATCCATCATGCGCTCGCGCAAGGGCGGCAGCTCCATTTTCACGACATTCAAGCGATAGAACAGATCCTCGCGAAACCGGCCTTTGCGCACCAGCCGCTCCAGGGAACGGTTGGTGGCGGCGATGACGCGCACGTCCACTTCAATGGGCGTCGTGCCGCCGACGCGCTCGAAGCGGCGCTCTTGCAAGACGCGCAACAGCTTGGCTTGCATCGGCTGCGGTATGTCCCCCACCTCGTCCAAAAACAGCGTGCCGCCGTCGGCCAGCTCGAACCGGCCGACGCGCTGACTGATGGCGCTCGTGAAGGCGCCTTTTTCATGGCCAAACAGCTCGCTTTCCAACAGGTTTTCCGGCATGGCCGCGCAATTAAAGGCAATCATTTCACCCTTGCGCAGCGGCTTGGAGGCCTCGTGAATGGCATGCGCGACCTGCTCTTTGCCGGTGCCGGTCTCGCCCTCGATCAGCACAGTGGTCGTTGTCGCGGCGACATTCTTGATCATCTCAAACATCGCGTGCATGCGCGGGCTTCTGCTGAGAATGTTCTGAAAGGAGAATTCGTCTTGCAATTGCAATCGTAACTGCACCAGCTCATCCATCAGGCCGCGCTCGCGCAGCGCCCGGTCGATGACAAGCAGCAGGTGATCGGCGTCGACGGGTTTGGTGAGAAAATCGACTGCGCCCAGCCTCATCGCCTCGACCGCCTTATCGACACTGCCAAAGCCGGTCATGACGATGACGCTGACGGGAATCTCACGGCGGCGCACTTCCTCAATGAGCTCGAGTCCGTCCATGCCCGGCATCTTGAAGTCGGTGAGGAAGATGCTGTACGATTTCTTTTCCAGCGCCTTGAGCGCTTCGGAGCCGTCGGCCACAGCAACCACTTCGAATCTGGATTCGGCCTCCAGCAACGTCTGCAGCTGCTGACGCGTCTTGTCCGAATCCTCGGCAATCAAGATACGGCGTTGCACTGCTCTTCCTTTCCGCAAAATGAAGGCGGCGGACATTGTACGAAAACGGGAAGCGGCGTTCTCTCTAGTGCGCAATCCATTTCCCATCGCTGGTTTGGGTGTCCCCGAATCGTCGAACGCTGCCGTATAAACCGACCTCTATCCCGGACAAAAGCCGCCTGAGCCTGATTGGCATGCAACCTGCATACCATGGAATCGGCAACGAATCGAATCGAACAGATGAGGAGGGTTGTCGACGGGGCGAAGACATTAGCGAGCCATTCTCGCGAGGACGGGAATCGAGATCGCGAGAACGGAACAGTGGCGCGGGACCAATCTCCCTGAGCCGGTCGTGATTCCTGTGCTTGGGCATCACAGGGAGTCTTGGTTCCCGCCCTGTTTTTTTACCTGTGGAAATGGTCGCCGCCGAGGGCTCCTTGCTTGGACAATCGAGCAGGACGGAGGCGGCGCACTGATTTGCCACGTCAGAACGGTGGACTGGCGAGAGAGGCGTCGCAACACCATTGTCGTCAGATCCTCGGGCTGGCGTGGCAATTAGGTCCCTCGTGCCGATAATAGACGAGAGCTTCGGAGGACTTGCCATGCCCTGCGTGCTGCTCGTCGAAGATCATCCCCTCAATCGCAAGCTTTTTCGCGATCTCTTGTCCTTTGAGTTCGAAGTGTTCGAAGCGGCATCGGCGGAAGCGGCGCGGGAGATTATCGCACAGCATCGGCCGGACCTCATACTCATGGACGTGCAATTGCCGGGCATCGACGGCGTCACCTACGTGCGCGAGCTCAAGGCAGACCCCAAGACGGCGGACATTCCGGTTGTGGCGGTTTCGGCCCACGCCATGGCCCATACCATCGAGGAGGCAATGGCGGCCGGCTGCGCCGCGTACGTCACGAAGCCAGTCACCGACGATCCCTTCGTCTTCTTGGAAAAACTGCAGCGCATTATCCAAACCAGCGCGACGGCGTAAGTATGCGTTGGAAGTTCAACTCACTTTTGGCGCGCTTGCTCATCGGCACAGGCTTTCCGCTCGTCTTGTTTCTCGCGGTGGCCATGGTGGCGGGCATCGCCATCCAGCGGCTTCAGAGCGTACTGAACGAAGAGCAAGCTTCACATGTGTTTCTCAACAGTTTTTTTGAACTGCAAGACCGGGTCAACCAGATGCGCCTGGCCAATCG
The DNA here is from genome assembly GCA_022616245.1 of Gemmataceae bacterium. Taxonomy (GTDB): domain Bacteria; phylum Planctomycetota; class Planctomycetia; order Gemmatales; family Gemmataceae; genus JAKEFD01. The sequence goes on from JAKEFD010000256.1 coordinate 25,985, forward strand.
CGGCCACGCTCTGGGCCTGGGCCTGGACGTGAAGGCCCTCGAGCACGACTACATGCAAAACCGCGGCTCGTTTCGCCAGATCGCCCATGCGCTCAAGGACAAGTCGCAGAATCAACCCGAGCACCTGCGCCGTCTGGACCGAATACTGGAGGTGGAAGCGATCTGGCATCCCCTTATGGTCGCGTCCATCCTCCAGATGGCGCCCCGGCCGATGCAAACACGTGAGGAATTCGACAAGATCGTGCGCGACATTTTCGGCGTCACGAACCCGCTGATGGCCGACATTCAAAATGAAATCGCCGCACTCATTCGCGACGAAGAAAGCCGGTTGCACGCGCTGCGCACTCAAGTGCATCAGCAAACGATAGAGAGCTTTTGGCTGATCGGCATCACCTTGGCTGCGGGCATGGGCTTGGCGCTGTTCGTGGCGCTGCGCGCCGCGCGCAGCGTGACGCGGCCTATTGACCAACTGCGCCAAGCTACGAAGGAACTTATCGGCGGCCGCTTTCAGATGCTGACGCCGAATGGTCCCGCGGAAATCGGCGAGCTGATCGTTCATTTCAACCATATGGGTTTGACTCTGTCCCAAATGACGGCCAGCTTACAGGAACAGAAAGAGTCCTATCAACGTTACATCGGCGCCACGTCGCACATCCTTTGGACCACGGACGCGGCCGGCAAGGTTGTGCACGACATACCCGGCTGGCGTCATTACACAGGTCAGAACGAGGAAAGCATCCGCGGCGACGGTTGGTTCGACGCGGTCCACCCGGAGGATCGCGCGACGCTGCGCCAAGCTTGGGAATCGGCCGTGCGCGAACGAACGCCTTTCGAGCTGCAATATCGCATCCGGTCGGGTCAGGGAGAGTATCGCCAGTTTTTGTGCCGCGGCGTGCCGGTGCTTCTGGGCGTTAACGCCGTACGCGAGTGGATCGGCACATGCACCGACATTACCGAATCGATCAAAGAAGGGGATCTGCGCCGCGCCAAGGAAGCTGCCGAGGCCTCCAACCAGGCCAAGACCGAGTTTCTCGCCAAAATGAGCCACGAGCTGCGCACTCCCCTCAATGCGGTCATCGGCATGTCCAAAATGCTGTCGACGCAACGCTTCGGCACGCTCAACGCCAAGCAATTGGACTATTTGCAGGACATTTCCCGCGCCGGCGAACATCTGTTGGACCTCATTAACGACATTCTCGATCTGGCCAAGGTGGAATCCGGTCGGATGGAATTCCAGGCCGAGGAATTCGCGCCGGGGGACGCCGTCGCGGAGGTGCTGTCGACGTTGCGGCCATTGGCGGAGGAAAAGAATCTCGTGGTGCGCGTGGAGCCGATGGATCACAGCGCGAAGCTCGTTTCCGACCCGGCGCGCTTCCGGCAGGTGCTCTACAACCTGCTGTCCAACGCCTATAAGTTCACTGCCGCCGGCGGCCGCGTGACGGTTGGCGGTCAATGGGTGCAGGATGCGACGCCGGAAGCGTCTGAAGTTGCGCCGGAGCAAGCGGCGGCTTTGCGCGTGTTCGTGGCGGACACCGGCATCGGCATTGCCCCTCAAAATCAAAACGTCATTTGGGAGGAATTTCGACAAGTGCAGGGCGCCGGCGCAGAGCGCCCGCAAGGCACCGGTCTGGGGCTGTCCTTGACGCGCAAGCTCGTGGAGCGCATGGGAGGCAAAATCTGGCTTCAAAGTCAAGAAGGCATCGGCAGCACGTTCACCTTTGTGCTGCCGCGCGCGTTAATGCCGGCCGCCAAATGCGAAACAATCTGCGCCGCGCAGCCGCCGGCAACGGACTCGCCCAAGCCGTTGGCCCTGGTAATTGAGGACTACCCCGCGACACGCAAACTGCTGCTCGATTGGCTCAACGAAGAGGGACTCGCGACCGCGGCGGCCGCTGACGGTGAAACCGGACTGGTCATGGCCCGTCAGCTTCGCCCGAACCTCATTCTCCTCGATGTCCTGCTCCCCGGCATCGACGGCTGGCAAGTCCTTACCGCGCTCAAGACCCAGCCGGAAACCGCGTCGATACCGGTCGTCATCGTTACCGTCACGGAACAATTCCTGCCCGCAGGCGGTCTGGCGGTGCGCGAGTTCTTCGTCAAGCCGCTCGACCGCGATGCGTTCGTGGGCCGATTGCGCGCCCTGGAGCCAAGTTTGTTCGAGCGCGGGTCTGCTCATGCCTTGGTAGTCGATGATGATCCTGCCGCGCGAAAACTCCTGCGCGATCTCTTGCAAGAAGAGCGCATGCACGTCTCAGAATCGGCGAACGGACAGGAAGCTTTGGCATGGCTGGAAACGAATCGGCCCGACGTGATTTTCCTCGACCTCGTGATGCCCGACTTGGACGGTTTCGCGGTCGCGGAAGCCGTGCGCGAGAAGTCGGACCTGCAGCGATTGCCCATCATCGTGGTGACCGCAAAAGACCTTTCCGCGGAAGACCGCGCCCGGCTCCATGGCCGCATCCAAGCGCTCATCTCCAAGCAAGCACTCAGCCCAGAAAACCTACGGCAAGAATTGGAAAAGTTCCGGCTGCACGCGGCTCGGACATAATCGCGGGCTCGGACAGGAGCGGTGAGAACCCGTGTGCCCACTCCGCGAATGGGAATTCACAATTGCTCTGTGCCATATCGCGGTTGCATTTTCTGCGAGATCACATCGGCATATTGCCAAACGACTTACGGCCAATCCTGAAAAAAGCGGCTATCGGCACGGAGCGTGCGTTAACCCTTTCAGACGATTTGGGGCCCGCTTTGGGCGCACTCACCTAGGGGATTTGAGTCATGAAACGTGTTTCATTGATTGCTGGAAGCCTCGTCTTTCTGAGCGTTGTCCTTCTCGGCGTCGCACGCGACGACAACGCATTCGCCCAACTGAAGGTGGAAGCCGACGCGCAGGCCTCGACCGAAGGCATCGAGCCTTTGACGCGCGGGCCATTGCACGAAGCGTTTATCGAAGTGACGGCGACGACCGCGCAACCTATGCCGATCATCCAACAGAAGCCGCCCGAACCGATCAATGAGTTGCCGCCGGATCAGCGGCCTGAAGGCCACAACGTCAACTGGATCACGGGTTACTGGGCCTGGGACGACACCGAAGGAGATTACCTTTGGGTAAGCGGGCATTGGCGCGACTTTCCTCCGGGCCGCACATGGGTGATCGGCTATTGGTCGCAAGCCGACGGGGGCTGGCAGTGGGTGCCGGGCTATTGGGCCAACGTCGACCAAACCGAGATTGAATATGCGCCGCCGCCGCCGGAATCCATTGAAGCCGGTCCGTCGACGCCGGCGCCGAGCGTGGAGAGCGCCTATGCACCAGGGTGCTGGGTTTATCGGCAAAGCCGCTTCTATTGGCGGCCCGGTTTTTGGTACACGCAGCGGCCCGGCTGGGTCTATTGTCCGGACCATTGGGTTTGGACGCCCTCGGGTTACTTGTTCGTGAATAGCTGCTGGGACTATCCCCTGGAACATCGCGGCCTGCTCTTCGCCTCCGTTCGCTTTGGCAACGTTTGGCTGGGCGGCGGCCATATCTACCGGCCGTACTATGCTCTGGCCCCGCTTTCCCTGTACGGCGCCTTGTTTGCAAGACCCGCGTATCGGCATTACTACTACGGCGACTATTTCGATTCCACCTATGCGCGCGTCGGCTTTGTGCCGTGGTTCGATTATCAGATAGGACGCAATGCTCCCAATCCGCTCTTGGCGTATTACGGCTGGCGCGATCGCCACTGGGTTACCTCGATGCGCGGATTCTACGACGATCGCCGCACCGGCCTTGCGCCCCGGCCGCCCAGCACGTTCGTGGAACAAAACACGACCATCAAGAACATAACCGTCAACAACACCGTGCGCGTCGGCAAACAAAACGTGAAAGTCACCAACGCCCAGCAGTTGGCGCAGGACTTGACCATGGTCGCGCCAATAGCCAATTTGACCAAGCTGGGCGCAGAAGACCTGAAGCTGCAACCCGTGTCGAAGCAAGCGCTCGGCCAGTTGCAGAAGAACGTGGAGCAAGCACGGTTGGCGGCGAAGGAGCGCAGGCAGATTGATGCGCAGGTGCGTGCCCAAGGCGGCCCCCCGGAAAAGCCGACCGATCAGCCGCGCAAAGCGAAGATCGACTTGCCCAAGATCGCGGTGGCCGGCAACGTGAAAGGCAAGGTGGAAGCCAAGGTGCAGCCGCCGCCCTTGCCGGCGACTCCCAAGCAAGTTGAAAAAACGCTGCCGAAGTTTGAGGCCAAGAAGCCGCAAGTGATACCGGCGAAGCCGGCTAAGGGTGACAAGAAGCCGCCGGACGTCAAACCGCCCGATGTGAAGCCGCCGGTCAAAGTCGACAAGAAGCCGCCGGACGTCAAACCGCCGGCTAAGGGTGACAAAAAGCCGCCCGATGTAAAGCCGCCCGATGTGAAGCCGCCGGTCAAGGTCGACAAGAAGCCGCCGGATGTCAAACCGCCGGACGTGAAGCCGCCGGTGGATCCGAAGGCGCCGCCGCCCAAGCTGCAACCAAAGAAGGATCCGCCCAAAGCGGATCCCAAGGACAAAAAAGACAAGGGTGACGAGAAAAAAGGCAAGAAAGACAAGGACGATCCGACTGTGTCCTGGTCACCCCACCCGGAGCAATACTTGGTGTGGACTTGGCACACCAGGTGCATCACTTTGTTGAATCCGCGCAGGCATGACCACAATCTGCCTGCCGGTTTGTCATAGACCGAACGGCCGTCTTAAACCGGCTGGTGGGAAAAGGCTGGCGCCATGGGCGGCTTAGTCCGCCGGAGGCTTCCCACCAGTCGGTTAAGACGGCCGTTCGCGTTCTGCGCGCGGACTGAAACTCACGCCAAAGGCGCAAAGAAAGACGCAGAAGTTTCTTCTGTGACTTTCCATTGCGCCTTGGCGGTTTTGCGCGCAAATGTCATCGACCGCTCTTGCGAAGAGGGGGCCTCGGGCAATAGACTTGGCCAAGTCGTTATTTGCTTGGGAGGCCTACTTTGGCTGCGCGCACCGGTCTTGTGCTCTTGTTTTTCTATCTCGTCTTCTATTGCGGTTTCGTGTTGCTCAACACGTTCAAGCCGGAAGTGATGGACGCCGTGCCGGCTGCGGGCGTTAATCTCGCCGTCTGGTACGGCTTTGGCCTCATCGGCCTCGCGCTCGTCTTGGCCCTGGCTTACATGTGGTTGTGCCGTTCCGGTCCTCCCAAAAAGGAGGACCGCAGGTGATTCACGAAACCTCTTTCTTGGCCGTGTCCATTTTTGCGCTGTTCGTTGCCGTCACCTTGGGATTGAGCTTCTATTTTGGCGCGAAAGCCCGCAGCTCACAGGGATACTTCGCAGCGCATGGACAAATCCATTGGTTTGTGAACGGCATCGCTTTCGCCGGCGACTATCTCTCCGCAGCTTCCTTTCTGGGCATCTGCGGCATGATCGCCTTTTTCGGCTACGACGGCTTCTTATACTCGATCGGCTATCTCGCGGGCTGGGTCGTGGCGCTGTTCGTTATTGCCGAACCCTTGCGCCGACTTGGCAAGTACACATTCGCGGACGCGCTGGACGCGAAGTTTCACTCGAAGGGTATCAAGCTGGCGGCCGCGGTGAGCACGCTGGCCATCAGCGTCTTCTATCTGATTCCGCAAATGGTCGGCGCCGGCGTGTTGATTCAGCCGCTTTTGGGGCTGCCGCACTGGATCGGCGTGCTCATGGTCGGCGCGGTCGTCGTGCTCATCGTTGTAACCGCCGGCATGGTCAGCACGACCTATGTGCAGTTCTTGAAAGGCTCGCTCCTGGTTCTTTTCAGCACGGTGCTGACAATACTGATCCTCAAGCGCGGCTTTGTTGCGGACACAAGTTCGGAAGCGATGACGCCGCAGACGGTAACGCGCACGTCCAGCGGCGACGTCCTGGTCAACGGCCAACTACTCGGGACCAAACCCGGCGAGGGTCAACTGCGGCCGGTGGGGCATATCACGAAGCTGCCGGGCGGCGTGGCCGCGACTGGGCCCGTCGGACCGCTGGAGTTTTTCAGCGTCCTGCGCGAAAGTGAAATCGTGCTTTGGCGGAGCAAAACGCAAACTGGCGCAAGCGGCACGACCACGACCTATCTTCCCGAGCCGACGCCGGGGGACGAAGTGCTGCGGCCCGGCAAGATCCCGGCGTTTCGCGGCATTCGCGGCGAAGCGCTGGCGCCCAAGCTCGATTTCTTGTCGCTCATGCTGGCGCTTTTCTGCGGCACCGCGTCGCTGCCGCACATCCTCATTCGTTATTACACGGTGAAAGACGAAATCGCGGCCCGCAAAAGCACAGTCGTCGGCATTGCCAGCATCGGCTTCTTCTACGTGCTCACGCTCTACATGGGCCTTGGTGCGATGACTTCCGGCGCCCTCGACGTTACCGACAGCAACATGTCGGCGCCGCTGCTCGCTAGGTCCTTTGGCGAATTCCTGTTCGCAGTCATCTCGGCCATCGCCTTTACCACGGTGCTCGGCACGGTCAGCGGCCTGATCGTGGCGGCCTCGGGCGCGGTCGTGCACGACCTGGTCACCAGCTTTTTCAAGATAGAGTTGGCCGACCACGAAAAGGTGCGCCTGGGCAAGTTCGCCGCGGTCGGCGTTGGCGCGATTGCCATTCTCTTGGGCATCCTGTTCCAGGGCTTGAACGTCAGCTTTCTGGTCGGCTGGGCGTTCAGCGTGGCCGCGTCGGCAAACCTGCCCGCGCTCGTTATGGTCCTGTTCTGGTCGCGGACAACCAAACAAGGAGTGACCTGGGCCATCATTGCCGGGATGGTGTCGTCGTTGGGGTGGATCCTGGCGAGCGAGGAGGCATTCACCAAAGTCTACGGCCTATCCGCGGACGCCGCCTGGGTGCCGTTCAGCCAGCCGGGGATTGTGACGATCCCGCTGGGATTCTTGGTGCTGGTGGTAGTATCACTGTTGACGCAGCCGAAACAGAATCTTCAGACATGATTCAATGACCAGAAAACAGTCACGGAAACGACCGAAGAGACAGGAAAAACGGGTACCGCGCCCAGGAACCATTCGATTGACCCCTGAAGGCCAACTAGACTTTTGGAAGGCACTGCACGAAGTTCCGACACTGACTTCGGCTCAAAAACGATTAGGCAAGTTGATGGGAGGCCAGTAGACCGCAGAACTTGTGGAAGGCCTTTTTGTCAACTTTAGTGGCGGCAATACTATCCTAATGCAAAAGGACCTGCCATGTATCAAGCCTTCGGACTTCTCAAACCCGACACGGATTTCACCCTGGCCGCGGCGGCAAAAAAGCTGGCCGGCACGTTTCCCGGCTGGAAGCTAGAGCAAGCGCCGAGCCAGATCACGCTCTCGAAGGATGATTGGGAAATCCACTTGCGGATTCGAGAAGGCCCCGAGGTGCTCGAGGAATCGCGCCGCATTGCCGACCACATCGGCGGCGCGGACGAGGAGATGGGCATCTCCACCTGTAGCCGCCGCGTCGAAGTGGCCAGCGACATGCCCGATCCGGAAATGGACCATTTCAACGACTACCTGATGGTCATCGAAGTGCTGCAAACCTTTCAAGGCTTGATCGCGGTCGATCCGCAGGAGCCGTCGTTGTTGTGAGTCCGTGCGAGGACGGTGATGACTCTAAACAACTCCACACTCAACGACATTCTGCAGAAACTGCCCAACTTCTGTATTGCTGTCCTGGGCGATCTGTTTCTGGACCGCTATCTCGACATCGACGCTGCATTGACCGAACCCTCGCTGGAAACCGGGCTCGATGCTTATCAAGTCACGCGGGTGCGCTCCCACCCCGGGGCGGCAGGCACCGTCATCAATAACCTTGCGGCCCTCGGCGTGGGACGCATTGTGCCACTCTCGGTACTTGGCGACGACGGCGAAGGCTACGAATTGCGGCAAGCGCTGCGTCGACTCGCGTCGGTGGATGCTGCGTCGATTTGGACGGATCCGACGCGCCGCACGCCGACCTACGCCAAACCGATGCTGTGCCAAACGGGCACAGTGCCGCGCGAGCTGAATCGGCTGGATATCAAGAACCGCACAGCGCTCGGCGCAGAAACCCAGAGCAAACTCTTGAGTACATTGGAACCGGCCTGGATAGAGGCGGACGCTTTGCTCGTGCTCGATCAGGTCAGCGAGTCCGACTGCGGCGTCGTCACGGCAAAAGTGCGCGAGCGGCTGTGCGCGTTGGCGGAACAAACGCCGAACAAAGTCGTTCTTGCCGATAGCCGGGAGCGGATCGGCTTGTTCCGCAACGTCTGTTCCAAACCCAATGCGCGCGAATGCCGACACGCGATGGGTTTGGATGACGTGCGCGAAGCCGCTGGGGCACTCGCCAGGACAACGCGGCGGCCGGTTTTCTGCACCTGCGGCGAGGATGGGATTCTAATCGCCGATCCTCATGGCTCGGAGGCCGCGCTGCAAGAGATCCCCGCATATCCGGTGACCGGCCCGATCGATCCGGTGGGCGCCGGCGACAGCGTCAGCGCGGGCATCGCCTGCGCGCTCGCCGCGGGCGCATCGTTAAGTGAGGCAGCGGCATTCGGCAACCTGGTCGCTTCTATCACTATCCAGCAGATCGGCGTCACAGGATCGGCGACGCCGCAAGAGGTGCGGCAACGCTGGAACGAAGTCAATTCGTAGCTGAACTTGCAATTGTTCAGGCGCGGTGCGCCCTGCGCTGCAATCAAGTTGCCGGTGAATCCCGGACACTCCCGTGGTATCCTCTTTGGGATGATTCCCCACCCACGAAAGAGGACGATCCCTCTCTTGGTCAAACTCCTCTACACGGCGTTCATGGCCATACTCGTGCCGAAATACTGGATCGACTATGGCCCGACCAATTTTCTGTATTTCTGCGACGTCGCTCTCTTCATGACACTGGCCGCTTTGTGGCTGGAGAATTCGCTGCTGGCTTCCGCGCCGCTGGTCGGAATTCTGGTGCCGCAGATCGTTTGGATGGTTGATTTCCTGGCTGGCGTTTTCGGCTACACAGTAACGGGAATGACAGCGTACATGTTCGATCCCGGCATTCCGCTTTTCACGCGCGGCTTGTCGTTTTTTCATTTCTGGCTTCCGCTGTTCCTGATCTGGCTGGTGTGGCGATTGGGATATGATCGCCGCGCCTTCGTCGTTTGGTCCGCGCTTGCAATAGTCGTGCTCCTAATTTGCTATTTCGTCATGCCGGCGCCGCCGGCGCCAACCGACAACAAGAACCTACCGGTCAACATCAACTATGTGCATGGACTAAGCGACGAAACTGCACAAACCTGGATGCCGCCGCTGGCGTGGTTGGCGTCGCTCATAGCCGGGCTGCCGTTGTTTGCCTACCTGCCAACACACTTCTTGTTGAAATGGCTTTTTCCGGCACCGAAGGCCTCAGGCTAAAGCCTGCGGCTACAAGAATCCACTTCACTGTAGCCGCAGGCTTTAGCTTGCGGCAGGCACTTGTGCTGAATCCAATTGCGGTAGCCGCGTCGCGAGCGCCAAGGCTGCGCCGACGCCGAGCACGGTGACAAAGTTGAGCACCAGGCTGACCATGTGCCAGGTAAAAAACTCGCGGCGCGCTTGCTTCATCGTTTCCAGCGCGGCCGCATCGGTCTCGCTGGCTTGCAGATAGGCATGTGTCGCCGCGTTGCGCGGCCCGCGCAAGTCGGTCACTTTTTTTTCCACAGGCCAACCGATAAGGACGCACGCGAGGGCAAGTATCAGCAAGTTCGCCCGCCAAGAGTGTACGCGTTCGGTCCGGTTCGTTCGCGCCCAAGCCAGCGCCGTGACGGCTGTTACAAAGCCGCACGCGCCCTGCAAGAGAAAGTACCATGGAAAGATCGGCCCGACCGCGAAGCCCGCGGCCCGGCTGCCTTGTTCTTTCGTGCCGTCCAACTCTTCGGTTACCTTGGCAAAAGTCTGTGTCAGCGGAAACCATTCAGGTCGATCCGGGTTCTTGCCCAATGCTTCGAAGGCTTGAAACAAAAGCGGTGCGGCGACGAACGAGAAGAACACCACGCTGCCGAACCACAAACCCAGAAATAATACGTGCAGAGTCTTTGCGAGATTCGGCATGATGTCTCCCTTCATGCGGTTTTCGTTACCTCTTAGAAGTCGGCCGAGGTTGGAGCGATGGCGGACGAACACCAGCGCCGCAGCCACGAGGCAAAAGAGCGAGCGCGGATCGGTCCAGCCAAGTTGCGGACTAACCGCGAAATGCAAACCCACCAAGGCGGCCGCGGCCGCCAACGACGCCAGTGAGACGATGGAAGTGGCACCGGCTACGGTCAACCACACGAATACAGCGCCCAAGAAGGCACCTGGAAACAGCACCGCGACCACGCCGGCGCCGGTGGCCACGCCCTTGCCGCCGCGAAAGCCGAGATAGACGGGGAACATGTGGCCCAGGAACGCCGCCAAGCCAGCGCCGACTTCGAGCCAACCTTCGTGCAGCCAAGCCGGCTCTTCTGATAGGTGTTGGTTTTTCCACCAAAGTGCGGCGAGGACCGGCAGCGCTCCCTTGGCGAAATCGAGAACAAAAACGAGAATGCCGAACTTCTTGCCCAGGATGCGGCCGACGTTGGTGGCGCCGATGTTGCCGCTGCCGGCTTGAAAAATGTCCACTCCGCGGGCGCGGGCCACGAGGTAGCCGAATGGGATGGCGCCCACCAGGTAGGCGCTTGTCCAAACGAAGGCCGGCAACCACCAAAGACCCATCACGCCCTCATGCGACCGACCACTCGAACGATGCGTCGCTCGATGTTTGGATCAAGACGCTTTTTCACGCAGTGCGCACTTCAGCCAGCGTGCTTGCTCCGCCGTCAGGGGCGGGGGAGGCGGTTTCTGTCGATAATCGACCTGAAATCGGTACGGTCCCGTATCGTAAGCGCGGTCGAAGAGTTGTTGCAAGTCAACGGGCACGCTGCCGTCACCGGGCAAAAGGGGGAGAGAAAAGATCGGCAAGCGTTCGCCGAGCGACCAGGCATAAACATGGTACTCTTCCGGTTTGTCGAAGCGACGAACGCACACATGGTAATCAAACGGTCCGGCTTTGGCCTCCGCAAGAGCACGAGGCACGGCGGTAACGTGCTTGCCGCCGCGCAAAAGATCGATTTCCACCAGATGTACTTTCTTTCCCAACAAGCTCTGTTGTTTTTTCAGGTACTTCCGTCGCCCCCTGTCGCGCGGCGTTTTGCTGGACAGACTGAGCAACTCCATGGATGTTACAAGACGTTCCTTGCCTTTTTTGGCAAAGACTTCCACAAACGATTCCTGCACTTCGTCAACGAAAACGGGAATGACATGTGGCGTATCGGCTTCCGCAACGCCGGCGCCAATCCTTGGCCGAGTCGCCCTCCTTTTGCCGGGGCCAATCAACTCGCCGCTTCTTTCTATCCACACACGAGAAGCGGTCGCCGCATAATATGGAGAAGGAAGCGTGGCGTTCAGCGATTCGCGAAGATAGGTGATGAGCGAATTGTGCAAGTCCGGGAAAAGCTCGGCATCCTCCAGAAAAGGATCCATGCCTGGTAGCGGAGACGGCATAGTGTGCCTTTCGAAAGCGCCGCAAACGGCATTATCCCTTGCTCATCTCGGCCACCAGCGCTTCGGAGATGTTGAGCGTGGAATAAACGTGTTGCACGTCGTCGTGGTCGTCGAGCGCTTCCATGAGCCGCAAGATGCGTTGTCCCGTCTCCGCATCCAGGTCCATGGGCGCCTTGGGCACGTGCTGCAATTCGGCCACAATCGGCTTCAGGTTGTGCTTTTCCAACTCCGCTTTCACGTGCTGAAAAGCGGTTGGGTCGCAGATAATTTCATAGGTCGCGCCGGCCTTTTTCATATCGTCGGCGCCCGCCTCGAGCACAATCGCCATGAGACTGTCTTCATCCATGGCCGCGGCGTCGATGCTGAAGACGCCCTTGCGCTCGAACAGATAGCCGGCGCAACCCGCGACGCCGAGGTTGCCGCCGTTCTTTTCGAAGATCTTGCGGATCTCGCCGTTGGTGCGATTGCGATTGTCGGTGAGCACTTCGATCAAGACGGCGACGCCGCTCGGCCCGAAGCCTTCGTAGATCAATTCTTCAAAGGTCTGTCCCTCGAGTTCGCCGGTGCCGCGCTTGACGGCCCGATCGATGTTGTCCTTGGGCATGCTGACTTCGCGCGCCTTGTCGATGGCGTAGCGGAGTTTGAGGTTCATGTTGGGGTCGCCGCCGCCGTGCTTGGCCGCAATGATGATGGCCCGGCTCAGCTTGCTCCAAAGCTTGCCGCGCTTGGCGTCGGCCGCCCCCTTCTTGTGCTTGATCGTTGCCCAATGCGAGTGGCCCGACATGATGCATCCTCCCCGGTGGCAGGCGTCAGGAGTCAGCGGTCAGGAATCAGGAGTCAGAAGTCTGTGGGCCAACGGTCGATTCTGACTCCTGAACCCTGACTCCTGACACCTGACTCCTGACACCTGACTCCTGACACCTGACTCCTGACACCTGA
>JAKEFD010000257.1 GCA_022616245.1 Gemmataceae bacterium
GCGCGTCGGGCTTGTGTTAGGGGCCCCTCGCTCGCGCGTCGGGCTTGTGTTAGGGGTCCCTCGCTCGCGCGTCGGGCTTGTGTTAGGGGTCCCTCGCTCGCGCGTCGGGCTTGTGTTAACGGTCCCTCGCACGCTCGTCGGGATAGGGTTGTCATGTCGTCGCTCCTATTATTGTCGTTGAATGCAAGCACATTATGGTTGCGCGTCGGCGACATCGCCATACTGTTTCGCCGCCTGGAGGTAGAAAACGCGGAAGGCGCTGTCCGGTTCCAGGGCTGCGCTTTCGGCCTGCGCGCGTGTTTTCAGCCAGCGGTAAAAGACCGACACGTCCTTCTGGTGGAGGGCAAGGGCCGGATTCTGCGACCAATGATTGCGCTCGGAGCTGCGCTCCCGCGTCCAGTCATACGGCGACAACAGCCGGGTCAGGCGGTCGGCCGGCAAGCTGGCGTCGGGCGCCTTGAATGTCGAAGACCACGGCGCGGACCAAGCGCCTGCCATTTGTTCCCCACAAGCGCGCCAGAGGACATCGTCGTTCTTGGCGGTCGCGTCCAGGTAGAGCGTCTCCAGTTTCTTGGCGCTGGTCAAACCGGCCAGCACCAGCATGTCGATGCCGAACCGCCCGCGCCATTTTCGCCGCTGGACCTCCTTTTGCCAAGCAAGATCGGCCGGCAGCGCCTTGTCCAGATCAGGCTTGTCCTTGAGTAATTGGCGGGCCAACTTTTGTCCGGCGGTCCACAAATCTTGGCGGCGCGGCCCATCCAGGCGCGCGCTTGCCAAGAGCGAATGAATCACGAAGTAATCATCCGCTGTCGCGGCCTCTCCGAGACTAAGACAGCGTTTCACTTTTTCTTCGTAATAGCGCTCGAGGTCCTTGAGGATCTGGCGCAGACCTAAGGTGCCTTCGAGATTACCGCCGTTGTCCCTCGGAGTTTGCAATGCGGCGGCCAGCAGTTGCGCCTCTTGCACGGCGGCATGCCAGGCCCTCTCTTCCAGTGCGTTGGTGATTCCCAGCCTGATCCAGACTGGACCCAGATCAGGCAAGAGCGCCAGCGCTCGATCCAATTCCGCGCGTGCTTCGCGAACACTCTGGGCGTGTTGAAGGACCTTCTTGTATCGGTTTTCCGCGGTCTGCAAGCGCCGGCCGGCTTCTTCCCACACGTTCGGCAGGCCGGCGAACAACTCTTTTTCCGCCGAACGCCGGATCTCGTCGGCCGATTGCAGCGCAGTCTTGACCCAATCGAAGAGCGCGGGATCGCGGGCGACCTCGACCAGAGCCGCCTCAGCGGTTCGCGTCGCAGCCATGGCGGTCCGCATTTCGGCGCTGGGCCAAACCCAGTCGTTGTCGCGAACTTTGTCGGCGAGCGCCTTGATGCGTTCCAGCAAGACGGTTTCCGCAAAGCGTCCTTCGCCGCCTTTGGCATTGGGCGAAAGAACTGGAGAGTCAAATTCGAGATTGCGCAGGACATCGTGCAAGAAGAAAACCTGCGTCGTACCGAGTTTGGGCATGGCCGCCGCGGTTTCGAAAACGGCCTTGGCGGCCAATTCAGGGGTCTTCTTGTATGCCTCCAGGGCTTTTTTGACTTCCTTGTCCAATTCGTCTTTCTTAGCCTTGTCCTTGTCGTCGAGCTTTTGCCCGGGATCGAACGCTTTCGCAGCAAGAAAGCGGAGCGTGACCGCCAGATCCACAGCCGAGGGTTGGCTGTCCACGGCGGCCAAGGAGCGCAGCGGCGTGGGCCGGCTCTGTGCGATCCTTTTATGCTGTTCGTCCGCGTGGTCCCGGGCTATCTCAAGATCTTTCTTGACGCGGCCGCCTTCGTCTTTCGCCGGCGCATCGTCATCCATGCCGCCGCGCCAGCGTTGCTCAGCCTGCAAGAGGTCGGCATCCAGTTTCCGCAAAATTCCAGGACCGAGCCGGCCGAGTTCAGTCCGCCATTTATCTCGCATCTTCCAACCATCAAGCAGCCACTTGGGATAGACGGCGGGTGGGGCTTCGCTGGCCGGCACTGGCGCATCCGGATCGAAGCGCACAAGGGTGAAATCCGCGCCGTCGCCGAGCAGCACGGGCGTTTGGCGCACACCGCGATTGTGGACGGCCCAGCGGTCGACGTGGGCTTTCACGAATTCAGCCAGTTCCATGACCGTGATGCGGTTGTCCTTTTTCCGATTGTCGATCTTGCCGTCGGCGCCGAAACCATCCGCTTCGCCGCGCAGTCCCTGATCGAGGTAATAGGCGAACACGGACTGGTCCAGCTCGTTCGAAACCAGCGAGAGCTGTCCGGGTGAGCAGGCGCACAGAACAAAGAACTTCGGCTCGGCGGCAGCCAATGCGGCATGCGTTTTGTCCGCAATGTCGTCGGCGAGAACGCCGAGCCGAACATCGGCAACCGGCCGCATGATATCGAGCACCAGCAGCTTGGACGCAGCGCGGCATTCGCCGATCTTGGCCAGAATGTTGCGCAGGGGGATGCCGTCCATGCGATCCGGGTTGGCGTCACCGGGAAGGACAACGACCTCACCTTCGACGCCGGCGGCTTGGGGCTGCGCGTCTTTGACGGCGCGCCAGCGGGCCAAGGCGCACAACTGCACGACAAGAGGCCGACCGGTCACTTCGCGCGCCGAGGCGATGGCGGTAAGCACGCCATCGCCTTCTTGTACGTTCGTAAAAGGATCGCGCACGTGTTCTGGAAAGCGCTCTTTCAACAGCGCGCTGTCTTGCCGTGCCAGAGCATTGACGGGCCAAGGCGATTTGTACTCGCGAATGGGCATCGTCAGGAATTCGGGTTCCTGTACGCCGCGCAAGTAGAAAAAGAGCGCGATGATGCTGCCGACGATCGCCAGCAACAGCGTGAACAGGCCGACGAGCTTTTTGGAGCGGCCCTGGGTCGCGGCCGCCGCGGGGTCGGCGGCGGAGGGTGTCGATTGGCCGCGCCAACCTTGGGGAGTTTGGCCCTGCGACATCGCTGCCTCATGTAGGAATCAGGGTTCGTCGGCAATGGGGACGCGCGTCGGACCTTGCTGCGCGGTCGGCGGCGGTAGGTCAAACGAAACGGGCTCGCCAATCGCCGCTTGGAAATCGACAAGTGAAATCACGTGGAACGAAAAGTTATCTTTGTCCGCGCTTTGCAAGTCCCAAAACAACGCCGTGTACTTGTTAGCGCCGGCAAAGTAACGGTGCTCCTCGCCGATGGAGCGCACGCCGACGCTGCGGTCGCCCGGAACCCGCAACTGCACAAAGACCGGCGCGCCGGATGTATGATTGAGGCGAATAACCAGACAAGCCCTTTTGCCCAGCTTACCTCCTCCCAGCGGAACCTCATGATCCTCGAAAGCGACGTCCTCTATTTGCAGCGCGGATTTGCCGACGGTGCGCTGTCCCGCGCTCACAAAGTTCTCAAAGAGCTGTTTGGCCGGCTTGCGTTGCAACGATGCCGAAAACCTCGGGCTTTCGGGAAACGCTTCGTTTACCCACCAGATACGCAAGTCCGGGGAAGCCGGACGTCCGCCTGGGAATGGCCACCCGCGCGCCTGAACACTCACAGCTGGGGCAGCGTAGGTGAAATCGCGGCGCCATTCGACCAATTCGACGGCACGTGTGTCTTTGGGCTCTTTGGGTTTCATTTCCAGCCAAAGAAAACCCGGCTGTTTCTGTAGGATTTGGCGTTCGCCCTTGCCGGCAACCGGCGCATCTTCCAACACAACAAGCTGCCGGACCAAATCGCCCTTCGGCGACACCTGGTTCTGCAATACGGAGGCCTCCCACGAATCTTTAGACTTGCTTGCAATTTTCTTGTCACTTTCTTCTTGATGCAAAAGCGTTCGTTCGAAAATGTAATTCCTGTCCTGACGCTGGAGCGTCA
This sequence comes from Gemmataceae bacterium, assembly GCA_022616245.1. Lineage (GTDB taxonomy): Bacteria > Planctomycetota > Planctomycetia > Gemmatales > Gemmataceae > JAKEFD01. Next base: position 3,858 of record JAKEFD010000257.1, read on the forward strand.
GAATCATGAAGTCCCCCGGCGCTACGTTGAAGTCTTGAGGATCGCGACCTCGCAAAGAGGCGGTGTAAGTTCCCGGTTTAAGGGGTTGCCACTCCAGCGCCTCTCCGAAGCGTCCGAAAACACCCTCTTTTTTGACGGCGACCGAGCCCCGTTGCAGGCGTAGCACAGGTCGAATCGCCAACTCAAGGTCGCGAGCGAGATTGCCGGGGTCGGGCTGAATCCGGAAACTCCCTGCCGGCGGCGCTCCCGGCGGCAGAGCTTCAATTGCCTTTTCAAATTGGAGTTTCGCCCGTGCGGTTTCGGCGCCTTGCTGCTCACTGGCTTCTGGGTCGTTGAAACAAACGACGTGCAAATCGACGCCTTGATCCCGAAACGCTTTCACAATATGTTCTCGGACCTTGGTTGCGTACGTCTCCAAATCGGCCGCGTTGGTCTTTTTTGGATCAACATAAGTTTCATCGAAAGAGTAATTGTCATCGCCGTCCGTCAGCAACACTATCAGTTTCGGTCCTTGATATACTGTGTCTTTGGGAAAGCCGCGATTGCGGGCCTCGATCATCGCTTGTGCCAAGGGAGAATATTCATCGAACTTCAATTTGCGTACGGCTGCCATCAAATCATCGCGATCTCGTTTCTTCCATTCTTCGGGGTCGCGAAGTAGCTTGTACTTGGTTTTGAATCTCTTTGTGCCCCCGACCAGCTCCTTCTCCGAGACAAAGTACATGAGGCTCACGAAGGTATTGTCCGGAACGTTTTGTAATGTCGTGTCCAGGGCATCCATCGCATGGAGGTACCTCTCGCGGCCGTTCACTTTGGTTGCCATGCTGCCCGAACAGTCCAAAACAAAACAAATCGCGCCATAGTTGAAGTCCTTGGCCATGCGAAACGCCACGCCGGCCTTTTCCGGCGGGATGTGGCGCACGATCGTGTCCGGGTTCCAAAAATCGATCTGAATAGGGGTGTCTATTTTTTGTCCGCGATACAAGGCAGACAACATGACTTTCGCCTGTTTGGTATCCTCGTTCTTGCCCGCGCTTTTCTGCAAGAGATACTTGGCTGGGCCACCCTCGCTCGGTTGCCAGCGCTCCAGGGCGGTGCGTCCCAGCGATTCCTTGGCGTTCACCGGCGAACCGTCCGGCAATTGCAGCCACACCATCGGAACGCCTGCAGGCACACCCTTTTCTCCCTGAACTCCCCAGCTCAGCGGAAAGCTCAGTTCGCTCGTCCAGTGGCCTTGCTTCTGACCAGTCACCTGCATCCCCGCGACCTTGACTTTGTCATTCAGGAATTGGTCGGCCTGCTTCTTGCGGCCGGCTGCGATCGTTTCATTGCCGGCCCCGATGGCCGCCAGCTCCTTGGCCATCTTGGCATAGGCTTGTGCGACCGGTTCGTAATAGGGAACACGCGGTTCGCCCTCGCCAAACCAGTGGTCTTCAACGACGCGCTTCGCTTGCCAGAGCAGAAGGTCGTGCTGCCGCAGATGGCGCATGCCTTCGGGCGGACCAAAAGGATTGAACGAGAGTTTTGCGCCACCCGGCAGCAGGCGACAACTGAACTCCGCTTCGCGCAGCTTGGCGGCTGCTTCGCTCAGACTCTGGCTTTGCATACTGGCCGGCAGATCCTGGATTACCTCGTCTGTGAGTTGCTTCCAGTGCTTTCCGATCCGGCTGCCGATCTTGTCGATCTCGTCCGATGATGGCAAAGACTTGTCGACGTCGGCGAGAGCATGTCCGTCTTTGGCATCGCGCACCAGGACGGTGAGCGCGAGTTGCGTCTGCACCTTGACACTTGCCGTACGTTCCGGGGATTCTTGGTCCGCTTTGGAAAAATTGGCGTGTCCTTCCTGCATTTTCTTGGACAGGCTACGACTGATCGTCAAAAGGTGCATGCGGGCGGCGCCCTTGTCAATCAGGGGGACAGACAAGAACGCCTCGAGCTCGTGCCAGTTTGCCGGCAAATGGTCTTGCCGTTTGTGATACGATTCCCACTCCGTGCGGAACCTGTTAGACAGGCCGGTTTGTGGGTCCTTGTAGTCCCGGTGGATGTCCGCAGTCAGCTTTTCGAGCAGCTTCCGCGGACTTAGGCCCTCGGGATTGCGCGGGTCGCTGATCCGGTCTTTGCCAAACTTGGGCCCTTGGAAGTCCAATTGCTCCAGACACCACGATAAATCGCCGACGCGCTTGGCCAGGCGTTCGACCTGGCCTTGCCATTGCTGCCACTGCTGCAAGGGCTCGGGAGCGCGCGGCAAACGTTTTTGGGCCAGCCATTGGGCGTAGTAGGACAGGTCGGCGAGCACGAGATCGCGCATGCTGAAGGCGTTGCGGACAATCTTGGCATCGTCGATGGCCATTTGATATTTGGCTAGCGCCGAATTCAGCAAGTCACGAGCAGTTTTCCAATGCGCTTCGCCCGCTCCGAAAAGCCAGTTTTCTCCCAAGCCCCGCTCCGTGTCTGCGTCTTCAACAAGTTTGCGGATCCAGGGGTATACCAGCTCGCTGTAAGGATGGACGCCGGCTTCAAACCGGCCTAGCGCGGCTTCCTCCGCGAAGAGCCGCACCTTGAGCGCGAGCTGCAAATCCGCTACGCTGGGAGGGGTTTTTGGATCCAGGTCTTCCAACAACATGACCAGATAGTGCAACTCCGCGGGACGGGGCAGCTTGAATTGCTCTTCCAAGAGCCGCGCCACCGCTCGCGCTGTGCAGTCACCTTTAAGCGCCGGCCCAAGGTCCGATGGACCGATGGTGTTGCTCTCCGAAACATGGGTAAGCAATTCCCGGCACAAGTCGGCGTACAACACCTTGCCCAGATCGCCCCGGAGTTCCTCCGCGGCCTTGGTCTTGACTAACCATTCGTCGAGAAGTTTCTTCCGTTGCTCGGCATCGTCCGCTGACCACAGTCGTTCGAAAAACCGCGTCACGTCCGTCCGCGTCAGCTCAAAGTTTGCCTTCCGCGCCGACAGCCCGAGGGCGCCTGCAAGCGGCAAAGCCAGAGTGCCATCCGCTGCTTTCACAGCGACGCGCGCGTTGCCCTCGATATCCGCCGCCAACGTCAATAACTCACCTTTCAGCTTAGACACCTTGCCCGTCGGATCACCGGCGCGTTCCAATTGCTCCACGCGCAAGAGCAGATCGTTGTAGCGACGCCACAGGTGAGGGGTATATGCCGCGGGGGAAGGAATCTGATTGCGCAGTTTCTCGCAGGCATCCCAATCCCCGGCCAGTCCGGCCGGCGGCGTGAATTGCTTGGTGCTCGGAACGGACGATTCGGCATTAGGATTGTCGATCTGGGCAAGTTCGAGGGACTTTGCCAGTTCCAGGTCGCCCAGCAGTATCGGTGACTGCCCGGTCCCGCGGTTCGCCAGCGCCCACGCGTCGACGTTGTTTTTCAAGTAGGAGTACAACTCGTGCAGTGTGACCCGTCCTTCACCTCCGCCGTCAGCGGCGCCCGACAAACCCACGATCACATGATGGCCGAATACTGTCCGCTGCAATTCCTCGGACGGCCAGGAGACCTGTCCTTCGTCGCAGCCGCACAAGACGAACAGGTTGCGGGACTTCTCGATTTCGCTTTTCAGTTTCTTCAAATCGCGGACGAAGTGATTCTGCATCATGCCGCTGGTCCAGTGGGCGGCAAAGGGGCCAGGCTCAAGAATCAAGACAACGTTCTTGTTGGGCCACTGCTTGGGCAATTGCGCGATAATGTCCTTGACGTACATTCGTTCCTGCCCGCGCGCGTCGTTAAGAAACAGATAGGCGTCTCCTTTGCTGTCCGCGCCACCGTGAAATGCTAAGTAGACGAGCGCCGTTTCTTCCTTGAACGCTTTGAGTTTGCCCCATTGGTCGTTCCAGGACTTCTGACCCTGGACTTCCACGGGGTCGCCGCTCGGATAGGCTTGCGCTATCCCCGTGCCTGCCAGGTCTTTCAGCGTTTTCCAGCCCAGTGCATTGTGGGGAATGGACAAGTTGTCGTCGTAGCTGGCGCCTAAGACGATCCAGCACGCCTTCTGCGGCGGCCGCAGCCACAAGATGACGACAACAACGGCCCCGAGCAGGACGCCCAGGAGACCCAGGGCAAAAACAACCTTGGTGACTTTGGAGCGCGGCTTCGGCGTAGCCGGTGGGGCGGTGGATTGAGTCTGCCAGGCATGCGCCCCGCCGGGCGCAGCCGCGCCGGCTTCCTGCTTCCAGGCCGGGACGGCAGGATTGTCTTTCTTGGCGGGATCGGCGCCTTGGTTTTTCCAGGCGGGACTGGGAGCCGGGTTATCGGGCATGATGATCCTCCGCCCAGAATTCCGCAATGGCGCGCGTTTTGGTTATACCACATGACACCGTGGGACAGGATTCCGCTCCTGTCCAACCGACACAGGATCGGAATCCTGTGCCACAGCGCGGCAAATCGGGCAAACAAGCGGCAGCGCTGCCTATCTATCTTATGCCGAAACCGCGCCGCTACCGGCCGTTTTTCCACAGACACTGTCCGCTTTCTGGACCAAAAAGAGATGAACCTGTTGGCTCAGTTGCTTGTAAGGGCACTGTGCATTTGTTACAGTTGGCCCGAAACGCGAGGACCTGCCATGCCCCGCTCCGATGAGGAGAGCAAGGCGAAAGAAGTGAAAGTGAAGGTGGAGCGCATCTACTTGGCGCTGGTGCGCGCCCATCGCCGCATCTACCGCGCCGTTGTTCGCGGTCAACACGACATCGGCAGCGGACACCCCAGCGCCCAGGACGAGCGCGAAACGTCGCTCGGCCAGCGGCTCTATACGGACAGCTACCGAGACCTGGTTGTTTTGGGCTTTTGGTACCGCGATTTGAATTCACCGAAGTACGTTTGCTCGGAAGGCGCCATGAACATCATTCGCGCCTTGCGCAGGGTGGCCGCTCGGGCGCTCACGCTTGGCAACTCGTTGCGCACCAAAGACCGATTCGGCATCTATCATGACTTTCTTGCGATGGCCAAAAAGATAGAGCCGGACGTGGCCGAGATCGAACCAGACTCCGGACAATTAATGGATCGGCACGCTTTGGACATGGCGCGGATGCGGCGGACGCTCGGCGTGGCGTTCCAAGCAACCGAGGCGGAGGCGCGGATGGCCTCGTACCTCATGCGGCACAGTGTCGCCCAGACTGTGCACGCGTACTGCACCGACAGCCCCTGCGGGCATTGTTGTCGCACGTACGCCGAGCTGGCGCCGCGCCTGGCCAAGGCCGCCGAGCGGCGCGGCAACGCCGAAGCCAACCCGGTGGCCCATCCGCGCGGGGCGCCGTCGGTGCAAGGTTTTGGTTGGAAGATTGGCTGGCTGTTTTACGGTCAACCATACGAGGCTGCCGCGGCCGACAAGACCGCGGACTTTCCGGCTTTGGACGCCGCCGTCCGGGACGGCAGCATCGAGGGTTACGCGCAGATCTAGATGTGTGTAGCGATGCAAGTGGTGTGCCGTTTAAGGATCGAGGAACAACGATGGCCATTGTGCAACAAGACCGCCTGATCTTACTCAACACGCCGCTCGGCAAAGACGTGCTTTTGGTCGAGACCCTCGAGGGCGTCGAGTCCATCTCCAACTTGTTTCGCTTCAACCTGGTGCTCGTGTCGGAAAAACGCGACATCGCGCTCAACAGTCTGGTCGGGCAAAAAGTCACGATTGGCGTCGAGTTGCCGGGCAAGAAATTCCGTTACATCAACGGCTTCGTCAGCCGATTCTCCCAGGGCGACGTGGACGCGCGCGTTTCCCATTATTACGCCGAAGTGGTCCCATGGTTGTGGTTTCTCACGCGCACGAGCGATTGCCGGATCTTTCAGAAAAAGACGGTGCCCGACATCATTAAACAGATTTTCAAGGACTTGGGCTTCACAGACTTCAAAATGAGCTGGCAGGGCTCGTTCGAGCCGCGCGAGTATTGCGTGCAGTATCGCGAAACCGATTTCGATTTCATCTCCCGGCTCGCGCAAGAGGAGGGCATCTTCTATTTCTTCGAGCACGGCGAAGACAAGCACACGATGGTCTTGTCCAATGACCCTGGCGTACACGCGCCATGCCCCAATCAGGCGAAAGCACGCTACGGCTATTTGACCAGCGGCGCCCAGGACGAGGACATGGTCACGCGCTGGCACCAGGAACAAGAGCTGCAGCCGGGCAAATATACCCATACCGATTACTACTTTCAGACCCCCAGCAACAGCCTGCAGGTGTCGACGCCGAGCGCGGTCAAGGTCGGCGGCAACGACAAGTTCGAAGTCTACGATTATCCGGGCGGCTTCGCCAAGCGCTTCGACGGCGACGATAAAGCCGGCAAAGTTCGCCCCGACGGCGAGCGCACGGCCAAACTACGCATGCAAGGCGACGAGGCTTTTCACAAGGTCGTGAACGGCGCCGGAAGCTGCCGCGCTTTCACCCCCGGATATAAGTTCGAACTGACGGAGCATCGCCGGGCGGACTTGAATGGCCCCTACGTGCTCACCCAGGTGAGCCATAGCGCCACCAACGACCTGGGGGGCGGCGGTGGCGCCACCTACGACAGCACGTTTTCGTGCATTCCCTTGGCAGTCCCGTACCGGCCCGCGCGCTCCACGCCGCGGCCCATTGTGCATGGCACGCAGACCGCTGTGGTGGTCGGCTTGGGCGGCGAGGAAATCGACACGGACAAGTACGGCCGGGTGAAGGTGCAGTTTCACTGGGACCGCGAAGGCAAGAAGAACCAGGACAGCTCCTGCTGGGTCCGCGTCGCCACGCCCTGGGCCGGCAAGCAGTGGGGCATGATCCACATCCCGCGCATCGGCCAGGAAGTGATCGTCGATTTTCTCGAAGGCGACCCGGACCAGCCGATCATCGTCGGCAGTGTCTATAATGCCGAGATGATGCCGATCTACGAGCTCCCCGGCAACAAGACCTGGAGCGGCATCAAAACCCGGAGCACGTTGACCGGCAGCCCGGAAAACTGCAACGAGATCGGCTTCGAAGATAAGAAAGGCTCGGAGCTCTTCTACATGCGCGCCGAGAAGGACCACACCGTCGCCGTGGAGAACGACGAGACCAAGTGGGTGGGGCATGACCGGTGGGAGGAAGTGGACCATGACCGGACGCTGATCGTAGGGCAGGACAAATTTGAAACGGTGCACCGGAACAAGAAAATAACGGTCGACATGAAGCATGAAGAGTCGATCGGCAAAGACATGTCGGTCATGGTGGGGTCCAACCTGACCGAGGTGGTAGCCATCAACTATGCCGAAACCGTGGGAGCAGCCATGGAGTTGACGGTTGGCGGCCTTCTGGCAGTCAGCGTAGGCGCCATGATGACCGAGTCAGTCGGTTTGAGCAAGACGGAAGCCGTGGGCGGGTCGAAGACCGAGAGCATCATGGGTGATCGGAAGTTGAACGTCGGCAAAGACCTTAAAGAGGAAGTCGATGGCAATCAATCCGTCACGATCGCCAAGGATCTCAAAGAGCAAATCGATGGGCAACACAAGTCGTCGGTCAAGAAAGAGTACTTTCTCAAGGCCAAGAAGATTCAGCTCACGGCCGACGACGAGATTTCCATAAAGACTGGAAAGGCGGAAATCGTGATGAAGAAGAATGGAGACATCACGATTAACGGCAAGAAGATCACCGTCAAGGGGAGTGGCGATGTGATCGTGAAGGGCAGCAAGATCAAGGAGAACTAGAATGCAAGCCGTATATTCGGAGTCGGCAGGAATCGATCTGCTTCAGTCACCCAGCACCGGAACCATCTGCATCGGCCGAATTGTTGAAATGACCGATGATGGCCAAGCCCTTGTGGACTTCTTCGATAATCCGGAAGGGCCGGTCAAGGCCCGCTCGGTCCTGCAAACGCCTCTGGCGGAAGGCGAGCGCCCGGAAGGGCTAGCCGTCTTGTTGGCCTTTGAAGACGGGGATCTGAGCCTGCCGATTATCCTGGGTATTATTCGCACGTCCCTTTTCTCAAGTACTCGCGACTCAAAAGCCCTACTCACGGTCCCCAAACCGCGGTTTGTCACTGCGGACGGCAAGAAGGTGCTCTTGGACGCCAAAGAGGAAATCGTACTCCGCTGCGGCCAAAGTTCGATTACTCTCCGAAAGGACGGCAAGATCGTCATCAAGGGGACCGAACTCACCAGCAGGGCCTCGAGAACGAACAAGATCAAAGGCGGCGCTGTAAAGATCAATTGACACCAGGGCTTGGTGTTCTGAGGGCTTACTCATGGGAGTTACGGTAGCTGTGAATGACATGTCTGTTGTTCACAAAGACAGTGGCGGAACGACAATCGCCTTCCCCGATGTCTGCAAGACCCCAAGCCCTGCAGGCCCAATTCCCATTCCGTATCCAAACATTGCGAAATCTTCGGATACCGCCAAGGGCGCCAGCACGGTCCTGGCGGACGGGAATCCCATTTGCGTGAAGGACTCCAACTTCAGCATGAGCACCGGAGACGAAGCGGGAAGCGCCGGTGGTGGTGTCATATCCAACAAGATCAAAGGAAAGGCTGAGTTCGTGAACTTCTCCTTCGACGTCATGGCCGAGGGCAAGAACGTGGCGCGCTTCCTTGACTTGATGCTACACAACGACAAGAACACACCCCCATTTCCAGTGCTGCAACCCCCGGTGATCGTCATCCCCAGCGACGATAAGCCGGTCTGCCTCATTTGCCAGAAGGAACTTTAGTCTTTCGGAGCAGCGGACGACTGGGAGAAGAATTGGAACTCATGCGACTGGCAATTACAAGCCTGGGGATGATCACTTCCATCGGCCGTTGCGCGCCTTCTACTTGCGCGTCGCAGCGGGCCGGAATCGTCCGCCCCCAGCAACTCGAATACTTCCAACTTGTGGATGAAGAAACCCAGACGCTGACTCCACTGATCGGCCATCCGATTCATGGCTATACCGACGGCTTTGCCGGAATTGGACTCTGGTTACGATTGGCCGCGGGCTGTATCAAGGACCTAGTCAGTTATGGCCGCCTGCCAGCTCCGGGCGACACGGCCTTCTGGCAGCGAACCGGCTTGGTGGCGGTGACACCAAACCTTGATCCGCACCGACTGGACTTCCTTGATGAACTTGAGGCTGACTTCCTAAAGGAGGCGTACCTCAAGCGCCTCGTGACCCTCTTGGAACTGCCGCTTATTCCGCAATATTTGCACGCCGTCTCGACGGGTCATGCCGGCACCACGGCGGCCATCAAGATGGCCGATGAAACTATGACGCAATCCGGCTTGGAGAGAGTCATTGTCCTGGCGTGCGATTCGTATCTGGATCGTTCTTCCCTTGGCTGGCTTGGCGAACACGATCGGCTGAAGTGCGATACCAATCCCATTGGGCTGGCCCCGGGAGAAGCGGGGGCTTGTTTGCTCATCGAGTCGGAATCCAGTTGCAAGCGACGCAGCGCCCGTGCCGAAGCCGTGCTTCGAAGTGCTTCCGTCGGACAGGAGCCAAATCACCTCTTTTCCGGCGAGATCAACCACGGCAGCGCCCTTGCTTCTTCCATCACGCAAGCGCTGTCCGAATCTGCATGGCCTCTACCGTTTTCCGGCGACATCCTTACGGACCTCAATGGCGAAGCCTGGAGGGCAAACGAGCTGGGCAACGCTCTCGTGCGGCTGCGTGACGAAATTGATTCCGATAAGTCTAACATCGTCACCCCTGCGACATCATTCGGGGATGTGGGCGCCGCCAGCGGCGCTATTTCGGTGTGCCTGGCTGTGCGTTCTTTTGTAAGGCGCTATTCTGCCTCGAACAATGCTCTAGTTCTATCCAGTTCGGAAAGCGGCCAAGTTGGAGCTATTTGTTTATCCGGCAGTTAGTTTGATTATTGTCGGTGCTGGGTCATGACTGCTCGTCTTGCCCCGGCCGTTAGAAAGCACAGGGAGTAGTCCGATGGCAAAAGATCCATCTGCGGAACGGCATTCGTTTGACGTGTTGTTGGTCGGAGGACACATCAAAATAAAAAACAACACAGAAGGAGGCGCGTGCCTGAACCGCCATGAGGGCCGCAAGCCGAACTCTTGTTCCCACATATGGCAGGGAGTAAAGAAGGCGCAGGACGATTGCGGGCTATACAATTGGCCTGCGTATGCATTCCTGGCCCTTCAAAAGACGTTTAAGACGGGAGAGAGGAAAAGGGGACGACGCACGGCTAAGGCTCCCGGACCTTATGAATGGGACCTTGGGAGGGACGGTAATTTTGATCACTTCAAGAAGCCGTATTGGCACAATCATCACCATGTCCTTCCCAACGGTATTCTTAATGGTTGCCTTGAAAACGCGAAGGCCGACGTGTCTGTCCTGATGCGCCGCGAACTGCTCAAGGTCAAGTACAACCTGAATCATAAACATAACTTGATCCTTTTGCCCATGGGTGAAGCTGTGGCGAGCACGCTGGGCCTTCCTCGGCACTTGCGCGGTTACGAATCAAGAGCGGGTGAACCGGTTCAGACGCGCGCTCACCCCGACTACAGCGACCAAATAAAGCAAAAAGTGGAATCGGTCATCAATGACTTCAAGCAAGCAATCGACAAGCCCACCGAGGATCACGAGGCTCTTAAAGGCAGCCTCGCCAAAAAGAAGCTGGAGCGAATCTCTACCGTGACTTATGAAAAGATCATCGCTTATGGAAAGAAAAGCAAGGGAGCCCCACTGGATATGATGAAAGCGGAGGATTTCTAGCTCTCGTTCTGACCGCGCCGCGGAGGCACAAGGAGCCAGCCAGTGAAGTACTTTTCGCTTAGCACCATAGGGGATGGCAGCCGTGCGGGCTGGTGTTTCTTTGATAGACAGCCCGAGGACATGGGACCAATCGACTACCGCATGAGCCGCGGGGTGAGAATTGCCGACGAATACCCACCGGATGCGTCGCTTTACATGAGGGATGAGTATCCAGGAATGAAACTCTCATCCCTCATCGGCAACACCAAGTCTTTTCTCATCACATCAATGCCGATGAAGGAAGTCATCGATAATCTTTGTAAGTCGGAGATCGAATATTTGCCGCTTGCGATTTATAACCACAAAAGGCGTCTCGCGAGCCGAGATTACTTCATTATCAATCCGATTGGCGGCGTTGACTGCCTGAATCTCAAAGCCAGCGAAATCGAGTATTTCGAAGGCGATATTGTTGGGATTGACAAATATGTACTTGACACGGACAAACTCGAAAAGTGTCCCGACCTGTTTCGCATTCCACAACATTTGGAGATGTATGTAATCTCGGAGCGACTTGCCGAAGCCTTTCAAAAGAACGGGTTCACCAACATTGTCCTGGAGGAGTTGGAGCAGAAGACGGAAAAATAGGCGAGGTCGCAGTCCAACCGTTCTCCAGCAGGATTTTCATGCTACCCATCATCATTGAGAATGCGGAGTTTGAGCTGGACGTGCTGCTCTCGACTGTGGTCGATGGCCGCGCGAGTCATCATGAAGTCTTGGTGTTCTGTCACGACTTTCGGCTGAGGGGCATTTGCAGCCTTTTCCTTGACGGCGTCCCCGAGCAGTTGCACAACGATCTTCAAAGGAGCGGCCGCGCCTTCCTGCACTTCCTGCGTTCGGCGGACGAGGCGAAAAAAATCACCAGCAAGGCGGAGCCGTTTTTCGATGCCATCGCCTGCAAGGATCTAGATGGCGCTGCGGAAATCGCCCATCTGTCCCGACACACTTGGAACAAAGAGGAAGAATACGAGGACGATTTCTTGTATGTTCACTTTCTCATAATGCTGTTTTTCCTCAAAGCCACGGACGACGAGTTACGTTCGATTCTGAAGCGATACGTGGAAGTGTTGGAAGGCGGTGAGGATATTCGCTTGGACATCTGTAGCGCTCTCTTGGAAAAGAATGAAGAGCAATTCGATGCGGCCTTGAGCGCGTTGCTTGCGGAGCGGCAAAACAGGGTTCGGGAACGCGTGCTGAAAGACACCATACTGGAAGAGGAGGCCGTGACAGTCGGGCGATTCTCGATTGAGGGGCTTGCCCTGTTGAATCTGGCTGAGATTCGAGGTTTGGCTACTGGCGAGGAATACCCCTTGGTGCCTTCCGTCGCCAGGCGAGGATTTCCGAAAAAGTTCGACGCAGAGGCCTGGAAGCAGTTTTGAATCAGCCGCGCCATTTGAGGCGCGCCGAGCAGGATTGTGGAATGAACAATGGGTCATCCGGCAATCGACAATGCGACTCCCTTTGCCTTCGAACCCCTCTTCCTCGCCGACGAAGAAGGCCGCCCCCTTTTCGTCCCCGTGGTCAAAGCAACCTACTCCATCCATCCGCGCCAGGGCTTGGCCGTTGCCGAGAAACAGCTCCCCGTCGACCCGGGCGGCAAGTTCTGGGGTGATCCCGACACTTCGAGCTACAAGTACGAGCCCGAATGTGCCTTCATCAAGCTCGCCACCGACGTCGCGCTCATTGGCCACGCCCATGCCCCCAACCCGCGCACCACGGAACTCGATGTCAAGCTGCGCGTCGGCCCGCTCGAAAAAATCGTGCGCGTCGTGGGCGACCGCAAATGGGTCAAAGGGGCGCTCGGTGTTTCCGCCACCGACCCCAAGCCGTTCGAGCGCATGCCGCTGATTTGGGAAAGGGCCTTCGGCGGCACGGACCGCACTGATCCCGACCCTGCCAAGCATACCCTGGAGCCAAGGAACCCGGTGGGAATTGGCATGCGCCAAAAGGATAACGGTCTGGGTGACGGGGTTCCACTTCCCAACCTCGAAGATCCGAAGCGGCTTTTGCGCGGCTACGGCGACGCGCCGCCGCCGGCCGGCTTCGGCTTCACCGGCCCTTCCTGGCAACCGCGCGCCGCTTTTGCCGGCACCTACAACGACGCCTGGATGAAAAGCCGGATGCCGCTTTTGCCCAAGGATTTTGATCGCCGTTTCTTTAACGCCGCAGCACCCGGGCTGATTGCGTCCGGATTCCTCAAGGGCAACGAGCCGGTCGTAATCGACAACGTGTTGCCGGGCGGGAGCGTCGCCTTTTCATTGCCCGGCGTGCCGGCCCCCGAGGTGCTGGTCGCCTTGGCGCGGGGGGAAGACCAACTCCTGCGGACGCAATTGGACACCGTGATCATTAACACCGATGAAAAGCTGCTGCTTTTGATCTGGCGCGCCCACCTAGTTGTGCGCAACGGGCCCCACGACGTGCGCTCCATCAGGATCTCCGCGGAAGGCGTCGCACTCGGCGGCAAACGGGAAGCAGTAGGCGCGAGCTCATGAGCACATCACTCAAAGAATTCTACATCGGTCTATACCTGGAGCACCTGGAAGAGGCTTCGTTCCTTTACGAGCAGCGCCGGTCGCTTTTCGAGAATCCTGAGATCACCTGGACGAGAATCGGCGAATTCGAAGATCGCTTCGAGGCGCATATCGACGCCTTGGTGGTGGGCGAAGAGCTTGCACTGAAAGTTTGCCAGGAGCGAGCCGCGGCAGGAGACGCAGGCGAACTCCATGCCGCGACGCGCGTCTTTTGCAGGCAGAACCGCAAGGACTTCTTCGTCAAGACGCTCCAGGGCCTGGACCTCGACGACGCGGACAAGTGTCGCGGTCTCGCCGACGCCCTCGCTCATGAGCTGCCCGCGGATTGGCAAGACGCCTGGACTGTGAAGCTGACGAAAGGCGATCCCAAACTCATTCCCGTTCTGGCCAATGTCATTGGTTTCCAACGGCTGAAGATGCAAGCGGAGCTTTTGCAAGTCCTGCCCAAAACCCCCGCCGGCGGTTTGGCTGCCGTCCTCTGGGCCCTCGGCCGAGTCGGCGACCTGCGCGCGTCCTCTTCAGCGTGCCATGGCTTTTTGAAGCATGACGACGAACTAGTGCGTTCCGCGGCGGCACTCGCACTCTTGCGTCTGCACGATCCGCAAATCATCAATTCATGCCTGAAGTGGGTCTATGCCCAAAGCTGGCCGGCGCTGCCTCTGGGCCTGGGCGGCGGCCCTCTGACCGCGCAGGTCCTCTTAGACGCGGCCACGACCGGCAAGCCGTCGTCCGACAGTTTGCTCGCCGTGGGACTTGTGGGCGATCCCGCCGCCGTGGACAAACTGATCGAGTTCCTCTCCCATCCCGAAGTGGCCCCCGCGGCCGCCTCGGCGCTAGAGCTAATTACCGGCGCGAAGCTCTATGAAGATGTGCTCGTCCCGGACCCGATCGACGAAGACGAGCTTTTTGAATCCGAGCGCGAAAGACTGAAGAAAGGACAACCCCTGCCGGGACGCACCGCCACACCGGTTCATCGGCTTTCGCAACACCCGGAACATTGGCAGAAGTGGTGGAGCGATCATCGCAGCCGTTTCCGTCGCATTCGCTATCGATCGGGCAAGCCTTTTTCTCCCGCATGCTTGGTGGAGAATCTCGAGTCGGAAGAGAGCCCCGCCAGCATACGCCGGCTCGCCTATGAAGAGCTGGTGATCCGTTATGGACTGGATGTCCCCTTCGAATCGGAGTACTTTGTCGTCAAGCAGCGAACGGCGCTTGCCCACATCAATGGATGGGTCCATAAGAATGCCGCCCGCTTTCAGGAGGGTGCCTGGTATTACGCTGGGCAGCAGTCAGCGTCGTAGTAAAAAACCTCTGATCACCAAATGGAACAAAGGGTTGCACACATTCACTGTCCGGGATGCGGTGCCGTGAGGGAATTGAACGGCGCCGGGTGCCCCAACTGCGGCCGCTGTGCCCACTGTGGCCGAAAACTGTACGCCGAGTCGTCGAGTTGCATGTGCGGCTACGCTGCTATCCCGGAAAAAGTTGCGCAGCTTCAACGCGCGTTTGGAATTCCGCCAGATCAAGTGTCGCGCGAAAAACGACGATTGGAGATTCGCCAGCAACTTCAAACTAAGCGCGGAATTGTTTACGGCATCCTGGCTGGTTTGATCGTGCTTTCCGGCGTGATCTATCGCAATCTGGTTGGTGCGACAACCCTGGTCGACTGGATTTGGATTGCCCTGGTCACAGTCCTATCTACCGTGTTGGCAGCATTTCTGATTGATTGCCTTGTTTTTCGCAGGATCGAGAATCGGCGCGTGAGCGCAGAGTTCGACAACACGCGCGTCACATCCTGGTAAAGCGCTTTGCAGATTCCTGTAGCGGAATTCGCCAGAATTCCGGCGAGTTCCACGTCGGAACTCTGGCGAGTTCCGCTACACCAGTGCGAAACGCGCTCTAGCAGGCGGTACGCGAGTCAGTTCGTGTTCGAAACGGGTGCGGCGCAGCGTGCTTTGCCTCAGGTTCGGGATCGCTCTTGGCTCACTCGAGTTCAAAGGCGCCGATATCGACACCTGCTCCCTGGGGCCGCAAGACGCCACGTTGATCGGTGCTCCCGGCCAGGGCCGGGTCGCCCGCGTCCAGCGCCGGGCTATCGGGAAGCAGGGCCATGGTCGGGGTCGGTCCGCCATTGTCCTGGAGAGGGCCAAGCCTCGCGTCGATCCGGGCGGCATCGGTCCCTACCTGGTCGCCCACGGCGCCGAAGCCGGTCGCGCCGTCGCCGGTGCCAATGAGGTTGTAGCCCAGGCTGATGAAACTGCCGAAGACATCCGCGGCGGAGGGCGCCAGATTGGCCGCAACGATCGTGTTGTTGATTCTGGTCGTGCCGACGTTGTAGATTCCGCCGCCTTGAACGTCGGCGGAGTTCGCGGCGATCGTGGCGGCGACAATCTGGATCGCCGCCGTGCCTCCGAAGGTGCTGTCGTTGTAGACCGCGCCGCCCTGGGCTGTGGCGGAGTTGCCGGTGAGCGTGCTCACCCTGATGAGCATCGACGCATCCGCGCCGCCGAAGCTCTGGTTGTAGACGCCGCCACCCAGGTTGGCGGAATTGCGATAGATCGCGCTCGCGGTGATGGTCAGCGCCGTGGCGCCAAAATTGACGACGCCCCCGCCGGCGAACGCGGCCGAATTGTCCCTGATTTTGCTGGTGGCGACGGTCATCGTGGCCACGATTCCGCCGAAGCTCGAGTTATAGATGCCGCCGCCGGAGCCAGCGCTTGTGTTGCCTTCGACGGTGCTGCCTGCGATCGTGGCCGTGGCGGCGAAGTTGTAGATGCCGCCGCCCAGGAACGCCGCGGAGTTGCCGCGGAAGGCGCTGCCCGTGATCGTGACGGTCGCGATGCCCCCAAAACTCGTTTCATTCGCAAGGGCGCCGCCGAAGGTGGCCGAGTTGCCAATGAACTCGCTTTGCGTGAAGGTCGCGTTGCCGACGTTGTAGACGCCGCCGCCGGTTGAAGCCGTGTTGGTCTCGAGCTTGCTTCCCACGACCGTCAGGGTTCCCGCATTGTTGATGCCGCCGCCGGACGGGGCCGTGTTGTCATTGAGCTGGCTGTCGATGAGGGTCACCGTCCCCAGGTTGTTGATGCCGCCGCCGCTGATGAAAGCTGTATTGGCGGTGATCGTGCTGTCTTCGATCGTCGCCGTGCCCGCGAAGATGTCGATGCCGCCGCCGAACAAGGCGGAGTTGCCGCTGATCTCGGCGTCCTTGATGGTCGCCGTCCCAAGGTTCAGAATGGCGCCGCCGCGGTCGTTGGCGAAGTTGGCGCTGAGCGTGCTGTCCTTGATGGTGACCGTGCCAAGATTAGCGACGCCGCCGCCCTGCAGGCCGGCCTGGTTGCCGCTGATTGTCGTATCGTCGATCGTCGCGGTTCCTTGGCTGTAGATGCCGCCGCCGTCGCCGAAGAGGACGCTGTTGCCGCTGAGGGTGGCGTCCTTCACCGTCAGCGTCGAGAAAGCGTCGCTATAGATGCCGCCTCCCTGGCCAAGCTGGACGACGTTGTCGGCGATCGTGGTTTCCTTGAAGGTGGCTGTGCCGGAGTTGAAGACGCCGCCGCCTCTGCCGGGATTGAAAATGTCGCCGCCAACCTGATTGCCCGTGATCGCCCCGTCCTTGATCTCGACGGTTCCCAGGTTATGGATCGCGCCGCCGCGGGCGGCCCGGTTGCCTGTGAACTCTGTATCCTTGATGGTCGCGGTTCCGGCCCCGCTGTTGTAGACACCGCCGCCATCGGCGAGAAAGCCGCCCTGGGATTCCAGGTGGCCAGCGCCGTCACCGCCACCGATTACTATCCCTGGCTGGTTGAACTCGAAATCACGTTCACCGACGGCAACATCGTCCGCCGCACCATCAGCGGCTATACGCCCGTCATCGTCAACGGCAGCGA
>JAKEFD010000258.1 GCA_022616245.1 Gemmataceae bacterium
GGCCGGACTATCTGCGGCGAGCAAAGCCGAAGTTGTTGCACGGCTCTTTCAAGATCACGCTGCGGACCTGCCCAAGTCGTTTTGTGTCGTCACTGCGGGGGGTGCGCGGATTCGCAAGGAACCAGACTAACTGAAATGCGACAAGATTCCACGAAGATTCCACATGAACTGCGTGCCTTCAACTGCGGGCACATTGACTGACGCATGACGCGCACAAGAAATGTCTGAGAATGCAGAGAAAACCGCTGATCACCGCGAAGAACATTGCTGCCGCGCAAAAACCTTGGGTGTGGGATTTGGGCAACGCGGCGCTATACGATCTATGCCAAGAGCATCCGGGTCACAAGAAAAGGGACGAGATTATCGCCAAAATATGGCTCATCGGCAGATCGTACTCGGCATCGATTGAGCGACGCAGACACGTCTATCCAAGCGATGGCGAATTCTATGAATCGATACGACAGCAGAGCTAGGAGAGCCATTATGAAGGTCGCACCTAGACTCAACCAACTCCAAGACATCACGCCAAGCACTTACGATCAGGAGTACAAGGATTTCGTGAGGCGTTGTCATTGGCTGCGCAATTATGTCCGCGCGACGCACCGCGAACTCCTCAGTCCGCGTGAAATAGACAAGTTGCTTTTGAATGCTGCTGAAACCGATATGGACGCGTGACAACGTGCCGAAGGAGAACTCTTGGCGATCAGTTGAATGCAATCCGAGATTGAAATGGTGTGTCTCTTGTCCATAATGTTCGTAGCGTACATAATAGACGAAAAGGGAAGCAATGGAAATCAGCATCACCGACATTCGCGACAATCTGGCCGACGCGCTCAACCGCGTGGCTTATGGTGGCGAGCGCATCATCCTCAAACGGCGGACGAAGAAAGTGGCGGCGCTCGTTTCGATCGAAGACCTCGATCGGTTGCAAGAGCTTGAAGACCAAGCGGATATTGCCGCGGCGCGCAAAGCTCGCAAGGAGAAGGGAGGCATTAGCTTGGCCGAATACCGAAGAAAGCACGCAATCTGATTCGCCATGTCCTATGAATCGTCCTCAAGCCCTCGGCCGAGAAGGAACTCGCGAAGTTGCCTCGAAAAACGCAAACGCGCATCGCGAATGCATTGGAGCAAATCTCCGACGATTCTCGATCCAGCAATGCGGTGAAGCTCATGGGCGAAGTCGATCTTTGGCGTTTGCGTGTCGGAGATTATCGAATTATCTACGAAATTCAAGACAAGGAAGTGATTGTCTTGGTGCTCCGGATTGGGCATCGCAAAGGCGTGTACCGATGAGACACCGAGCACTCATTTCCGGGACAACCATGTCGCGCCAATTGGAAAAGAGTCACGCCGCCGTAGGCTTCCGGGTCAAGTCCGGTTTCGCCGTTGCAGTGCTGCTTGCCGGACCGATCGAGTCGCCTCGAGTCCTCGATCGGCGGGTCGTGCTGCTCTCCGATCCGGACGTGCCGGAAACCAAGCAACCCTATCACGCCTCGATGGGAACGCTGGAAGAAGATCAAGCGGCCATCCGCTCACGCATCAAGATCATCGAGCGTGCCGCCAAGCAATCGGTGCGCGAGTTTCTCGACGGCTGTCGGGACATTGGCGTTCGGCCGGTCGGCGCGCGCCTCGTCGTCGGCAGCCAAATCGACCCGAAGAAGATCGCAAATCCCCACATCCGCGCACACGCCTACGAAGGACAGGTATTTCCAAGGGCGCTTGCGGACGCTCTAGAGGCACAAGGATTCCGCAGTGAGCTGATGCTCGAGCGCGACGCTTACAAGCAAGGAGCCCTGGCGCTGGCTCGTTCCGAACCCGATCTAAAGCGCGCGCTCGCCGAGTTGCGTAAGGTCGTGGACGGCCCCTGGCGCGCCGAGGAGAAGCTGGCAGCCCTGGCGGCATGGCTGGCCCTAGCTGGAAACCCCTGATATGCACAGGCTACTAGCATTGCCAATCGTCACTACAATAATTGGACTGAATATAGGTCAGTGCCTTAGATGGATTGCATCGTGTGTGTGTGTGTGCAATGCAATCCATTCAGTCCGTCGTCAACAGTCGTCGCGGCACGAATAGCCGCATCTCCTTTCGCCGTGGCCGGATAAGCACGTGCTGCGCCGTGATTTCTTGGATCACTTCCGGATCGGACAGGGCATAGAGCAACTGCGTGTCGGCGATCGTGCGCTCGGGCGACCAGCGCGCGAACATGCGCTTCAGGGCTGCGTAGCGATGGCAAGTCGTGCGGTAGATTTCCAGACCGTTACCTTCCTTAGGCGGAAATAAACTACGGTAGTCGTTGGTGGCCAAAAGCGCTTCGCCGTCTTTCGGCCAGCGCAGGGCGTGCCGGGTTGAGCTGCGCTCGATGACGACGCGCTGGAGGTTGTCCGAGCCGACGAGCGTGAACAGTCCGGCGGCGGTGAGGCGCTGGTCGCGGAGCATTGCAAGAGCGTGGTCGAAATCGCGCGCGTCCTCCACGACACAGCGCAGGTGCAGGAGCACCGGATAGCCGGTCTTGCAGATGGATTCGGGGCACAGGACCGCGTTGAGCGCCACCGCGAAGCCGCGCGCCGATAGTCCGGTGACCACGCCGACCCCTCCGGGCCAGCCGGCGCTGGCGAAGTGCAATTCGCTGTTGCGGCAAACACGCACGAGATAACTCGCCCGGGCCAACAAGACCTCGGGAAACCAATCCATGTTACGAGCCAGCACGGGACCGTCGGCGGTAGGCAGCGCGATCGTCGAGCAGCCGAGCGACGCCAGCAACAGATCGTAAGACAGATTGGCGAGCATGAGGTCGCGCCAATCGACGCCGGCGCGGTCGGCCATGGCGCTCATCTCGGAGTGAAAGCGGTTCCAGGTGCGCACCCGGGCCAGATAGGCCAGCATGCGCGCCTTGGGTGGGATGGAGGCGGCGATGGCGCCGAGCAGCCGCCGCGCGGAGTCAATCGCTTCGGGCGGAAACGGAGCATCCGCCAGGGGGCGAGCCTCGTCCATCTCGAGCACAGGTCGTTCAATCCAAGGGACCATCGCGTATCGATCTTAAGAAGGCACATTCCGTGCGCGGCAACACCGCGCAGCGAGTGCCCGCCGCTTACATTGTAGCGCGGCCTGCACGCGAAAAACTTTTTTGGAGTGCGGCGCTATCCCGCCGCTTTGGTTTCTTTTTTTTGCTTTTATTCTCTTGACACGGTTTGGCCCCGAGGACTACTCTCATAGTGTTTTAATCTATTCATTTCCGCGGCCACTTGACTTGCGGCCGCCATTTCTGGCTTGGAGGGTTGGTTATGAGCTGCCGAAACCGTCGCCCCGCGTTCACTTTGATCGAATTGTTGGTCGTGATAGCCATTATCGCGATACTCATTGGCCTGCTTTTGCCGGCAGTGCAGAAGGTCCGCGAAGCCGCCGCCCGCGCCCAGTGTCAGAATCACTTGAAACAGATCGGGCTGGGGATTCACAATTACCACGACGTGAACAAGTCTTTGCCGCCCGACCGCATCGCCAACGACTGGATCACCTGGGCAGTGGTAATCCTGCCCTTTGTGGAGCAGGACAATGCCTTCAAGCTGTGGAACACGCAGCGCCGCTATGCGCAGCAAGTGACCGGCGCCAACGACCCGCGCAACAGGCTGGTTCCCATTTATTACTGTCCCTCGCGGCGCCAACCAGGCGTCTTCAGCGTGCAATACACTTTGACCCTGGCCACAGGCGAAACCGTGATTGCGCGCCCCGGCGGCCTCGGCGACTTCGCCAGCGTTTCGGGCACCAACAACAACCAGGGCGCCATGCGCATCGCCATCCCCACCGGCACAGTCAACGGCGTGCCCGTCAGCGGCAACACCCCGTTCAATAATTCCGGCACGAATGCATTCGTCACCAGCTTTAGAAGCCAAACCACCTTCGCCGCCATACTCGACGGCACCAGCAACACGATTTTCGTCGGCGAAAAACACATCCGGCCCAACTCGCTCGAGGGCAGGAACGAAGACCGCAGCATTTATGATTCTGGCAACGCCAACAATTTTCGCCGCTTTATCGGGCAAAGAAATGCAACCACGTTGTTTCCGCTTGTGGCCGATCCACTCGATCAGAGTGGTCCGAATGTCAA
>JAKEFD010000259.1 GCA_022616245.1 Gemmataceae bacterium
AGCTCATCGACGGCCATCTCCGCGCCGACATGACGCCCGACGAGGAACTCGACGTGGAAGTGCTGGACGTGAGCGACGCCGAGGCCCGCGCGCTGCTCTTGACGATCGATCCATTGGCGCAAATCGCCGGCTACGCGCAGGAGACTCTGGACAAGCTGCGCGGCATCGTCGAGAAGGATTCTCCCGCGATCCAGCCGCTCTGGGACATTCTGCAAGCGGGGGCGGCAAACGCCCAAAAGCGACTGGACGAAACGCGCGCGTCGTTGCCCGAGCAGTACTTGCTCCTCATCTATTGCCGCGATGAGGCGGAACAGATCGCGCTTTTGGAGCGGTTCCAGAAGGAAGGAATTCGTTGTTCGGTCAAGATCGCCTGAAGCTTTGGAGAAACGCCATGCACATCGCAGTGGAAACGCCGATTCAACCGTCCCCGCGCGTGCAGCAGCTGTACGGCTTGTTCGATCTGCCCCTCGAGAAAGCCAGCCGAGTTACGTGGAATGTTGATCTGCCGCTCGACGCTCGGCCCTGGCACGTGGGCCTCATCGTTGGTCCGTCCGGCTGTGGCAAGTCGACCGTGGCGCGGCATTACTTTTCGGAGATGGCCGAATTGGACAAAGACGGCCGGCCGCGCGCGTTCGCGGAGTGGGTCGCGCGGGGCGCAGTCGTGGACGCCTTTCCGCTCGATTTGCCGATCAAACAGATTGCGCTCTTGTTGTCGTCGGTCGGCTTCTCGTCACCGCCCGCGTGGCTCCGGCCGTTTCACGTGCTGTCCACCGGACAGCAATTCCGCGTCACGCTTGCTTTGCTCCTGGCGCACGCGGCGCCGGCGCAGCGCATTGTGTTCGATGAGTACACGAGCGTGGTCGATCGCACCGTAGCCCAGATCGGCTCGCACGCGCTCGCCAAGACCGTGCGCCAGCGCGGGCAGCAGTTTGTCGCGATCACCTGTCACGAGGACGTGGAAGACTGGCTGCAGCCCGACTGGGTCTATCGTCCCGCCGAAAACTCCTTCGCCTGGAGGCGGCTTCGGCGTCGACCCAGCATTTGCCTTCACATCGTGCGTTGCCGCGCATCGGCGTGGCCGCTCTTCGCACCGCATCACTATCTGAGCGAGCGCTTGCACAAAAGCGCCGTGTGCTTCTTGGCAACATGGCAGGAACGCCCCGTCGCGTTTTCCGCCTGGTTGCCTTATTACGGTCCGGGTCGAAGGACGCGGCGTGAACATCGCACGGTCACGCTGCCGGATTATCAGGGCGCGGGTATCGGCAATGCGCTTTCGGATTTCTGCGCCGCCTTTTGGACCGGGCTGGGTTACCGGACCGTTTCCACAACGACGCACCCGGCCATGATCCGCGCCCGCCTGGCGTCGCCGCACTGGGCGCTGCACCGGGCGCCGTCGCTCGCGGACAAAGGTGACGGCAAAGTGCGGCACGCGACGACTCGGCTGACGGCGGGCTTCACTTATGTCGGGCCGCCGTTGCCGGCCGCGCTGGCCGAAGCGCTGCTGGAAGACCTGCAGCCGCGTTCGCCAAGACTCGCATCGCACTGAACTCTGGCGAGTTCAGCTACCCTGTTGAATCTGTCCGCCTAATTGCGAGGTCGCCCATGGCAACACAGTGTCGTTCCAAAGTCGCTCAAGACCTGAGCAAGAACCAACTGGCAGATGCGCTCACGACGCCGCGCTGCCCGCTCTGCCGGCATTTCCTGGTGGCGCGGCTCGGCCGGCGCGGCGCGTATTTCCACTGTGCTTGCCGCAGAAAGCCGGCGCGGGCCGACGCGGCGCGCAAGGCCGCGTAGCGCCATTGAAATCGTCTCGTGAGTGCTGGGTGGCATGCCTTGGCGGCTCGTGTGCAAGAGATGCGAACCCCGGACCAGCACCGCCAAGGCATGCAAAAGCGCCACGCAACTTGTCGCTTCGGCATGCTTTCGCCGTGCTGGTCCGGGTTCGCATTTGTTGCAAAGGATCGGCGAAAGCATGCCACCCAGCGCGCTCCCTTCGCCATTCGCGTCAGACGGACAGGAACGGAATCCTGTCCTACGAAAGGCGAGCCTGTACATAGATGGCATGAGTCCGCGCGGGCACGTCATCGTTTTGGGGGGCGGCGTCATCGGCGCTGCGTGTGCACATTTTCTTCACCAGGCCGGCTGGCGCGTAACGATCCTCGATAAAGGCGCGTTTGGCCGCGGCTGCTCGCACGGCAACTGCGGCCTCGTGACGCCGAGCCATGTATTGCCTTTGGCGGCGCCGGGCGCGATGGGCGGCGCGCTCTGGGCCATGCTGCGGCCCAACTCGCCTTTCGCCATCAAGCCGCGCCTCGACCTTGGCTTATGGGCCTGGCTTTTGCGCTTCGCGCGGCGCTGCAACGAGCGTGACCTCTTGCACGCCGGCCGGGCCATTCGGGCGCTTCTGCAATCATCGCGCAAACTCTACGATGAGCTCTTGGCCAAAGATGCGCTCGACTGCGAATGGGAGGCGCGCGGCCTCCTGTTCGTCCTGCACAGCCGGCATGGCATGCAGCACTTCGCCCAAACGGATGCGCTTTTGCGCAAACATTTCAACCAGACCGCGCGGCGTCTGGACGGCGACGAAGTCACCGCGTTTGAGCCGGCGTTGAAATCGGGGTTGGCGGGCGGTTTCTACTATGACACCGACGCCCAACTGCGGCCTGATCGCCTGATGTCATCGTGGAAACGCCGGCTCGAGAATAACGGCGTACAAGTTATCGAGAATTGCCAAGCAACCGAAATCGTCACTGAAGCCGGCACAGCCAAAGCACTAAGTACAAGTCGCGGCGACTTGGAAGCAGACGCGTTCGTCTTGGCCGCTGGGGCCTGGACGCCGCTATTGAACAAGGAACTTGGCTGCGCGATACCGATTCAGCCGGGCAAAGGCTACTCGATCACGATGGCGCGGCCGGCACGCTGCCCGCAGGTGCCGCTTCTCTTCGAGGAGCATCGTGTCGGCGTCACGCCCTTTCAGTCCGGCTATCGGCTGGGCTCGACCATGGAATTCGCCGGCTACGACGCCAGCTTGAATCGCAAGCGCTTGAACCTATTGCGTGAAGGCGCCCGCCATTACCTCCATGAGCCCGAGTGCGATCCAGTCGAAGAGGAATGGTTCGGCTGGCGGCCGATGACCCCGGACAGCCTTCCGATCATCGACCGCAGCCCGGCGCTAAACAACGTCGTCATCGCGGCGGGACACAACATGCTTGGACTGTCCATGGCGCCGGCGACGGGGAAACTCGTTGCGGAACTGCTGAGCGGTGCGCCAACGCATTTGGATCCGATGCCGTACCGGGCAAAGCGGTTTCGTTAGGCCACTATCGCAAACTCCGGCGCATAACAAACCAGGCCGGCCCCGCGCGGGATCGCACCGGGCCGCAGCTCGATCACTTGAAACGCCGACCCGCCGCCATATTCGTCGATCAACCCCCAATCGGCTGCCGGCTTGAATCCGAATCGGCCATAATAATCCGGCGCGCCCAGCACGACGACAAACCCGGCGCCGATGCGCGCCGCTGCCCCAAGTCCTTCGTAACCAAACGGCCGCCGATCCCGTGCCGCTGATGAGCCGGCAACACCGCGACCGGCGCTAACCCTAAGCCGTCCGCTGCACCGGCGACGGTAACCGGACTTAATGCTACGTGACCGACGACCTGGCCGACATCCACCGCGACCAACGACACCGTCAGTCGGCCCGCGGCGCGCAGCGCGTCAACCAGACGTGCCTCGACTGCGGTGGGGAACGCCGACGCGTGTACGGCATGGCTGGCCGCTTGATCGGTTTCTTGCTCCAGGCGGAGCAGTGTCATTGGCTCATGTTTGTCGTCGACCACTTGGCTCACTCCGACAACCGAGGCGGGAAGCAATGGCAATCTAGGAGAGCCGAAGTGGAGTTTCCAGCGAAGTCCCCACACATAGGATGAGAAGATTCCTATTTCACCAATAGCGAGCGAGCTACGTTATGGCACCGGTAACGCCCTTCTGGTTCAAGCAGCGCCAAGCGAGGCTGGAGGAAGCCGGTCCTGATTTGTACAAAGTGACCGCGCCGAATTCGAAAGAGGCGTTCATCGGCATCCGCGCGGGGACGAACGGCGCTTTCGCCGCCTTTGTGCGCCGTACTGCGGATGGCGACGACCTCGCCGCCACCGAATCCGTGCTGGCCAACCGCACCGACGCTTGGGGCGCCGCCTTTGAGCTGTATCGCACTCAATTCGTCGTCTGATTCCAGGATTGCTCGCTGAAACAACGAACGAGATAAGTGCAGGCTTCTTTCGCCGAGTCCGTGCAGTGCACCAGGTCCAGGTCGCGCGGGTCGATACGGCCGGTGTCGCGCAGATGGCGGCGCATCCAATTCAATAGATCGCTCCAATACGCATTGCCGAACAATACAACGGGAAAGCGTTTGATCTTGCCGGTTTGAATGAGGGTCAAGGCCTCGAACAACTCGTCCAAAGTGCCGAAGCCGCCGGGGAACAGCACAAATCCTTCCGAATACTTCATGAACATCGTCTTACGGCAAAAGAAGTAGCGGAAGTTGATCGAGACATCGACGTAGGGGTTGACGGCTTGCTCGCGCGGCAGCTCGATGTTGCAGCCGATGGAAACGCCGCCGGCTTCATGGGCGCCGCGGTTGGCCGCCTCCATGATGCCGGGCCCGCCGCCCGTGATGATCGCGAAACCGGCTTTAGTCAAGAGCGCCGCCAGTTCGCGCGCGGCCTGATACATGGGATCGGCCTGGGTGGTCCGAGCTGAACCGAATATCGTGATGGCGGCGCCGACCTGGGCCAGCGCGTCGAAACCGTGCACGTATTCGCCCATGATGCGCAGCACGCGCCACGGGTCGCCGCGCGTGAACTCGGCCTGCTCCGGCAAGAGCGCTTGCGGCCGCGCCGGCTTGGGCCGCTCCAAGAGCAACTCGTCTTCCGTCTTCTCTCCCACACGCGCCGTCCGGCTCAGCGACAGGTTGGGAACCCAGCCGTCCTTGTCCGTGCTCTTGTCGGTGTTTGTGCGTTTCTTGGCCATCTTGGTTTCCTTTTACTGATCACTGATAACTGATTACTGCCCACTGCCACTGCCCACTGATTCTAACACCGCACCCACGCCTTGTTATCCGGGTGGTCATCGTCGTCGTCATCCATCCCATCCCACCATTTCCGGGGCGGGATTGGGGGCGATGGCGGCGGCAGTTTTTCCAGAGCCATGCGGCCGCGGTCGACCGTGCTTATGAGGTAGCGCAGCGCCGCCAGCGCGTGGTTGTGCGCATCGACCGGTTCCTCGCCTTTTGCTTCGGTGGGTCTTGTCCCGTAGCGGTACAGGCCGGCTTCCGCCAGCAGATTGGGGCAGCGGCCCTTGAGGACTTTGAGCGTGCCGTTTTGCAGCCGTGCCGACACGGCCGCGATGCCCGCCCGAAGCGCGTTGATTCCCTTTCGCACGACGCAGTTGGCGCGAATGAGCTCCTCGATCTCCGTCGCTCCCGACGGGTCCGCGTACCAGACCACGTCGCGCGGCAAGTGCTCCGCGTGAAACCAGAGCGGTTTCTGCCGATGGTAATGCTCGCCGGTCAGCCAGATGACGTCGTCGCGATCCTTGACGCCCCAGATGGCGGCGAACGGATTGCGGAAACCAAAGTCAATGCCGCCCAGCCGCTGCCCGTCGAACCAATCGGTGTGCTGCGCCTCCACCGCCGCCACGTGCGCGGGCAATTCGTCCACGACACAGCGAGCAAAGTCCGGATAGACGACGCCTTCCAGGGCCTCGAACGAACAGCAATATTCCTGGCGAAACCACGACTCGCCGATGGCGTCGCGCTCCTTCGCCAAGAACTCCGGCGTGATTCGCGGGATCATGCTGGCCGGAATCTCGAAGCGTGCCCAGGCGTCGCCGCCGCGCTGCCAGGCGTTCCAGAAAAAGCCGCGCCGGCCGTGCGGCGTGGATAGGCAGATGATCCGCCCCTTGCTCACCGCCAGCATGGGCCGCACCGTGCGGTAAACGTCGTCGGGAACCTGCGCCGCTTCGTCCACAATCAAGAGGTTCACGTGCGAAAAGCCGCGGATCGTATCCTCCTTGCACGGCATGGACACGATCCGGCTTAGGTGCATGAGTTCCAGTTCCTCAGCCGTTTGCCGCTTAAGGATTTGCTCGCTGAGCATCCGGTGAAAGAGCTTGATGAGCCGGAGCAGTTCTTTCGATTGCCGATGGCTGCGCGACAGTATCAGCACGCGAAAGTTGGCATTGAACAGGGCGTGCACCAGGGCCAGAACCGCCACCACGGTGGACTTGCCCGCCTGCCGGCAACAGTTGAGGAGCAGTTGCGGATGCTGTGATTCCAGTACTTCGACTTGCCAGGGGTCCGGCTCAAAGCCGAGCTTGCGCATGAGTTCGACAGTGGGCGGACGCTCGAGGAGAGGGAGTGTTTGGAACATGGGCGAAACCCGGTTGGAGTGGAGTTGTGGAATCTAACCGCGGAGGCGCAGAGAAACGCGGAGCGGCATTTGGAGTGCGGCGCTATTCCGCCGCTTTTTTTCTTTGCTTCCTTGTTTTCTCTGCGTTCCTCCGCGCCTCCGCGGTTTGTTTTGAACTCAGGAAGAAATCCGACGGAATGCCGGACAAGACCTTCCCAGATTCACTTTAGCAAATCCGCTTAGTGAACGCAAGATCAGTAGGTGATCCAGAGTCCGCGATGTAGGACGGGTCTCCCGGCCCGTCCGGACGGCCCTGGAGAGCCGTCCTACAACGAGGACGGCGGTTTTTTAGCGACGTTCCAGAGTCAGCAGATCCGTTTTGGGAGTGGCCGTGGACACTAGTCCGGTCGGGAATCCGGCGTTGGGATTCTCATCCACCATCAAGCACAGCCGCATTTTGTTTCCCTCAACTGCATAGACGGCCCGCACCGGCGGGGACAGTTTGATCGTCAGTTTTTTCGGGTTGGCAGTCGCATCGACCGTGAACGTGGCAACGCTGCTGGGGCGGTCGGGGCGAGTAATGTACACGGTTTTCATTTCACTGAAGACGTAGGCCAGGCGGATTTTTTGAACGCGGTCCGCCGGCACGGGCTTTCCCGCCGCCTCAATCGCGATGACCTCCCAGGCGCCCAGAAGCTCCTTGAAATCCTTCAAATCTGCGGGACGGACCGGCTTCGCCACAATCACTTTCGGCTCGCCGGTTGGGGACTTCGACTGCGTTCCGCAGCCGCCGCAGAGCATTGCGCCA
>JAKEFD010000260.1 GCA_022616245.1 Gemmataceae bacterium
CCGGAAAAGTGACGACGTGGCTGCTTGTTCATGACGAACCTCCGATTGGGTTATGCTAACCCGAACGGAGCGAACTTCCAGATTCGACTGAGGCGGAACAACTTCGCGAAAAAGCGTTCTGTCGCCCTGTTTGGTTGGCTCGAGGCGGATTTCTGCCGGGTCGATTGAACGTCGGCTATTCGCCAGATCGGAATCAGGAACGTCTACAAGCCAAACGCCCAATGCAACGGCCAGCGCATCGAGGATGCTAGTTTTGCCCGATCCATTTTCGCCGACGAGCAAAGTGAATTGTCGATGGAATTCGATCGCCTGTTGCGCAAACTTCTTGAAATTCCGGACTTCGATACTTTCAATTCTCATGCGGCCTCCGAATCCACTTGCCGATTGCTGGTGATGGGGATTACGTCCGAGAACATTACTTTTCTCTGCAACAGCCTTGACGTTGTCAATGCCGCGCCGCCATTTGGCGTAAACTGTTTCATTCCGCACTCCGAATTATCCGCAAACCCACCGGCAGCGCCTCGCCGAACAACTGGCTCTGTTCGTCGGATTCCAGCTCGGCCACTTCTTCCACCATCTGAATCCAATGTCCGGGCACCGATTTCTTTCGCAAGGCCGCCAGCACGGTTTGCCGATGGCTGTCGTCAATGTCGAGGGCGCGCTGGCCGCTACGGCGCGCAAGCTGCGCCATACAGAACGCCCACGCCATCCGTTCGCTGGCGTTCCCCGGTTCGAAGCCGGCGACGGCATCGAGCCAGGCCTGCGCCGTTTGCGGGTGGACGACGGCGTTTAAGGGCCCGTAGAGGAGGACGCGGGCGCCCAGGCGCGTGAGCGCCCAGAAAGCAAAGGGCGGCACGGGGCTGCGCTTGCACAACTTGAGGAGCGGCGGGCCGAGTTGTTCCTTCATTTTCACGTCGATGCGTTCGAGGGCGGCGGCGACGCGCCACATTTCCGCCAGCTCATTGGCCGCCGGCTTGGCGACGTTTTTCGCTTTTGCCGGCAGGAGCACGGAGCGCAAACGGTTGAAGAGCGTATTTTGCAGTTGCAGATTGAGGCCGCCCGCGACGCGCCGCCACATGATCCAGAAATCCGCGCCGCCTTCGGGTGGACCCATACTCTTCGCAGGCGCCCCTGAGCGATTGGCGACGGCCGGTCGCGGCGCGTGCATGATCTTCCAAAGCTGCTCGACGCGAAACCGGTCCATGGGATCGCCGAAGCCGGGCCGCAAAGAGAAGCCGACGAGGTTGTACCAGCGGCTCAGATGGCCAGGGGACTGACGGCGGCGGTCGGCGGCTTCGGCGAGAAAGTCCCACAGACGCCGGCACAGTCCGCTCGGCCATTTGTCGCGGCCGGCGTCGAGGGCGGCTTCGAGAGTCTTCGTCAACTGATGCGGATTCACCCCCTCACCCCCAACCCCTCTCCCCCCAGGGGCGAGGGGAGCAGAAAGGTAAGTACCGCGAATCAGCTTTCCTGCGGCCTGCACCTGGTCTTCGGGCCAGACGTCGGTCAGCGCTTGCTTGGCGTCGTCGCCTTCACCGGCGCTCTCCTCGGGCTCTTTGACGATGTCGCGGACGTTGAACTCGAGCCGCCAACGATTGTTGCCGTCGCGTGCGACGCAGTGGAGCTCCAAGGTGCCGATTTCCGTGCAGCGCGCGGAGAGGATGACTGGGACGCTGCGCGTGCCGCTGCGTTTGCCGCCGCGCAGAATGGTGTGCAAGGGCGGCAACTGCAAAAGCTGTGTCGGCGCGACTTGCAAGATGTCGCCGGCTTTATCGTCGCCGCGAATGGTCGATGTGTATAGCGGAAACAGCACGGGTTGGCCCAGAGCCAGCTCCATTTCCGGTTTGGCTAGGACGACCTCCTGGCCTTCTTCCAGATGTTGCGGCACGATGCAGACGAGCGTGGTTTTTCCTTCGGCTTGGGCGTCGCCTTGGACGCCGAGGTAATAGGAGCGCGCGATGCCGCCGCCGATGCGCTTGCCGCCCGAGTGCCGCAGCCAGGCGAAATAAGCCGCCCCCAATGCGACCGCCAAATCCAGCGAGGGATTTGTAAGAACGAGGGGCGACCACTTTTCTTGAAGCGTACCGAACCACGACGCCAGCACGTCGATGACGCGGTTGCGGAGTATGGCCGGTTGGAAGACGCCGCCGTTGAAAAGGACGCATGCCGGATGGGCATGCTCCCCTCGCCCTGGAGGGAGAGGGGTCGGGGGTAAGGGGGCCCTCGTTCTCCCCTCGCCCTGAGGGAGAGGGGTCGGGGGTGAGGGGGCGGCAAGTTGATGCTTGCGCAAAAACGAAGCGAGATGCTTGGTGATGGCCGGGTCGGCGACGTAGGGCAGTCCCATCTCGTGGAGACCGGTGCGGCGGCCGCGCTCGGGTTCGGCGTCGAAGGGCGTCGCCGGGAAGAAGCCGTCGAGCAGGGTATTGCGCACTTCGTCGGGGGCGAGGCTGGTGTGCAACAAGCCGCCGATGACCTGTCTGCCGCGGCCCATGACCGTGACCGAATAGGAGGCGGGCGGATCGGGTTGGAGCAGCGTCTCCTTCGCCTGGCGACAGGCTTGGGTGAGCGTGCCGTACTGTGCGGCATCGAGCCGGCCGGCAGCGGGCAGTTTGGTTTCGACGAACTTGGCCAGGGCGAGGTCCATGTTGTCGCCGCCCAGGAGCAAATGATCGCCGACCGCCTGGCGCACGAAGCCGAGTTCTCCTTCTTGCTCGACGGCCTGGATGAGGCTGAAGTCGGTAGTGCCGCCGCCCACGTCGATGACCAGGCACTGATCGCCCGCCTTGAGCCGGTTCGCCTCCTGCTGGGAGTGCGCCGCCAGCCAGCAATAGAAAGCGGCTTGCGGCTCTTCCAGAAGGGTCACGTTTTCCAAGCCCGCCTCACGCGCCGCTTCGACCGTCAGTGTCCGCGCCATATCGTCGAAGGACGCGGGCACCGTCAGCACGACCGGCAGTTTTTCCAAACGGCAAGCAGGTTTGCCTTGCGCCATGACATGGTTCCAGGCATCGGCCATGTGGCGCAAGTAGCGCATCGACGCTGCAACGGGAGAAAGGCGCACGACGTCCGGCGGCGCGCTCCAGGGCAGAAGCGGCGCGGAACGATCGACGCCGGCATGGCACAACCAGGACTTGGCAGACGTGACGAGCCGGCCGGGAATGCGCGCGCCGTGATTCCGCGCGAACTCTCCGACCGCGAACGCCTCCTGCGCGACGCTTTCAGAGCCGCGACCGTGAGGGAGCGGGGTAGTGTCCCCTCGCTCGCGCGTCGGGCTAGTGTCCCACGGCAGGGCGGTCGCGCTCGGCGGCAGGTCATGGCTGCCGGGCAGGTAAAGGAAGGAGGGCAGCAATTCGCGCGGCGCGGTTTCGCCGGGCGCGACCAGTTGCGGCATGCGAAAGGGATGCACCGTCGGCGCGGGGCCGCGCTTGGGCTCCTGCAAGTCGATATATGCCAACGCGCTGTTAGTCGTGCCCAGGTCGATGCCGACGAGATATCGCG
Source organism: Gemmataceae bacterium (assembly GCA_022616245.1). GTDB lineage: Bacteria > Planctomycetota > Planctomycetia > Gemmatales > Gemmataceae > JAKEFD01. The sequence goes on from JAKEFD010000260.1 coordinate 3,496, forward strand.
CCATGTATGTTCAATTCTCTTTCTTGATTTTCTCTGCGCATCTTTTCGCCTCCGCAGTTGTCTGAATTCAGACAAACCGCAGAGGCGCAGAGAATCGCAGAGTAAAGACAAAAAGAACTGCTTTGGTTCGTTTTTATCTCTGCGTTCCTCTGCGCCTCCGCGGTTGAACTTCTTTGAATTCACCGCGGAAACCTAACGCAGCTTCTCCATCCAGCCCCGCAAATCCGGCGGCAGCGGCATGCTCCAATGCAATTCTTCGCCTGTCACCGGATGCTGGAAACCTAACTCCGCCGCATGCAATGCCAGGCGCGGTGCGCCGCTCCTGTCTTCGATCGGTTCCCGGCCCGGCGCGCGGTTGTACACCTTCTCGCCGCATACCGGATGGCCTCTTTCCGCTAGGTGAATGCGAATCTGATGCGTCCGGCCCGTTTCCAATCTGCATGAGAGCAGCGTGTAGCCCGCCACGCGCTCCACGACTTCGACGTGCGTGATGGCTTCCTTGCCGAGTGACGTGGGATAGGATTCCGATCCTGTCCGTCGTTCCGCTGTCGGAATGCTGCCGCGCCGGCCGTCGCCCCGATCGGGCACCAGAATAGTGCGAATCGTCTGCGTTTGGATTGTTCCCGGCACGACCGCCAGATATTTGCGCAGCACCGTATGCCGCCGGAACTGCCGGCCCAGGCCGCGCTCCGCCTCGACCGTGCGCGCGAACACGAGCAAGCCGCTGGTTCCCTTGTCTAGCCGGTGCACAATCCGCAAGCGCGGTCCGCGGCCACGCCCCTTTGCGTAGGGCGACGTGCCGATCTGGTGCAGCACCAGGTCGTCCAGCGTCGGAGTCAACGCGCGCCGCGCGCCCGCCCAATCCAATTCCGCCGGATGACGCACGGTGGCAATGCCCGCCGGTTTTTCGACAACGATTATATGTACGTCAATATGGCGAATCACGATGCTGTCGATCAGCTTGGGCTGGGCAATCGGCTTGTCCAGGACTTCGAGCCGATCGCCTGCGCGCACGCGCCGCGCGTCGTCGAGCCATAGTTTGCCGTTCAGCGTTACGAGCCGTGCGGCCAGCATTTTGCGGATCTGCGACCACGATTGCCCCGGCAGGCATTGGCGCAAGACGGCTGCCACCGTCGCCCCGGCCTGCTCGGACGAAACTGTGATTTCTTGATTTGCCATGGCCAACACGCGAATCCCAAACGCTCCCAGCGCTCTCCATTATCATAAGGGGATTGTGCTTGTTCCGCTCTTGTCCGGAGCGGCTCAGAACCGATACGATAAAACTGAGATCAGGAGGTCCTGTCCGCCCTTCGTAGGTCAGGATTCCGCTCCTGACCGAAGCGCCTTGGACACAAAGTATCACGACGGACAGGAACGGAATCCTATCCTACGTAGTATGGACCTGTCCCACACCGTCGCCCCTCGTCCTGAGGGGGTTGGGGGTAAGGGGACCAGTGACAAAAGGGGGCGATTTGGTTTCGATCGGGTAAGTTGAGGCGTTTGGCTGCGTGTCGTGGTTGATCAGAGGGCCACGTAAAAATCTGATCACACACTTAAATGCTGAACCTCAGTTTAGCATGGCTGCCTAATTAAGCGGTAGCCCGAGGTCCGGGAGGTTAGCCTGAGACGTTCCGGCCTTGTCGCCAAATCAGGATCGCGGACGCCCGGGTCGGTCGTGAGGCCGGCCAAGCCGGAGGCGGCATCCGCTAAAACAGACAGCCGGATAGCCGTGCCCAGCACCCGCAGGACGGGACTGGCGCGGCGAACGCGAGGGGTTCGGCCCCTCAAAAAAGACCTGCTACACACGTAGACGCTGGCGCTGAAGTACTCCGACACCCGGGTTCGATTCCCGGCGCCTCCACTCGGATAAGCGAGCACCCGATCAAAATAGATCGGGTGCTCGTTTCTTATTGGCCGTCAAGGGTTTGCGTCGTTACAGTCGCGGTCCAAAAAAGTTCAATTTGTAGCATTCAGGGAAGGGGATTCGGACGCAACTGATGAAATGCGATTAAGTTGCGAAGTTCAATCGTTCCGTCCCACCTTTTTGTTATCCCTTCACCAGCTTCGGTGTGTCGAACCGCCGCAGGCAAGAATAGGACGCTGGACTGATGGACGGAAGTATTGTGTTACTCTTGCCCCCACCGAGTTTGGTCATCAGCGAATGACTGACGGATTCACTTCATCTGCACGACGACCTTTCCCTTGGCCCGACCCTTCTCAAGATACGCAAGCGCCTCCTTCGCTTGATCGAACGGAAAGACCTTGTCGATCACCGGCCGGATGCTTCCCGACTTGAGAAGCTCGCCGATCTCTGCGAGTTGGCTGCCATCTGAATGCACGAAGAGGAATGAATACTCGACGCTTCGTTTTTTGGCTTGGCGATTCATCTTCCAGCTCAGCAACCACAGCACGAAGACCATGAAAAAGTTCATGCCGCGCGCGCCCGAACGCGGCGTCCGGCGGCCCCACGAGTGAGACGGCGATGCTCTTGGGCTTCAGAATTCGAAGAGATTTTTCCAGCGAATCGCCCCTGAGAGTGCCCAGCACGGCATCGCAGTCCCGCAGCACCTCGTCAAATTCCTGCTTTGTGTAATCAATCACCTCATCAGCTCCGAGGCTCTGGACCATATCCACGTTGCCAGTGCTCGTGGTCGTCCCAACCTTTGCGCCGAGGTATTTTGCGAGCTGGATCGCGAACGTGCCAATCCCGCCAGCACCTGCGGGGATGAACACCTTTTGGCCGGGCTTGAGGTGCATACGCTCTTTGAGCGCTTGCCACGACGTGAGTCCGACCATCGGGATCGAGGCCGCTTGCACGAAGTCCAGATTTGCCGGTTTGAGCGCAGCGGCGTATTCGGGGACGAGCGCAAACTCAGCGAGAGCGCCCGTGCCCAAGTCGAAGACACTGGCGAAGACGGCATCTCCCGGCTTGAAGCGAGTCACGCGACTTCCCACCTCGACCACGACACCCGCCAAATCGCTGCCTAGCGTGGCAGGTAGCTGAAACTGAAGAATGGGCTTGAATGTTCCTTTCAGAATCATGTTATCGATGGGATTCAAGCCCGCGGCGTGGACCATGACGAGAATTTCGTCCGGTTTGGGCACAGGCCGGGGAATATCGGCGAACGCGACCTGATCGGGTCCGCCATAACGCTTGAATACGAGTGCTTTCATGTTTACCTGTTCCTATTTTTGTGACCATTGATGATTGTTAAGGCGAGAGACGGGTTACTCCTTTAGTGTGTTTAACCGCAATTGCTTCCGAATCGCCGCGTCCACCATGCATGCGGGTGCAACGTTGCGAATCAATCGCAAGCGCCACGCGACGCCACCGACCGTGTATCGAAGTTTCGGACGGGCCGCGCTGGCAACTTTCACCACAACGTCGGCGACGACGCTTGGGCGATCGCCGTAAGTGATTATCTCCGTCAGACTCAGGCCCACGACCGCACGAGCCTCGCGATACTCATCCAGCTTTGCGTCGGCTTCCGGCGCATTCGCGTCGATGTTTGTGCTCGTGCCGGCAGGCTCTAACACCGAAACACGGATGCCCCATTTGCGAATTTCGTGATCAAGCGATTCAGAATAGCCTTCGACTGCATGCTTGGTTGCGGCATAAAGTGCCATGTACGGTGCTGGCAAGAAACCCAGAATGGAGCCGATATTGATGATACGCCCACTTCGCTGGTTCCGCATGTGCGGCAGAACAGCCCGGGTCATTCGGATGATCCCGAAGAAGTTGGTATCGAAGATCGCCTGGGCCTGCGCGATCGAACTTTCTTCTGCTCCGGCAGGAGCGAGATTGAATCCCGCGTTGTTTACCAGCAAGTCGATGCGACCCTCACGACGTATCACTTCGCTGACGGCGGCTGTGACCGATTCATCGCTGGTCACGTCGAGAGACAGCATCTCGAATGATCGCTGGCCTGCTTGGGCTCCCCGCCTGCTGGTGCCATAGACGGTATAGCCAGCCGTTACGAGCCGCTCTGCCGTGGCTGCGCCGATGCCTGACGAGACGCCAGTGACCAAGGCCACCTTGCCCGCGAGTTTCGTCGTAGCCATGACTTTTTTCTCCAGATTGGCCTTCCCCGTAAGGGAGAGACTGGTTTAATAATGCTACCTGGTGTATAATACGCTTGATGGTTTAATAAAGCAACCACATTCGGCGCCTTTCTTTCCCGTTCCGGCCCGAGAAAGAGGTAACACCATGAAGCGCAAAAGCTTAGACAGAGAAAAATGTCCGATTGCGCGGACGCTGGACGTGATCGGTGACTGGTGGTCGCTGTTGATCGTGCGTGATGCCTTCCTCGGCAAGCGGCGCTTTGGCGAGTTTCAGAAGAGCCTCGGACTGGCGAAGAACATCCTGTCCAGGCGGCTACGGAAACTGGTTTCGCATGGGGTCCTGGAGGTCGGCGCGGCGTCGGACGGCAGCGCTTACCAAGAATATGTGCTCACCGAGAAAGGCCGCAGGCTGCTCATCGTCCTCGTTGCCCTACGGCAGTGGGGAGAAACTTGCCTATTCGAGGAGGGGGAACTGGACCTGCTGTTGGTGGATCAGAAAAGCGGCCAGCCGGTCAAGCCCTTGGAATTGCGTTCGAAGGACGGACGCATTTTGGGGCCGGACGATCTGCGCACAGTCGGCACGTCAGATTGATCGATGACGACCTACCTCGTTCAAATAATAATCAGGTAATTGAAAGCTGTCTGGCTCACACCCGCCTGCGGATGCTTGCCCAGCACGACGTGGCCTCCACCGGATTCGGATTACCCCTCTGGAAAAATACGGGGGTTCCCTCTTGACAGACAGATAGTTGCATATACAATCAGAGTAAGGGGACATGAAGTGGGAGCCAAGTATATGCAAGCGATGATTGACAAGGTCGCCAGCGAGTGCGTTGCTGTTCGGCTACGCATGCTGAATCGCGTCCTCACGAATATCTACGACGACGCCCTGCGGTCACTCGACCTGAAGGTGAGCCAGATGAACATTCTCGTCGCCGCCGCCAAGATGGGAACGGCTCGCCCCATTGAAGTTTGCGAACATCTCCATCTCGACGTTTCGACCCTCAGCCGCAACGTCGAACGAATGAAGGC
>JAKEFD010000028.1 GCA_022616245.1 Gemmataceae bacterium
CATGGAGATTGAAGAACTACGGCTGTGTGTTTCTGTTCCGGCCAATCAACGCCGTGGATCGGTGGCTTGGGTTTGGGCGGCATCCGGCTTCTGAGCCGCTCTGGGGTCTTAGCAAGTAATTCACACCGAACTTCCGGAGCGTCAACCGTTCCGGAGCGTCAAATTTTTGTCATGAGTGACGCTCTGGAAGAATTACGCAACTATTTGTGCTGAAACACATTGCGAATCAAAAAAGTTCCGGAGCGTCAAGCGTCACACAGGTACCCCCCCCCACATATTAGCGACTGCTTACTTAGACAATTCATTCTGGACGACCGCTGCAATCTCAAAATCCAGGCCTTGGAGAAAGAGCCCGCCCCTTCATGGCCTGAAAATGGATTGCACATCGCGCCGAATTCGGTGCTTCGCCGCAAGTTGAGACTCCAAAAGGATTAGCAATTTTGCCGTCGAAAATGGATTGCACCTCGACACCCTGGGTTGGAACGCAATGAATGCAATCCATCCATCAAAGCCGGCGGTTGGGCTGTAAGTCGTGACGCGGCGGGGTTCAGTTGTAAGATAACGCCGGCCTTTATCCTTCCGAACGAAAGTACTTGCATGCGCCTCATTCTCTTGTCCACTCTGGTCGGTCTCAGTCTGACATCGCCCACGCCGGCTCAGTCGGTCATCGTCAAGAACGATGTCGTCTATGGCAAAGTCCACGGCGCGGGCCTGTTGGCCGACATCGCCTATCCGGAGGGCAAGGGGCCATTTCCGGTTATCCTTTCGGTCCACGGCGGGCGCTGGGTCGCCAGCCATCGCAGCGACCCGGGCGAAGGGGCCATCGACGTGCAGAAGTGGGCCGGTTTTGGGCTGTTCGCCATGACCATCGATTATCGGCTCGTTGGCTGCACGCCGCCGCCGGCATGCTACCAGGACGTGCAATGTGCCATTCGCTGGGTTCATGCCCACAAAGACAAATACCCGATCGACGCCGAGCGGATTTTCCTCATCGGCATGTCCGCGGGCGGGCATCTGGCGTCGCTGGCGGCCACGCTGGGCGACGGGCCGTTTCCACGCACGGGCGGCTGGGAAAAAGACGCCAACGCCATTCGCGGCGTCATCAGCCTGTCGGGCCCTTACGATCTCGAGAAGCTGTCGTGGGGCAATCTCTGGAAACCGGCCGGGGGAGATCAGAAGGCCGCGCGCCGCCTGGCCTCACCCATCCGGCATTTGGGCGCCAAGACGAAGCCGATGCTGATCCTGCATTCCGACAACGACAATTCGGTGCCGGTAGAGCAGGCGCTGGAGATGGCCAAGGCGCTCGACGCAGCCAAGGCCCGGCATCGGCTGATGGTCTACCAAAAGAAGGGCCACATGCGCATCACCGAGGATGTGATCAAGGAGACGCGGGCATTTATCGAGGAGATCGGCAAGTAATAGACCTGCCGTTGACGGTGGGTTACGCGCTACGACCCCGATAGTCCAGCCCGGTTCACCGGGCTTTCGCGCAGCGTCTAGGCCCGCCGTTGACGGCGGGTTTTCGCGCCTGGATAATCCTCCCAGCCCCGTTCACGGGGCTTCTCGATGTTCGGCTTTAGCCACCTCCGGGGAAATCATGGCGCAGAACTACTACAGCGAAATCAACCTCCATTTCGTTTGGCACGTCAAGAACAGCCGCCCGCTCCTGACCGCTCAGGTCGAGGCCGTCGTCTTCCACTACATCCGCGGCAAAATCATCAACTGGCCGGGCGCGTACATCCACGAAATCGGCGGGACCGAAACCCACGTGCACTTGGCCGTCAGCGTCGCGCCCACCATCCTGATAAGCGATTTCATCGGCAAGATCAAAGGCGCCTCGGCGCACGAGGTGAATCAAAAGCTCGGCGGCCAACGCAAGATTCTGGAATGGCAAGCAGGATACGGAGTCGTCAGTTTCGGCACGAAGGATTTGCCATGGGTGAAACAGTACATTCAGAATCAAAAGGAGCATCATCGCGTCGGCAAGACAGTGGACCGATTGGAGCGCATCACGCGCGAGGAGGGGGCCAAAGCCGAACAGCGAGAAGCCCCGTGAACGGGGCTGGAAGGATTATTCCGGCGCGTGCACCCGCCGTCAACGGCGGGCCTAGACGCTGCGCGACAGGCCCGTGAACGGGCCTGGGGAAGGGTCTTAACGATGATTTCCGCCGTCTTGATTCCAAAACTGCGAGCGCGTTTTCCTGGTCGCGGCTTGCGAGTCAGTTCTCCGCCATCACCGTCCGCCGTATTTCCAGCGATTCACCCCGAAGTCGGCGACATTCAGATCTATGACGATGGCGACGAGTTGACCGTCGTTGCCGGCAACTTCACTCACGGTCACTTTTCGAACTACGATGAGAAGCTGTCACCTGAGCAAAAGGCATCGGAGATTGCTGAAGATGTCGTGAGTTTTCTTGAAGCCCTTTTCGCAGACGAAGTCGTTCTCTGGGGTTCGCACGAAAGATGTGGCGGATGGTATAACATAGGAGAGGATAGCTCCAGTTGGGCGAAAGACGACAAAAAATACGTTTGGTCCGGTCCATTGTCGTAGCATTCTGAACAACTATCCGGCGAGGTTACGCGATCGCCAATTGAGCCGCAATGTGTCGCGCGTGTCAAGGAGCCATCATGAACAAATCTCTCCAGGTTGTACTCTCCTTGTTGGTTCCGAGTGTACTTCTGATTTCCCCTGTTCGAGCGGGTGAAGAGGCCAAGAGCCCGGAAGACGTTTTCAAGGCCTTTGCATCCGCCATGAAGCAAGTGGATGTAAAGACCGCCATGTCGCACCTGACCCGCGACTCCCAAACGTGGATCACCGGCATGACGCTCTTATGGGCGGCGGTTAGCAAGGAGTTCTCCGCGAACGATGAGAAAAATGGAAAGGCACGCATCGCGGCGATCGAGCACGTCCTGAAACGTCATGGCGTTTCCTACGATGCCGCCGTGTACGACGCCGCCGCGTGGGAGATATTGGTCGATCGCAAAAACTCGTCTGAAAAACTGGTGGCGTTGACTAAAACCGTTAAGTACAAGCCGGCCCTCGCCGCCGACTTCCTGAAGATCGTCACCCGATTGGAAGGCCCCTCCGTATTCAAAGCAATCGGAGGCGCGAAGCTCAAAGACGTCACGATCGACACAGAAACGGCCAAGGGCCAGGTGACAAAAGGCAAAGATAGCACGACGAGTGCATTGAGCATTTTTGAAATCGCGTTCCCGTCGGCAATCGAAGAGTGCGACACACTTTATTTCGCATTGCAAGACGGGGTCTGGAAGATCGACCTCATCGAGACCTATAGAAATAGGCCGCCACCGCCTCCGCAAGTCCAGCAACCATCTCCTCAAATACAAACGACAGTGACTCACTACGATTCCCGGCCGGGGTTGCTGCGGCGCTTGTGTCCGTGGCTTTGCCGTTGATCGGCAATCAAACACGCTGAGATCGAGTTCTCCGTGGGCTGTCATGGGGGTGTGTGAGCGAGAATTCGGCTCGACAGCGTCTCTTAACACTAGCCCGACGCGCGAGCGAGGGATTCTCAAAACTCGACGCGCGAGCGAGGAAATGTAACGAAGATGCGATCACCCCTTGCAATGGAGTCATTTCATGCGCCGTTGTGCATGCCTTCTCGCCGTCTTGCTTGTCATCGGCAGTTACGCCTTTGCGTCGGCCCAAGACAACAAACAGGAGTCGCCCAAGAAACTTCCTGACGGCGTTTATGCAGTGCTGTGCGAAAGCCTCAATGAAAAGGATGTGCTGCCGCTCCAGGACGGCGAAGTCGTGATCGTCCACCGTCATCGCTATCTGAAAAAAGACGAGAAGGAACCGCCGCGCTTTCTGGTGGTCCGTCCCGGTCCAGATGTCGATCTCGCCCTGGCTAGCGCGCCAAAGGCTGTCAAGGAAGGCGAGGAAGTGGTGCGCATCTTGCTGAAACTGCAACCGAAAGCAGCGACGGCATTGGAGCGTTTGACAACTGACCGTCTGGGCCGGCAAATCACAATCGTGGTCGGCGGCGAGGTTGTGACGATGCACAAGATTCGCGAGGTCATCAAAGGTGGCGAGGTGCAGATCACCAGCTGCGCCGCAGGAGCTGCGAATTACTTGCTGGAGCAGTTGCAGGCTCATCAACGGAAGAAATGAGCGAGAAGTAGCCGCGATCCCGGTTTCTCGGAGTTCACGAGTGCACGCTGACGCCGTTAATCTTTCGACGCTGCGCGAGCGCATGCGCCGCCTCGGCAATCCCGAAGCCGCGCGTGCCGCCTTGCGTTTCTTCAAGACAGGTCCAGGCCAATACGGCGAAGGCGACGTCTTTCTCGGCCTCAACGCGAAAGCCATGCATGCTTTATCCAAGGAGTTTCGCGCGCTGTCCTTGGCAGAAGTGAAGGAACTGTTGCAATCGGCGATTCACGACGAGCGCGGCGTTGCCTTACTCATCCTGGTGCGCGCTTTCGAAAAGGCGGACAAGCCGGCCCAGAAGCAAATGTTCGATTTCTATCTGGCGCACACGGACCATATTAACAACTGGGACCTGGTCGATTGTTCGGCGCCGCACATCGTCGGCGCCTATCTCCTGGGACGCGGCCGGCAGCGCCTGCGCCGCCTGGCGAAGTCGCAAAGCGTGTGGGAGCGCCGCATCGCCGTCGTCGCCACACAGTGCTTCATCCGCGCCGGCGAATTCGCGGACACACTCGCCATCGCGGAAATGCTCTTGGACGACGAGCACGACCTCATTCACAAAGCATGCGGCTGGATGCTGCGCGAAGTCGGCAAGCGCGACACGCCGGCTCTTGTACGCTTTCTCGAGAAACACCGATTGAACATGCCGCGCACCATGCTGCGCTACGCCATTGAGCGGTTTCCACCGAAACTGCGCCGGCGCTTTCTCGCGAAGGATTGATGGTTTTGTGAATCCTCAGAAATCGAAAATCACGGCCGACCCGGCCCGTTCAACTCCTGTGAAGTGCTGGCGAACCAGTCCAATCGCATCGTGTCTTGAATTGGGGTGGAATCGTTTTCCGGTTTGTTGCCGGATGTTGACAGGAGTCGGTGATGATTGATTTCAAAGCAGCTTATGAGGCCGTGCTGCGTGATCCTCGTTATCTGCAAAACTTGGATTGGGGCGAACCGCGTTCCGGCCATCCGGAAGGAACGGTGCGCGCTCATATCAAAGAGTTGGAAGGGAATCTCGCGCGCTTGCGGTCGCGACTGTCCGAAGCAGAGTATTGGAAGCTCAAGCTGCTCGTTCACACGCATGACACCTTCAAATCCGAGGCGCGGGCCGGCGCCGCCATCACGAGTTCCCGGAGTCATGCTTCTTTGGCACGCGCTTTCTTGGAAGAGTATTGTGCGGACCCCGACTTGCTCGCCATGGTGCAATACCACGACGAACCGTTTGCACTGTGGCGGCAAGTCCAGGACAAAGGCCAATGCAAGCCGCACCGCCTGGCAGCATTGCTCGACAACATCAGAGATTGGAATTTGTTCCTGGCATTCAACATCATCGACGGCTGCACCGAAGGCAAGAGCCGAGATCCGTTGGTTTGGCTCTTCAGAGAATTGGAAGGAAAGGTAGCCTCGGACTTCTCGGCGCTGGACATTCTGTAAGTTGGCGTTGAAGTTTGCCGATCCGTCGCAATCAGCAACTGACACTTTCAAACATGAAATCCACAATCCACTTCTACAGCACGAGGGTGGCGTCGTGCTGGTGCTGGGCTTGATAGTAGCCGGGGCGACCGTCCGCACCTTCCGCACAGCCGCAGCGCAGGGCGACAAGGGCGGGTTTGCTTTGGGACTGAGGAGGTGTAGAATTGCGTTGCTCATCGTGAGTCCTTATAGCACGATGTCTGCGGGCATGTGGCCCGAGTCAAAAGCGCCCGGGCAGGATTCACCGATAAGGTAGCGGATTGAAAATGGGCCTGTAGCTCAACGGCAGAGCAGGGGACTCATAATCCCTTGGTTGCTGGTTCGAATCCAGCCGGGCCCAATGATACCAAGCGTAACCGTTCTGGGGACGCATCGATGTCTCTTGAAGTCGCTTGCAATTGTGGGAAAGTTCATCCAGTAGCCGAGGGCATGGCCGGTTCGTCCATCCAGTGCGAGTGTGGGTGCATTGTGCACGTGCCATCGCTAAGCGTACTGCATTCGCAAGCAATCACTGTGCCACGACCTATCCCGAATGTTCAGTTTGAAGTCGAAACTCTGCCTAGACCGAAACCGTTCACCGAAATCATTGCGCCGATGCAAGCCTTCGTAACGACGAATGGCGACCAGCCCCAGCGGCGAGTCTCGATGATGGTCGCCCTCACTGCCGATGCAATTTGGATTCAAGATGTCTGGCAGATTCGGCGAATTCCGCATCAGGACTTGGAGATCGAGAAACACCGGAACGGCGCAGAGTTCGATTTGACGCTCGGTTCGAAAAAACTCAGACTGGAATTCACGAGCGTGGCCGAAGGGGAGAGCTGGTGCAGGGAAGTGCAAATTCAACAACAGCTCGCATCGGATGCTCCACAAGGAGATTTGCGCCTGCCCGAAGGTGTTGCGTTTGTGCGGCAGGCGCCAGAAATCCCCTTTGAAGACTTAGGTCGCGTCGAATTCACAGCCCAAACCAAGTGGGCTGCTGACCGAGGTCTCCAACTCCGTGCCGGGATGCGCGGGGCCGATGCAGTGATTGGCGTTCACCGCGAGAAATGCCCGGAATTGGGATGGGGCGGCCGACGTGTTATCGGGCTGGCGGTCCGCGCAGAAGATGCCGACGCGCGCAAGCGATTGCGGCTGAAATGGTATGCCGAAGAAGTGATCGCCTTGGTCAAGCGCATGCTGTTACTTCTCACGATCCAGGTAGGCGTGCTTTTCTTGATAGGCGTCGTTTTCCGAAGCGGAACGGGTCTGCAGGCGCCAACTGGCGAAACGCAGTCAGAAGCGCTCGTATCGGCGATTCTTTGGCTCGGTGTTTTCTATGCTCTACCTTTCGCATTGGTTGTTTTGCTGCTGGTTCTCCGCTGGCCACAACTCTTGCGCAGCGCTGGGCTCGCCGTGCTTGCCGCGACGACGGGTCTTGGATTGACGGCATTGATTTCGCATTTGGTTGCAGTATTGAAATCGGGGGCCACGTTGACGCAGGGTAAGGTTTGGGTTCTGGTAGACCCTGTCAATTGGGCGTTGATCATTGCCGGAATCGTCCTGTTCGCTCGAGCCTGGCGCCTTGCAAACAACGCGCGTCAGATTCTACCGCAAGAAATGCAAGCTGTTCCATTGGCTCAAACGGCATGGGCGCGCAGCCTGTTTGGTGCAACTTGCATGTACGCCGTTGCTCTCTTGGGATTGGTGGCGTTCGAGCGCTATCAGCAGAGCGTTTATCTTCTCCAACCTGGTATCGATGTTCGCCGCGAACAACCGGCTCTCTTAGCTCTTTCCGAAGGTGTAGCGCATATCCAAAGGGGGGATTTGGCCTCTTCCGAGCAGGCTTTCAAAAAGTCGTTGCGGCTTTGGCAAGAATTGACCGCGGCACGTGCGGCGCCAACGATTTACGACGTCAACCTGGCGCAAACACACTACAATTTGGCCTGGGTCTATGAGCGCCAAGGCCGGGAGAAGGAGGCTGAAAAGCACTATGCCGAAATGGTCGCCATTGGGGACAAACTGCCTGGCGACGCGGCATTGGACAACGAGTTTCGGCAGTGCCTGATCAGTGCACGGGCAGCGCTGACCGACTTGCGCGGCGGCAACTTGAACAGACTACTTAAGGAAAAGGACGAGACTGCGGCCCGAAAATACGAGGACGCTCAAGTCAAGGACCAAAAAGGCGAGGTTGAGGCCGAACGACTGTACCAGGAAGCAGTTGACTTGTGGGAGGAGGTACTTCCGCAGTCAACAAACGAGGCTTACCGGAGAATGGCTGTCGGCACACTTGCTACGGCATATCTGCAACTTGGCAATCTACAATTTCGATTCGCCAAGCGGACGGAAGCTGAGGCTACGCTGAAAAAGGCGATTGACTACGGCGAGAAGAGTGTGGACCAGGCTCCGCACAGTCCACTGGCCAAACACAATCTGGATTTGGCCCGCAATACCCTCGACAGTTTGCGTGAACAGGCGCTTCAAGAAGAGCTGAACAAAATGTGGGCGGCCAAACGCTTTGGCGATGCCATCGACCGCTACAAACAGAGCATCGAGCAACAAGAGGAACTGATCCGGGCGGGAAAAGATCGCGACAATGCCGAGCGACGGCTGGCCTACCGCTTACAGCGGTTTGCGTGGGTCCTAGCGCATTGTCCGGACCCTAAAGTTGTGGACACGGGAGCGGCAATTAAGCATGCCTTCCGAGCTACTCAGCTGCAACCGAATGTGGGGGACTACTGGTACGTTCTGGCCGCGGTTCAGTACCGAAATCGCGACTGGAAGGACAGTTTGGAGACTCTTGAGAAGCTGAAGGCGATGGAGGGCGCGTCCGATGGATCTGGTTTGCTGCTAATGGCCATGAACAAGCACCAGCTCCTGCAAAGAGTGGAGGCACGAGAAACTCTGCGCAAGGCCGTTGCGTGGATTGAAGAGTACAAGCGCAAGGCCGAGGGCAATGCGATCGTGCGGTACCAGTATGAAATGACGCGGCCTGCACTGGAAGCGTTGCGGCAAGAAGCGGAGAAACTGATTGAAACGAAATAACCTCAACATGGGGCAGAAGTGTTACGCTTCCCATAGATGCAACGAATGCCCACGCGAGGAATGCCAATGCGTGCGACTGCGGTGAGCACTAGAGTGTGGCCGACAAAGGAGAGGTCTTTATGAAGCATACTCGCGCGGTGCCGGCGATTCTGGCCCTGATGATGTTCCTATCCGCCAACTCCGCAGGCCAAGGAGTAAAAAAACCCGAAGTGAAGGTCTCGTACTGGCCCACACCTTCGGAAATCGTCGACAAGATGCTCGAGTTGGCCAAGGTCACCAAGGACGACGTGGTCTATGACTTGGGCTGCGGTGATGGGCGTATCGTGGTCGCCGCCGCGAAGAAGCACGGTGCCAAGGCAGTCGGCGTGGATATCGATCCGAAGTTGCTTCAACTAGCGCGAGCCAACGTGAAGGCCGCCAAGGTCGAGGACCTGGCGACGATCCGCAAGGAAGACCTGTTTACGACCGACATCAGTGGCGCGACCGTCGTCACGCTCTATCTCAACAACAAGGCCAATCTCGCGCTAATGCCCATCTTGAAGAAGTCTCTCAAACCCGGTTCGCGGATCGTTTCACAAACCTGGGACATGGGCGACTGGAAACCGGATAAGTCCATCATTGCAATCGGAGTCGATGAGAAGGAAGGTACCAAGCATGAGTACAAGCTCTACCTCTGGATCATCGGCAAAGCCGCGGCTAAATGACGCGGTATCGGCTGCCGGCATGAGGCGCACTGGCAGCACGTCTGATGCATACTGGTCGGTTCGTCGCGCAATTCGCGAAGCTTGCATGCACTGGAGGCCTGAAACGGCCAGGTTCGCATTCGGTCGCACCAGTTCCGCCGCATCGCATTCCAAGAATCCGCAAGCCGACATTAATCGTCTTTTCCATGAACACTTGGACCGACGAGGAAACACGCGATGACCACGTTCCTGGCCACCGTCATGACGCTCTTGATTCCGGCAAGCGCGGGGCAGTTGACCACGACGGATCGGGGCAAGCTCCTGGAGCGGATCGGCGCTCTCGAGGCCGACCTTGTGCGGATCACCCGTGAGTTGGAGGAGCTGCGCGGCCAGCTTACGGACAAGAAGCCGTTGCCCAAACAGGTGAAGTGGCTGCAGGCGCTGGACGAGACTTACCAGCGTCTTTTTGCCGAAGTGCTCGACCAGGAATCGCTGGTCGCGGCGGGCAAAGCCTTCGACCGTGGCGAGCCCGCCGTCGCTTTGCGGCTGCTCCGCACCGGCCGGCATCGGGCGGCCGTGCCGTTGATCTTGAAAGATATGGTTCGCCGGCAATCGCAAGGCAAGCTCGCCAAGGATGAGCTCAAGGACCATCTTTTGGCCCTGGCGGTGCTGACCGGCGAGGACGCCGAGGAGGCATTCGCCAAGGTCCGCGTCGCCGGCCTGTTCACGCAAGACTGGTGGCTGCCGCGGCGCGACTCCTTCGTCACTGATATCGGCAAGATGAGCCCGGCCCAGGTCGCTCATATCGCCCGCCGGCTGCGCGATGCAGCGCCGACACACGACGGCTACAAAGGCAATGGACCCTCCTACCACGCTCATGCGGTGCTCTACAGTATCTTCTCTGGTTCCGAACGTCCCGACCGCGGCGGTCCGCAATCCTGGGTCCCCGAAGAGCTGCACCCGGCGCTCGGCCCCGTCTTCCTGGCCCAGATGGGCTATCGTCCCGAAGGCGCCCGCGGGCAGGATGTCGCCGCCGTTCCTTATCAGCTCGTTCACATCTTGGCCGAGATGCGCAAAGAGAGCGCGCTGCCGCAGCTCGACAAGATCGCCGAGGATGCCTCGCAGAACTCCGCCGTCCGCCTGGTGTGCCTCTTAGCCTTGGCGTCCGCCAAGGAGGGCGTGCGTGTGCCGGCAATTCTTTCGATCTTGGCACGCGAGAAGAAGCTCGACCGGCGTCTGGCGGCGCTGGAGGTCCTTTATTACGCGGAGGATCTCGAGCCGGCCGCGGACTACCTGATCGAAGTTCTCGATGATCCCAACGCCGAGGTGCGCCGCTCCGCGCTCAACGCGCTTGGAAGGAATCCGCCGCCGAGACTTTTTAAGCGGCTCCACCAGATGGCCGAGGCAAAGCACGATGAAAAAGTGCTCGAAACGATCGCCGCCATTCAAACCGTCCAGGCCAGACAATTTCTAGCCGACTATCTTGCCAAGACGCTGAACGACCGCCCCAAGACGGAGCGCATCCACGACACGCTCTGGGCCTTCCAGCACGCCACCAACCAGAGCTGGATCTCGGCAGGCCGGTATCAATTCGACTACTACGAGAAGTTGGCGACGAAGGCGCTGGCGTGGTGGAAGGAAAACAAAGACAAGTAGACGCAGCGTTGGCCCGTCACGTTCGTGCAGTCCTGACCATTGCCGCGCAAGCCCTAGCCGGCGATAATCGCACTGTCGCCCCCATGAGTGGAGGTTCCCCATGAGCCGCGTCCTGACTGCCGTGCTATGTTTCGCATTCTTCGCGCCCTCCGGGCTTGCCGGTGAACAGAAAACCAAAGACGACAAGGCCAAAGGTCCACCGGCGGACAAGTTGCTCGCCGACGGCCTGGCCAAGGCCAAGAAAGAAAGCAAAGCCGTGTTTTTGGCCTTTGGCTCGCCGACCTGAGGCTGGTGCAAGTACTTGGACAAGTACCATGCCCGGCCGGCGGTTGAGAAAACTCTTGGCAAGCACCTCGTCTTCTTCAAGGTGGACGTGGTCGAGAATCCCGGCGGCGAGGAATTGTACAAGAAGTACACACCCCAGCAGGGCGGCGTGCCCGTGTGGGTCGTCCTATCAGCAAACGCCAAGGTCCTGGCCGATTCATTCGAGGACGGCAAGAAGAACGTCGGCTTTCCGTACTTCCCAAACGAGCTGACTCATTACGAGCGCGTCATGCGGGCCGCGTTACCGGCACTGACTGCGGACGAGATGGCCTTGCTCATGAAGGAACTCCGGGATTCCGGTCCGCAGAAGAAGTGACTCATGAGCCGCGGCTCTTTGCAGTTCCGTCTTGCCAGTTCCCTCATGCACGGATCGAGGTGATCGCATGAAATCGCTTGCCGACCGATTCCGCCGCTGGTACGAGTACGAGCGCGATTGCAACGCCAAGTCGCTCGAGATGCTCGCGTCGGTGCCGGTGGAACGCCGCTCCACCCCTGAGTTCCGGAAGGCCGTCGATCGCATGGCCCACCTGGTCGCGGCGCGGCGGCGCTGGCTGCAGCGCTTGGGCGACCTGCCGCAGGCCCCGGCCGCGTTTCCCCAGGGCGCCAAGCTGGAGGAACTGCCGGCGCTGGTCGCCGACACCGAGACCGCGTGGGTCGGTTATCTGAATCGCCTGGACGACGCGGAGCTGGCCCACACCCTGGAGTGGCAATCGGACAACGGCCGCCGCTATCGCTGGGACGTCGAGGGCGTGCTGACCCAGGTCTTCGGCCACGCTTGGTATCACCGCGGCCAGATCGCGCAGCTCGTCGCCCAGCTCGGCGGCAAGGCGGTCGATACGGATTACATTTTCTGGTGTAAGCTGGCCCCTATTGATGAGGCTGCATCCTGAGTCTGGGATCGCACCGGGCGACGTTGATCAACGCCTTCCCTCAGGCGAGCCCGCGCTTGCAAATCGCTTCATTCCAGCCCAACTGCTGCGGCACCTCGACGAAGTCGGCGGGCGGGCGGCGG
>JAKEFD010000261.1 GCA_022616245.1 Gemmataceae bacterium
GAGCTTCAAGAAGCGTTCGAGGTCATCGGCTTCATGGCTCCGTTCGTCGTCGTGCGCCGGCTGCAAGACGGCGTGAAGGGCAGCCTGGAGTTCCAGCACGGCCCGCCGCGGCTCTACTTCAATTGGCAACCACACAAAGAGTGAAGGAGGAAACCATGCCTTGTTATCAGGTCAACACTGTGTCGCTGGATTTCCAGGCGGGCGACCTGGGACTGTTGCAGAAAGCCGCCGCAGTTTTGGGCCTGGAAGTCCGCGACTTGGGCACATTAGGACGCGAGCTGTACGACCGCGCCGGCAACACCATCGCCACCTTGCGCGACAACAAGGCGATCTGCCGTGCGGAGAGCGTCGCCACCCTGAACAAGCTGCGCGTGCAGTACAGCCGCGAAATCGTCAATCACGCCGCCCTCAAGCTGGGCTGGCAGAAACAGATGAAGTCCGAGAACAAGTTCCTTCTACGAAAGGGGGTCTAACGTGAAAGCGCAAATGGAACTGACGATCCTGGAAGACGGGACCATCTCGATCCAGACCGGCAACATGGCCGGCGAGCATCACGCCTCGGCGGATGAGTTCATCAAGCTGGTGCACCAGCTTGCCGGCGGCGCCCGCGAAACCAAATCCACGCGCGAGCAGCACCTGCACCACCATCACCACGAACAGGAACACCGGCATTGAGGAGCACGACATGGTCAGGACTGCTCAAGGCGAGCGCGACCGCCTGGCTCGCCTCATCGACAACACGTTTTTCGCCCACTATGACGGCGGCCGTCCAGCCCAAGCCTGTTTGTACTGGGCGCATTACACCGTCGAGGTCCTCACGGCCCTCGGCGTTAGCGCCATCATCCAGGCCGGCAGCGCCTCCTGGCCTCGGCTCCGGCCAGACCAAGACGACGGCACCTCGCCGACGCACCACAGTTATGTCTGGGAACCGGACTCTGAGGTCACGAAAGCTCGTCTCGCCGCTGGCGACCTGCCCGAGATACACGTCTGGGCCGCTATTCCCGAGCGCGGCGAGCTAATCGACATGACCACCAGGTACTGGCCGGAGCAATGCCGACTGATCCAGGGACTCGACTGGCCCGGAGAAAAGCCGCCCACCTACTTCTGGGGCACCGCTGACGAAGTGCCTGAACGCGTGCTCTACAAACCCGACATGAAGGCAATCGCGTTGGCGTTGCACCTAAGCAAAGGAGATGTGTCATGAACGAGATCGTTCTTTTGAATCTCAGGATCAGCATGTGGGGAGTCAGCCGAGTGCTGCCGGACCACGAGTACGAGGTGGACGCGGACAAGAAAATGGTCCGGGCCACCAAGAAAATCCTGGAGTGCCCCGAATACGAGTTCCTGTTGCAGCTCAAGCGCAGCATCCACCGCCGTCTTAGGACCCTGGCTCTGCCCGGCAAGATTCTGCGCGCTGGGGTCTACTCCGTCTCAGTGGCCATGGTCCAAACCATTGAGGCGACGCTGGAAGATTTCTTGGCGCGCTGGGGCGTGGGGGTCATGGGCCTTGGGGAAGTGTGGGACCTGCGCGTCCGAGAAGTCGAGGACCGACTCCGAGCCCTGTACGACGAGGAGGACTACCCATCGTGGGAGCGGGTGCGGAACTGTTTCGACGTGCGCTGGAACTACTTCAGCATGAACACGCCCCAGGTTTTGCAGGCCATCTCTTCGAAGTTGTTCGTTCGCGAGCAGGCCAAGGCCACGGTGCAGTGGAACGAGATGCTTGACGAGATACGGGACGGGCTGCGTCTGACGTTCAAGGAGTTGGTGGACGCCTTGATGGACTGTGCGCGCACAGTAACCTCCCTGTATCTCGGCCGTGGACCTCGACAATCAGGGGATGGTTACACAACTAACTTCAATCACATTAGATCGGCTCGCGTTGACCGCAAGAGACGCGGCAGGGCTTGTCGGTGTGTCTCGCGCGCAGTGGTGGAAACTGCATGCGATGGGCAAGGTGCCACTGCCCGTGTATCTCGGTACAAAGGCGCCGCGCTGGCTCGTCGATGAGCTACGCGAATGGTTGTCGGCGGGCGCGCCGGATCGACAAACTTGGCTGCGCCTGAAAGGGGGCCAATCATGAACCCCCTTTGGAGTCAAGTCACGCGTGCGCGCCCTTGCCCGATCTGCGGCACGCCAGATTGGTGTAGCACTTCAATAGATGGCCGGTTCGCCGCCTGCCGGCGCATAGAGCAAGGCGGGCGTGCCAAAACAGATAGACACGGGGCGCCTTTCTACCTCCACCGACTAACTGGCTCAGATTCCCCTTCGATGCAGCCGCCGATACCGACCGGGGCTAACGTCGAACGGGCCGATGCCGATACACTCCACGCCGCATATTCCGCGCTTCTGGCGCAACTGCCTCTGTCTGCAGCGCATCGCGCCGCCCTCCAGCGCCATGGCCTAACGGATGCCGAGATTGAGCATCGAGGTTATCGCACTATGCCAAAGCAGGGCCGCGCAAGGCTCGCTCGCGACTTACTCGAGCGATTCGGCGATTCGCTGTTGCACGCCCCGGGATTCATCATCCGCGAATGTCGGGGCAGTCGCTACGTCACACTTGCGGGTGCAGCCGGCCTGCTAATACCGGTTCGCGACGTACAGGGGCGCATCGCAGCTCTGAAAATCCGTCGAGACGAATCGAACGGCGCTCGGTACTCATATTTCTCCAGCTTAAAGTATGGTGGTCCTGGACCCGGCGCACCAGTTCACGTCCCAAAAGGGAGCCAATCGGCAGCGGAAACTGGACGGCTCACGGAAGGAGAGTTGAAGGCGGATGTCGCTTTCGTTCGGAGTGGCCTTCCAACTATCTCGGTACCCGGCGTAAACAATTGGCGTGACATCATTCCGATTCTCAAGACCCCCGGTTGGAAGACCGTCCGACTCGCTCTCGACGGGGATGCCAAAGACAAGCCGCATGTTGCGCGCGCCCTCGGTACCATTGCTGAAGCGCTGCCAACTGAAGGATTCGAGATTGAACTTGAGCGCTGGCCAGCCGACTACAAAGGAATTGACGACGCTTTGGCCGCGGGTGTGGACATTGTGGTTTTGGCTGGTGACGCCGCGAGGCAGGGAATCGCCGAAATAGTAACCGAAGGGACGGCTGGCGAATTCCCCCATGCGGCCGGCCCACTGGATCGGCTGGCCGAAACATTGGCCGAAGGTGCAGAGGCTCTTTTCCGCGACCGGGAACTTTTGCTAGCGCTTGCCCAACTCGCTGAGACAGATCCGGCCGGATTCGCATGCCGTAGCGATCAAATCCGAAATGCAAGAGTGCATATGCGGGAACTTAATGCGGTACTCAAGCCGCTGCGTCGGGAAATCCGAGCGGCAAGTCCACCGCTGTCCAACGTCTCCAATTACGGAATCTCTGGCAGTCGAATTGTTTACCTTCGGCCAACAATGGACGGCGTCGTCGAGGTGCCCCTGTGCAATTTCTCGGCGCGCATCGTAGAAACCAACATTCGGGACGACGGCACAGAAAGAATTGCCGCGTTTGTCATAGAGGGCACACTTGTAAACGGACGCACATTGCCTTCCGCAATCGTAAATACAGGAGAGTTTGCACGACTGGACTGGATAACGCCTGCCTGGCAAGGCAGAGCAGTGATTAACGCTGGATATGGGACGCGGGATCATCTTCGCTGCGCGATTGAACTGCTTTCCCCGGAACGTACCGAGCGCGTTGAGTATCTCCACACGGGATGGCGCGAAATTGGTGGAAAATGGTTTTACTTACATGCTGGCGGCGCGATCGGGGCGAACGGCAAGACCGATGGCATCAGCGTAGCTTTGCCCCCCGCTCTTTCACGATTCGAATTGCCAGAGCCACCGGACGGCAATCGGTTAATTGACGCCGTGCGGGCTAGCCTGCGTTTACTGGACTTGGGGCCGCCCCACATCATGTTTCCGCTGCTGGGCGCAGTATTTCGGGCCACACTCGTACCTTCTGACTTCTCGGTTCACTCATGCGGCCCAACAGGAACTTTCAAAACGGAAGTTGCTGCACTCTGTGAACAACACTTCGGCGCCGGAATGGACTCGCGAAACCTTCCGGGCAGTTGGCTAAGCACGGGGAATTCACTTGAAGCCTTGGCATTCACTGCAAAGGACGCGCTAATTGTGGTCGATGACTTCTCGCCAACTGGTAGCATGGCTGATATTCAGCGTAGCCATCGCGAAGCGGATCGTGTGCTGCGAGCGCAGGGGAACGCGGCGGGTCGTGCCCGGTGTCGAGCCGATGGAACCTTTGTGCCGGGCAAGCCACCGAGAGGGCTCATATTGTCAACCGGCGAGGAAACTCCGCGCGGCCAATCATTACGGGCACGCTTGCTGGTCGTCGAGTTTTCAAAGGGGGACATCGACGCCGCATGCCTGACGGACTGTCAACAGGATGCAGCCAATGGGCTCTATGCCGAATCTCTGTCCGGCTTTTTGCGTTGGACCGCACAGCGTTATCAAGTCGTCCTCGTTACCCTTCGCGCGAATGTAGCAAGGCTGCGGGCAGCGGCGCTTTTTGGAACCGTTCACAGGCGCACTCCCGAAATAATTGCTAATTTATGTGTCGGACTGGAATACTTCTTTGCGTTCGCCGAGGCAGTCGGAGCAATCACAGCAGCCGCCAAGTCCGATCTGTGCCGGCGGGCTTGGTCAGCGATGGGTGAGGCAGCGGCCAGTCAAGTTGAGAACTTGGCCGCGGCCGAACCAGTCGATCGATTTCTTCGGCTCATATCAGCTACACTCGCAAGTGGTCGGGCGCATCTAGCTGATCCGAATGGAAATGAGCCAATTGATTCCGCAGCCTGGGGCTGGCGAGAACAAAGGTTCGGCGCGAGCGAAAACTCCCGCGAAGAACGGCGACCCCAAGGCAGGCGGATCGGCTGGATTGACGGGGCAGATCTGTTTCTCGAGCCGGAAGCCGCCTATGCGGAAGCGCAAGAGTTGGCCCACAGCCAAGGTGACAGCTTGCCGGTATCATCGCAGATCCTACGAAAGCGAATGAATGACCGCCGTCTGCTGGTCACCACTGAAACCGGCAAGTTGACGACTCGTCGCACCCTCGAAGGGCAGCGACGGTCCGTAATTCACTTGCACAAGTCTGCCCTCTGCGCAGAAAAACCGGGGGAATCGGGGGAACAGAGGGACGCCCAAAGTGAGCAATCGAACCCCGTCCCCCGTCCCGACCTAGATGTCGGCGGGGTGATTCAAGAATCGGGGGAGCAAAACGAGGAAGGAACAGTGGGAAATTCAGACTCTGCCCCCGTTCCCCCGATTCCCCCAGATTCTGGAATGGTTAACGGACAGTCGATGGAGAATTCAACAAAGATCGTCTGCGGCTATCAGCACCATCAAATGCGTTGGCGTTCCAAGTATGGCGTTGTGCTTTGCGGAATCTGTGTGCCGCCCGCCAGAGACGACCTTGTTGCCGAGTGGCTCGATGGGCCACCGACGAAGTAAACGAGCTTACGCTCGATTTCATACTTGCTTATGGAGCAAGTAGCATGTAACATGCAATCATGGCCAAAAAAAGATTGACTTTCACTGATGAGATTCGCGACGTGATTGACACGTGTGGAATGACTCGATACCGCATTGCAAAGGAATTGGCCATTTCGGAAAGTCTCTTGTCGCGATTCATGTCCGGAAAGGGTGGTTTGTCCATGGAGAAACTCGACACCCTTGCCGAGTTTCTGGGCATACATGTCGCAACCGGCAATCGTCTCAAATTGAAGGATTAGGCACCATGCGCGTTTTCAGGACCACATACAAAGATCGCAAGGGCCACACTCGCGAGGCCGCGAAATGGTACGTTGAATTCCGCGACCAGTTGGAAACGATCCGACGTATTCCCGGATTCACGAGCAAAGCGGCATCAGAAGAGTTAGGCCGCAATTTTGACCGACTCGTCGGCTACTACCGTTCATCGGGCCAGCAACTTGACCCGGCTTTGGCGGATTGGCTGGCAGGACTGCCCGAGTACATTCGCAAGAAGCTTGTCAGCATAGGACTTGTGCGTCCCGAGCGGGTAGCTGTAACAAAGCCGCTTGCGGAGCACTTGGCGGACTTTCAAAAGGCCTTGCAGGGCAAAAGTTGCACTGATTGCCACGCCGAGCTAGTGACAGTTCGCGCCCGCCGCATCATTGAGGGTTGCCGTTTTCTATCGTTCGCCGACATTTCCGGAAGCAAGATCTTGAACTGGCTGAACGGCAGGCGGCAAGACACCGAAACGAAACGCGGTATGAGTGCCCAGACATTCAACTTCTACTTGCAGGCGATCAAGCAGTTTTGCCGGTGGATGGTCAGAGACCGCCGCGCCAGCGAATCACCAGTTGCCCATTTGGGCGGCGTGAACGTAAAGACCGATCGGCGCCACGACCGCCGGGCCCTGAGCGCCGACGAGTTACGACGCCTGCTCCGCGCCGCTCTTCAAGGTTGCACACTTTGGGAAATGAGCGGACCAGAACGAGCGATGCTGTACCGCGTTGCCATGGAAACTGGCCTACGCGCCGGCGAACTGGCGAGCTTGACGCGGGCATCGTTCAAACTCAACGGACAAGCCCCGACCGTGACCGTGGACGCCGCCTATTCAAATCACCGCCGCGAAGACATTTTGCCCTTGCGTCCTAACTTGGCAGATGAGCTGCGCTCGTATTTGGCAACTACAATGCCGGGCGCGAAAGTGTTTCGTTACAAGAATCGGTTCGAGTTGCTCCGTATGTTTAAGGCGGGCCTCGCCGCGGCGGGAATTGCCTATCAGGACGAAGCTGGCTTGTTTGCCGACTTTCATTCACTGCGCCATTCTTTCTTGACGCAACTTGCCGCCGGCGGAGTGCATCCCAAAACTGCACAGTGTCTGGCTCGACATAGCACAATCACGCTTACCATGGACCGCTACACGCATTCAATTCTGAAAGACCAAGCACATGCCCTGGAAGCACTTCCGGACTTCTCAAATGCGACGTTGGGCGCCGCAATGGCAACCGGAACTGAAGGCCCAATCATCGCGCGCAAAGAGGGTGAGCGTCTTGGCGTTCTGCTTGGCGCTTTTGGGTCGATTTCGGTAGGCGCAGAGAGGCGCGGAAAGACGATTGAAGGGGTCAAAGGCGAGAAGCGAGAATCGTCACCAAACCCAGGAAATAATGCGGAATCCGTGGAAATGGACAGCGGAGGGGGCGAGATTCGAACTCGCGGACGCCTTGCGACGTCTCCGGTTTTCAAGACCGGTGCAATCGGCCGCTCTGCCACCCCTCCGGCAAATGCGGTCTTCTTCACCATAATCAAACGACATGGCACTGGCAACTTGAGGTTCGCGACTAGGAAGTGTCAACCGCCGTGGATCGTTTCGTAACACAGCCAGAACCCCAGGGCGGTCACGAGCACCGCGCTCACTATCGGCAAAGCGCGGACAAAACGTCCCTCGCCGAAGCGTGAGCCGGCGAAGTTGCGGAATCTGACGACCAGGATGCCGATAAGGACGAGCACGCCCGCCAGGCCGGCGCTGAACGCCAGGAGCATGGGAAACGCCAACCAAAAAACATTTGTGCCGATGGACCAAAAAAGCAGGGCGATGGCGTCGGTACAAGGCACGAGGCCGCCGCTGATTCCCAATGCAATGAGTCCCCACGTGCTGACGCGCCCATCTGGAATGGGCGGCGGGTGGTGATGATCGTGGTGGTGATGTCCGCCGCCGATGTGTACGTGGTCGGCACGGCCCGATAACCGCGTCAGGAGAAGCCAAAAGCCCATGCACAAGACCAGAAGCCCCATCGCCAAACCCAAGCCTCGGGTAATGGTAACGCGGGCCTCCGCTGTCATGTTCCTTGGCAAGAGCGTTAAAAAAAATGCGATCAACAATACCACTCCGGTATGCGTTAGCGTGGTGACCAACCCGAGGACGACGGCGTGCCAAGTCGTGCCGCGTTGGCCGACGAGATAGGCGGCGACCAGCGTCTTGCCATGGCCGGGTGTGAGGGCGTGGACGGCGCCGAAGCCCGCCGCCAAGAGAAACAGCATCAGGAAGCCGTAATCGGTGTGCAGGAAGAGCTGCAACAGGCCGGATTCATGCTTGTCGTCGGCTGGTTTTTGACCAGTGGCCTGTGGCGCATCTTTGGCAACGACATTGGATTGTTCGGGCAAGAGCGCGAGCACCGCCGACACCTCACGCAGGCGGTTATCATCGCCCGGCTTGTGCTCCGCCGGCGGCAATTGCTTCAGCTTCTCATCCGGCTCGGTCTTGCTGACGATGCGCCAGAAACTCTTGTTCTTTAGCGAAAGATCGATCTTGCCTTCTTGCAAGAGGAAGTTGGCCTCGCGAAACTTAAAGTTGTTTTCTATGTCTTCCGAAACAGTAGCGACGCCGTGAAATGTGAAGACACAGCGCAAATGGCCAAGCGGTTCGCCTTTTCTTTTGGGGTCTTCGTCCTCCACCAACGTTGGCTGTTTGCCGATGCAAGTAAACGTGATGATTTTGCCGTTCATTTTGGCAAGCAGGTTTCCGGCCAGAATGGGAGCATAGATGCGGGCATACTCAGAGTAATAGTCGAGCGGTCTGCCCCGGAACTTGGTCACGTCCACTTCATCCCGGAACGGCAGCATATCTTCAAGGATGACGGTGGTTTCGTCCACTTCCAAGCGGTACTTGACAATTACATTGATTTGATCGGCGGCGGCGCCTTTTTCGAGCAAGACTTCTATGGTGCGATCGTGGTTGCTCTTGGGGACCGGATGAGCGTGAACAGGAGTGAGAAGCAAGAAGCCAGCCAGCAACAGCATGCCGCGCCACGCAACTCGTACAACGCTTGGCGGCTTCGCGCTCGGATCATGCCATGCCTTTGCATGATGTGCATCGAGCGCGAAACCGCCAAGCGACATACAAGTCGTGTGACTGGGCATGCAGCCACCTCATGCAGTGCTACTACTTTGGCCGGCAGTACGACAGCGCCAGGAGAGCATAACCCGTTACCAGGTTGGAGTCAGCTTCCATCCAGTTGGCGGCGTCATTCTGGAAGCTGCCGTCAGGACGTTGCCGTTTCGCCAATGCCTGGGTGATGTCCTTGCGCCAGTCGTGCTTCTGCCCTTTGGCATCGACCACATAATCGAGGCCGAGGGCGTCGAGGCACTTGGCCATGGTGTTGTAGTAATAATACATGCCCCATTGCGAGCGCTGTTCGGGCATGCCCGGATTCTTGTCCACGGTGTAGTTGCTCGCGATCCACTCGAGCGCTTTCTTGACGCGCGGGTCGTCCTTGGAAACGCCGCAATAGATCATGCTCTTGATGCCGGCATAGGTCATGCTGCCGTAGCCTGGCAAGGCGCCGCCCGCAAGCGGCGTGTCGGTGACCTTGGTCGCGCCGCCGGTGGCCGCGGTATAGATGAAACTGCCGTCGTCGATGAGCTTGGCCCAGGCCTGGTCATTGGCTTCGCTCTTGAGATTCTGGCAACGATTCACGAACAGGAGCGCCTTTTTCAGTGCCGGATCGTCCGCCGTCACGCCTGCGGACTTTAGCGCGTCGAGAAAGTACTGCGTGTTCGACAGATCGGGACGCGATTTGCTGTCGTAGCCAGCGCCGCCATAAAAGTCGCTCTTGGGGTCCTTGCCCTCTTCCTCGTCCCATTGCAGCCTCTTCAGGAACTCGACTGCGTTATCGATGATGCCCTGATACTTATCGCTTCGGTCGGCGGCCATGAGCGCCATGACATTGATGCTGGTCACGTAGTTCTGCAACTGCACCTTCGGGTCCTGGCCGGCAATGTGTTTCTTTTCGCGATTGACCAACCCTTCGATATACTTGAGCGCCTTCTCGGCGACGGGATCTTTCGCGGTAATCTGTCTTGACTTCAACAGCCCGGTGAGGCAGACGCCCGTGACGCCCGGGGTTTTCGCCGTGCTCCAGCCGCCGTTCTGCTCCTGCGTGGATTTCAAGTAAACAGCGGCTTTGCCGGTAACATCGTTCCAGGTCGTCTTGGCGTCTTGCGCTCGTGCGGCGACAAAACCCAAACCGGCGAGGCAAGCCAAAACCGGCAAACTCACAAAACGCAACGACATGAGTTACTCCAGTCAGAGCTAGACTGTGGTGATTGAGACTTAGATGCAAACCATTTGTTCCAGGCAAAGCATATGCCGCGCAGCGGCCTCACTTCATTTCAGGGTATCTTTGCGCAAAAAACAAGGGGCAGACGCGCTTGCCCCTTTCCGCGCTGGTCAGGTTGATGCCAGTGACGGCGATGGGGTCGCCTGTTATTTGGCGTTCTTCCAGAGCAAGTCCGGATTGAAATCGTCGTCGTCCAGGCGAACGGGGAATTGGAAGCGGTCGTGACAATAATACTCGACCTCGCGGCCTGTTTCGTCGCGCGTGACGACCAGGACGGGCAGCAAGAGCTGCGGATCGAAAAACCAGAGCCGATTGCCGCCGCCGGGCAGCACGGGATCGGCCTTGGGCGGCAGCGTTTGCTGCACCGCTTCGAGCTTGTGTTCGAACTCCGGCCGCTTCATCGGCCCCAGGTACTTGCCCTTGCCTTCGCGCGGATCGCCTTTTTCGATGCCGGTCACGAGACGGCCAAAACGATCGACGAGCGCGCCCATGCCGGCCTCGGTGATCGGATAGCGGCTCTTGGATTTGACGAGAATGCTGTCCGGAGACATCTTGATGCGGCGGCCGGCCGGCAAAAGAAAAATGTCGTTGGCCGCGGTCAAGGTGTGAATCAAGTTCTCGTAGCGGCCTTTGACAAAGATCACTTCACGGCCCTTGGCTTCGGGGCCAAGCCACTTGAAGTAAACGCTCCACAGTTCGCGCCGGAATTTGAACAGGATCAATTCCTCGGGCATCGCCGTGCCGTTGATGACTTCGCGGCGGCGCAAGCGCAGAATATACGAGTCCATGTCGACATACTTCCGCGCAGCTTTTTCGTAGAGGTCGCGCAACGCCGTTTTGGGGTCTAACTGGTGCGATCCGGCGCCCAACGCGGGAAGCGTCTGGGCGGCGTCCACATCCTGCGCCGAAATGAGAGTCAAAGGCAACGTCACGACATCGGGCCGCGTGCTCCCCTCGCCCTGGCGGGAGAGGTGAGGGGGCACAATACTCGCTTGTCCGGGAATGCACAGCGTCGGGGCAGGCTGCGGCGCACGCTGCCTGGCGTCGGTCAAAAGCTTGGTTGGCGCGATGGAGTCGGCGTGAAAACATCCGGCAAGACAAAATACCAAGCAGGAACCAAGATGTGACAGGCGTACCTTCATCGCAGAATCCGTTCTGTTGCGATTTGTGGAAAAGGGAGGATAGCGAAGTCTTGAGAAAAAAGGTAGTGGAGGTTTCACCTTCGGGTATCGAGTGATCGTTTGCATCACTTGAACAAAGGAGACGCTCGCAATCAGTGGAGGGATGGGTTCTCTTTGCGACTTTTGCGTTTCTCGCGGCGACAAGAGGACTTGCCATATCTGTTCATTTGTATAATATGAATGTAGGAAAGGTCGCGCTCACGCATAGTGGATGGATTGCATTCCATCCCAGGGTGGCGACCTGCAATCCATTGCAATCCATTTCGAGGACATTTCACGTAAATCATTTTCGGAAAATGCCTTAAGTCAATAGCTTCAAGTCGGCGCGATCTGCAATCCACTGCCCAAAAGAGGTCCTATCATGTCGCACAAACAGTTCGCTCAGGTATGGAGTCCCGAAATCGCCGGCAGCCAAACTGCATTCTCTTGGATTTGGGAGGGCTTCATTGCCGCCGGCAATCTGACGCTCTTGACCAGTCTTTGGAAATCGGGCAAGTCAACGCTAGTGTCGTTGCTCTTGAGCCGGCGGTCACAGGCCGCGGCCGGCAATGTAGCAGGCACACTCCGTGTTCCGTTGTCTGGCGACGGCACACGGAGTGTGACTGCTACTTTGCCCGCGGACAACGTCTCCCCTAGCCCTTGCGGGGGAGAGGGGTTGGGGGTGAGGGGGCTGCCCACAGGAGCGAAACTTCTCGGCCGAGCTGTGCGTCCCAGCAAAACGATCGTCGTGACGGAGGAGCCCGACTCGCTGTGGGCAATGCGTCAAAAGCGCAATGACTTCACCGATGTCTGTTTCTTCTTTCGGCCGTTTGACGGCGTGCCGGACCTTGCGACTTGGCGTAGTTTCATCGATCATTTGCTGGATCTGCGCAGTCGCCACGGCATCGACCTGGTCGTCATCGATCCCTTGGTGTGTTTTTTGCCGGCGCACGAAAACAATTCGGCCTCACTGCTCAAAGCGCTGCACGAAACGCAGCGGCTCACCGCCGCCGGGATGGGCGTGCTGCTGTTGCACCATCCGTCCAAAGGGGGGCCGGCGGTCGGCCAGGCGGCGCGTGGCTCGGGAGCGTTGCCCGCCTTCGCCGACATCTTGCTGGAAATGCGCGTGCCCGCCGGCGACCCTGCGACGCGCCGCCGCCGGCTGAACGGCTTTGCTCGCTATCCGGAAACGCCCAAGCACTTGTTGATCGAGCTGGACGCCGCGGGATCCGACTACGCCGTCTTGGCGGAAAACGCGGCCGACGAAGTCTTCGTTCCCGCCTTCGACACGCTGCGCGAGGTGCTCTTGCAAAGTCCAACGCCCCTGACGCGCGAAGAGATCCGCCAGGCCTGGCCGATCCACCTCGCGCGGCCGGTCGGCAACACCTTGTGGCGCTGGCTGAGCCGCGGCTGCACGCTGGGACTGCTCACGCGCTTTGGCGCCGGCAGCAAGATCGATCCATTCCGCTATGCCTTGGCGGCCATGGAAAAGCAGGAGGACGCGGCGTAGCGAACGTTCTCGACAGCACGGCCAATGGCCGCCTGGTCGATGCCCTTCTGACGCGCCAACCGGCGCGCTTCGTCCGCCGCGCGCTTCCACTCCGCGTCCGCTTGCTGTGCTAACTGCTCTTCAAGCAACAGGCGGTCCTCTTCGGGCAGTTCTTGAATGCGTTGGAGAATCTCGTGAACGGCTTCGCTCATGGCAACACCTCGAACCGGCGGCCGCGCGGCCTACATTGCACAGTCGCTTGATTCATTCTACACAGGAGATGACACTGACTCCGAGTCCGGTTGCTTCGTGGTCCTCTACATGTTTGCGCATCTCCGGGGTCAGGCGCGCATCTCCGTCCGCCCACCAGACCCAAACGTGCGTGTCGAGCAGGATCACCGCGCGGCCTCCCAATCGCCCTTTGCGACAGGCTCGGTCGGATCGTCATAGCGAACCACACTGCCTCGCAATGGATAACGAGCTTGGTCCGATCCGTTGGGCTTTGCCTCAACTTCGAGCCAGTCCGCCAGATTCGTGCGCGCTTGCATTTTCTCCGGCGCCGGGGAAGCAACGGACACCACTAACTCCGCAGTTCCGGTCGGCACATCGGACGGCAAGGGCAGGACGACACGGCGGTCTTCGTGCACGTCGGTCGTGATGCGAAAGGTGATCATGTCTGGCCTCATTCGCGCTAAGTGTGACGGTGCTCGGCGCGCTGCCGTAACCGGCGCGCGAACTCCCGGCTGTCGGTGATGTCGGTGCGATCGGCCCAGATTCCGATAAGGTCAGAAGTCGCGAGATCGGCGCCGGATTGGACGTGTGCACTGTCGTCCGACACCGGCTTAGCCGCTTGAAGGGTGCGGATCAAGCACAGGACTTCGCCCCAACGTTCCCAGGGGACTTGTTGGAGTTCCTCAAGCAGGGTCTGTTCGTTGACAACGGACATGTAGTCACCTTGGGTCTGCATTATTGTACCACGGCCTCGATGCCCTTGTGAGCCAGCAGCATGCGCAGGCAGGCGACGGCGCAAGAATCAGGTCGACCTTGCGCGATGAAAGGCGGCGGCGAGGTCATCGCGCTTCTCCCGTGTCAGCCGAGCGCCGGCTTCACGCACTTCAGCCTTGGGCGTGGCGTCGAGCACTACCTGCGCATCCATCGCGACGGCCACGACGCCTACCTCACCGACGTAGCCGTAGCCGGCGCTAGTGAAGACGACAGGAACAATCCACAACGGGCCCGAGGGGAGCGTCAGACGGCGCGGCGTCCCTCCCGTGTAAGCGTCGCCGTAGGTACGAAGACAATATGCGTTGGCCGCCGCCTGGACACGCACGCGCGTCGCGCCGTGCTTGCGCCTCTTTTTGTCCGCAACTCGAAGGCTCATCCAAGAATTTCCAACGCCATTTCAGCGCCCGTATGCCGCGAAATCTACGGAAAGTACCGATAAAGATCACGACGTGACAGGCAGCGGACAAATTCCACTGTGTCCCCCTCAACCACAACGCCAATCCGGTAGTCACCGATCCGAATGCGATAATAGTTCGCGGTGCCAGTCATTTTCTTGAGATTGCGGCTTCCTAGCAGTTCAGTCGCCTCGTCGACTTGTTCGATGACCTCTTGGACGCGCTCCCGGATGTCATTGCCCTTGATTTTCTTTAGGTCGCGCGCGAAGCTCTTGCGAAAGGCAGTATTCATGTCTTGCCCTGCAAAACGCGAAACACTTCAGAGCGTGTGGCAGCTTTCGTTGATCGACCCTCGCGGATTGCTTCCGCCAGGGCAAAATCTTCCAGCACTTCTGCAAAAACATCGTGCAGAAGGTCACGCTGCTCGTGCAGCGTTTCCACCAATGCTTCTTTCAGAGTCCGCTTAAGGGCATGCGCGCTCAAGTTCGCCTGGGCCATTTCGATCCTACTTTCAGATTGTTTGCCACGAGGCATGGCGTCATTATTTCGCCGGAGTGGCCGGAAGACAAGAGAATCCACGGGACATGCGGCACGCTCATCCGGTCAGCTTCTTGTACTTGATCCGGTGCGGCTGATCGGCCTCGGCCCCCAGGCGTTGTTTGCGCTGGGTTTCGTAGGTCTGAAAGTTCCCTTCGCACCAGACCGTCTTGCTGTCACCTTCAAACGCCAGGATGTGGGTGGCGATACGATCGAGAAACCAGCGGTCGTGGCTGATGACGACTACGCAGCCGCCGAAGTTGAGCAGCGCTTCCTCCAAAGCGCGCAGCGTGTCGACGTCGAGGTCGTTGGTCGGCTCGTCCAAGAGCAACAGGTTGCCGCCTTTGCGCAACAGTTTAGCCAAATGGACGCGGTTGCGTTCGCCGCCGGACAGCTCGGCGACTTTGCGCTGTTGGTCGGGGCCTTTGAAATTGAACCAGGAGACATAGGCGCGGGTGGCGACGCGCGTCTTGCCGAGCATGAGATACTCGGCGCCGCCGGTGATCTCCTCGAAAACGGTCTTGTCGCCGTCCAGCGCGTCGCGGTTTTGATCGACGTAGGAGGGCACGACAGTGTCGCCGACGCGGAGCGCGCCGCCGTCCGGCTTTTCCTGGCCGACGATCATGCGGAACAGCGTGGTCTTGCCGGCGCC
>JAKEFD010000262.1 GCA_022616245.1 Gemmataceae bacterium
AGACGCATGAAAGGTGTCGGTCGGCCCGGGAGCATTCAGACTGCAGCCATGGTGGATGGTATTGGGCAGGCCCGCGGGTTGCAGCACCGGCCGGCCCATGAATATGGAGGCGTGGTTCGGGATGGTCTCGGATGCAAAATAATCGCACCGCGCATTGAAAGTGTACGAACCCTGGGTCACCAACCGGACGAAGTTCGGGATGCGGGATGGGCCGTAAGTGAGATAGTTCTGCAAATAGGAACTGCCCAGGCCGTCCAGGCTCACGTGCACGATATGAGTTACGGGAGCGGCGGAAACGTGGGTCAAAACGGTAACAAACAAAAAAAGGCAAATGCGACCGGTGGGCCTTTTTCTGGAACGCATGAAGCAATTATATCTCCAGCTGGAGGTGGCCGCAAGTCTGTCAACTAGTCAACTCGCAAATTGCGCCAGTAGGCGTTTCCGGCGACGCGGTTGGGGACCAGGACGCGTTGATATAGGCGGAGATGGGTTTCCCGTCCGGCGAAGTCGCGGAGGTCCACTTTCAAGTCGTGCCATTTGCGGCCACCTTCGGTGCCGCCGTCGATGATGCGCTTTTCGAGGAGCTTGTTGTTGGCGTAAACGTTCAGTTCCCAGGCGCGTCCGCTGTCGACCCCGGCCTGGAATGTAAGCGCCGGATTCTGGCCAAGCGTCAAGGTGCGTCGCAGGACAAGGCCGCGGACTTCGTCGCGCGGATAAGTGGCCAATACCTCGCCGTCCAAATGCGTGATCCCGCGGATGCCGCCCATACCGCCGCCAGCGCCGCCAAACCCGGCGCGGTCGAGTTGCCAATCGGCATTCCAGTATTGCATGAGGTCGGCGAGCTTGAAGACTTCCGGTGGTTGGGTGATGGGCGATTGCGGATCGATGACAATGTTGGAACCTGCAATCTTCGCGCCGCGCGCCGCCAAAATTTTTTCGCCAATCGCGACGGTGCGGCGGGTTAAATCGGAAATGCGTTCGTCCACCGCCGGCGTGAGTATCACCGGGCCCATCTTCTCGCCTTTGATGCGGTCGCCGAGTTGTCTGACCAGATGCCCGGGAAGACCTTTCATTCCGCGCAGGGCGCCAATGACTGCGGCGGCGTTGGCCGCGTTGCAATCGGCGTCGGTGAAGTCGGCGGCGCGCGCGCATAGGTTCATGGATTTCAGGAAGTCGCCTTCACCGAACCAAAGTGCGGCCGCGACCAGCCCGCCATTGGGGACGGCGTTGTTGGTGGCGGGATATTCGATGTGCCAGCGGTCTTCAACCGCGGCGGCGATTTCGTCGAAGGTTTTGCCGGATTCAGCCAGCGCAATGACCAGATCGAGGCATCGGCGATAGGGCGAGGATGGATGAATCGTGTGCGCGGCGGACTTCACGATTTCGCGTGTGTCCGTTTCGGCGAAGGCCAGGCTGACCATGGCCGCCATGAAGACCGCGCCATCCGTGCCTTCGGCATAGCCGTTGACGTGGCCGTACTCGCGGGCCATGCGCGCCGCTTCGTTAACGAGGCCCGGGGCGAGGGCGCCGTAAACGTCCGCGCTGAACTGCGGGCCGATGGTGAACCAAAGACGGTTATGACGCGGATGGCCGCTGGCGGGCGCTTTGATGCCTTTGGCGAGATTGAATCGCGCCTGCTCGCTGGAACCCCACGAGCCGCACGCGTTCTCCTTCCATTGCTCGCCGAGTTGCTCGGCGGTCATGCCGATCCCATATTTTTCGAACGCGCGGATGGCCACCATCTCATAATACCAATCGTCGTCCACAGGAGCCGTGGTGTAGGGCCGGGGATAATTCGTGAGCCAGAGTGTGGATGCAGTCTGATGCTCGAAAGGCCAGTTTAGCAGCACTGCAACGATTTGGGCCGTCCAAACGGCTTCGACACGGTCGCGGTACTCTTCCGATGAAAGGCGAATGGCCTCGGACGCTGATGACCGCAGTAAAGAGCCGATCAATAGGAGGATAGAACCACTCACTCTCACATGCATTGCGATCCGTTACCCGGCCTGCCGCAGCAGTTCGGCGACATCGACGGTCACGTCCGGGAACGCAGAAGGCTGCGCCTTCTCGCCAGGCCTCAAAACAGTTTTCGACCCATAGCCGGTATAATGCGGTTCGCGGTAAACCTCGATTTTCTGTTCCGGCAAATTCACGAGCCACGCTTCGGAAATTCCGGCAGCCCCATAGGCCGGTATCTTCTCCTCCCGATCAAACTCGAGCGTGCTGTCGGCAACTTCAATGATCAGGAAAACGTCCCCAGGCTTAGGATGCCGGCTTTTGTAGTTGTCGGCTTTGGGCTTGAGCAGCATCAAGTCAGGCTCCGGTTCGGAATGGTCGTTCAATCGGACGGGATTCTGAGCCGAAACCAAATATCGCTTTTTCGCAAGCTCTGAAAACAACTGGATCAAAGTATTAACCGTCCCGCCATGAAATGGGCCAATCGGCATCATATCGATAATTTGACCATCCAACAGTTCCACACGAGCATCGGGCTTAATCACTCCGGTCTCGGCCATTCGGTAGTACTCATCAACCGTAAAACGATGGGCCGTACGCGCGATCATGCGAGAAGTTTACCCAGGAGATTCACGACACGCAACATGCCAATCTCCGTGGTCTACTGGCCTGACAGTTCCGTGCGGAGTTCAGGCGTCATTGGCCGGTTGTCCTGCGGTGGGTTGAGGATGTACCAGACCATATTGCGGAAGTCGGAGTCGGGCATTTGTTCCAGGGCCTCAGGCATGAGTGACAGTTCGCTGGTGTGAATTTTCTCGATGTCGGATCGCGCAAGGACAAATTCGGTTGGACCGGAGGCAACCAGCTTCAAGCGGGAGGGCGTGTCTTCGACGATGCGGCCAGTGATGGCGCGTCCGTCCTTGAGTTCGACTTCGATTGCCTCGTAACCGCGGCCAATGACTTCGTTGGGATCGATGATGTTGTGCAGGAGGGCGTCCAGGGTGCTTCGCCCAACACCGGTAAGGTCCGGCCCGATGTCAGCCGCGCCTTCGTTGTGCAACTTGTGGCAGACGAAGCACGTTTTCTTTGCGACTTCGTAGCCGGCCTTCGGGTCGGGCTCGCCGGCCAGCGCGACCTTTCGCTTCTGAGCGATGAGTTTCAATTTGTCCTCGCCAGTGGCGCGGTACCGGCCGAGGACGCGATCCGCATGCTCGCGAACCGTGGAATCTTCGGCGCGCGCCAGGGCGCGGCGGGCCGTGGCGGAAATGTCCTCCGGCAGAACCACTTTCCGGTCCACACCCGCCAGCAAGGCGCGGCTCCACTTGCTGCGCAATACCAGCACCTCGGACGCGACGCGGCGGGTCGGCAGCGTGAATTTCTTCCACGCGTCGGTGATGACGTACGCGATGTCGTCGCCGCCGAAACTGCCAATGGCCCGCAACGCTTCGGCGTACAAGGCTTGCGCCTCAGTGACCGAACCTTGAAAGAGCTTCAGCAACGCCGCACGCGCCACGTCGTCTTTAGTCTCGCGCGCGGCGGTAACGCCTTTGAGGCGATCTTCCAGACCGGCTTTGGCATCGCTGATCTTTGCGATGAGCACACGGCTGGCGGTGGTATCTCCAAGCAGCGTTGCAAGCCGGCGCGCTTTGTCGGCGAGGGCCGGATTGGCCGTGAGTTTCGAGAAAATGGGTTCAAGTGGGATACTCGGCGGCTCGCCCTTCGCTTTGAACGCGTCAATCAGGCCATCGATTGCGGCCTCGGCCAGCGAGGTCCTGCTCGCAATCGTGCCAAGAAACTGCATCCCCGCATTGAGATGCTTCATGCGCGCAGCAGAATCAGTAAGATCACAAATGCGGCGCATGACACGGCGGAGGCAATAGGCGCTGACGGAGTTTTCCTTTGCGCTTACGAGCGCAAGAAAGGGTTCGGGCTCGGTGGCGACGCGCGGCTCCATAGCCATCCAAACAATGTGCGGATAGTACGAGTCGCCATCGACACTGGGCCGTTCAAGGAGTTCGCCAAGCAAAGGCAAAAGCTTGGTCGTTGAAACCGTGACCTGGAGGGCCGTGTCCACGGTCAATGAACTCGACGTGAATTGGCGCACCGCCACGGCTGCCGCGGCGCGGACGACGGGATCTTCCTGCTGACAATAGGCCTCCAGGGCGTCCAAATCCCGTCCTCCGCCGCGCTCCCCTATGGAGCGCACGGACCACGCGGGCGTGCCGTTGCCCCAATTCATCCCAAAGTTCTCGCCCGGGTGCCGCTCTTGCAAGAGCCGCTGCGCTTGCCGCCTTTGCCAATTGTTCTGGCTTCTCCGTAACCGAGCCAACTCGTTCTTACGAAGCTTCGTCAAATCCATGTTCTTGTCCGGGCGGCTGGGCACCGGCTTGCCGGGTTGATCTCCGGCCCAGACCACGCGCCAGATGCGGCCGTGTTCGCGGTCAACACCTTCGGGATCGGCTTGCGCATTTTGATAGCAGGGATATTTATCGTACCAGTCCATGACCCACATGGCGCCGTCAGGGCCGGTTTGCACGCTTACGGGACGGAACCAGTGGTCGTCGCTCGCAAGGAAGGTGCCGCCTCCCATCTGGTAATCGCCCTTGCGCGGACCGAGCAGTTGGGTTTCGCGCTCGGCTTTGTAGGTCGAACCGACCGGCGTGAGGCGGTCGCAATTGATGGCGCTTTCGTGGATGTTGCCGATAAAGACCAGGCCACGCCACTCGGAGGGCCATTGGTCGCCCTGATAAATGCAGATGCCGGCGTGCGCGGCGCGGAAGTGGCGCCAATCGACAATGGCCGGCAGACCCTTGCTCGGCAGGTCCTGCACGTAGCCATAAGGATTGGCCCACGTGCCGCCCTGCCGATTGTATTGGCCGCCCGGCGCCATGTGGAACAGGTGCTGAATCACGCACGCGCTGACGAACGCGTCGCCCCGTTCGTTCCAATCGACGCCCCAGGGATTGCTCGTGCCGTCGGCGAAGACTTCGAACTTTTTCGTCTTCGGGTGATAACGAGCGAGGGCGGCGTCCATCTTCACGTAGTGATCATTTGGATCGTCGGGGCCGTGGATGCGGGAATGGGTGAACACGCCATGCGTCAGATACATCCAGCCGTCCGGTCCCCAGGCGAAGCCGTTCAGCAATTCGTGGCGATCTTCCAGTCCGAAGCCGGTCTTGAGCACGGTCGTCTTGTCGGCCTTGTCGTCGCCATTGGTGTCCTCGAGGAACAAAAGGTCCGGCGCGACGCCCAAATATACCCCCCCGTTTCCGAGCAGCAGCCCCGTGGCGAGGCTGTAGCCGTCGGCGAACACGGACACTTTGTCCGCTTTGCCGTCGGCATCGGTGTCTTCCAGGATTTTGATGCGGTCGCGTCCCGTCTCTCCTTTCGGCGCGCCTTTGGGATATTCGTAAAGTTCCAGGACCCACAGCCGCCCGCGTTCATCCCAGGTCATGGCGACGGGGTTCACGACTTCGGGCTCGGAAGCAAACAGGCGCGCTTCAAAACCTTTCGGCATGCGGATTTTCTTCTCGGATTCTTCCGGGGCGAGCGCGGGCGTGGGGGTGGGAGCATATACGCCCGTGAGTTGCTTGCCGGAAGATTTGTTCTTGTAAACGGGAAAGTCGAAGTTGCCCGATCTCAGGGGCACGTAAGGCGCCTCGCTCGCCACTCCGGCAAGAAAGAAAAGGCAGCCCAGCACGCAA
>JAKEFD010000263.1 GCA_022616245.1 Gemmataceae bacterium
GTTGGCCGCCTCAGTATCAAATCGATTCAAACAGGGGACGTTTTTGTCATCAACTTGATTACATGAGGGGGGGTACCTGTGTGAC
Organism: Gemmataceae bacterium; assembly: GCA_022616245.1. GTDB lineage: Bacteria > Planctomycetota > Planctomycetia > Gemmatales > Gemmataceae > JAKEFD01. The sequence goes on from JAKEFD010000263.1 coordinate 86, forward strand.
GCTTGACGCTCCGGAGGTTTTCGGAAACGCAAAGTATTCCTACGCAGCCACTTGTGTCGTAACTCCGGAGCGTCAAATGGTAGGGTCAATTTGACGCTCCGGAACCGAAGACGCTCCGGAAAACACGACCCATATGCACCACTGTCGCGAACCGCAACCCTGCATTTGCGCCACGCAAGTTAGCCAGTCCTTTCAACCACCGCCATTGCCAAAGTCTCCCAATTCTAACGGCTTTGACTGACCTGAGAGTTTTAACGTTTCCGACCTAGTTTTTTAGGCAAATCTGTAGACACATCTCTTGCAACCAAGCCGGGTCGATTTAAGGTGGATATGTCGGTGGTGCTGTCCGCGCGAACGGACAGGGTAGGATGGCCCGCGTTGCACCAGGGATTGCAACTTTTGCCTCAAGTGGGAGTGGGCCATGAAATCGTTGATGGTAGGCGTTGTCGCGTTGGGTTTGTGGGCGTCGAGTGCCCTGGAAGCCGCCGCCGCCTGGGACAACTGCTTCCAGCCGACGCTGTTCGGCCATTTCCGCCGCAGCCAGAGCAACTACACGCCGCCGGTGGTCGTGCATTCCTCGCCGGTGTTCGCGCAGGCCGCGCCGCACGTGGCCATGTCGCCGGACCCGTGCAATCCGTGCCCGCAGGTGCAGTGCACGACGAGCTATGTGCAGCGCTGCTACTACCAGCCGGTGACGACGTATCAAACGCAAACGGTTTACGAACAGGTCACGAGCTATCGGACCAATTACTACTACGAGCCGGTGACGAGCTACCGCTATAGCTGTTACTACGATCCGTGCACGTGCAGCTACAAGCAGGTGGCCACGCCGGTGGTGACGCAGGTTTTGCGGGCCCAATCGTGCCCGGTGCAATCCTGGGTGGCCCGCTGCGTGCAGGTGCCTGTGCAAAGCTGCCAGAAGGTCTGCTACTACCAGCCGCAAACGACCTGCTGCCAGACAACGAATGGCGCCCCGGTCTGGACGTTGCCCGCCGGGGCGACTGCCGGCCCGCCGAACATCACGACCACGCCGGGAGCAGCGGGCGGGCCGCCGAACATCACGGGCGAGAAGACGCCGAGCGCGCCGGGCGGTCCGCCGGTCTTCGACAAATCGTATTATCCAGAGCAGAAGAAGCAGGAGCCGCCGACAATCACGCCGAGCACCACGCCGAACATGGGCTGGCAGCCGAGCAAGTCGCTGGGCGTGCCGACGATCGCGCCGCCCCCGCCGCCCGTGAAGCTCGATCGTATTGTGGTGGGTCCGGACTCTACGGTGGCGGGGCAAGTCGTCCGCAGCGACAATGCACCGAAGCCGGGCGCCAAGATTATTTTCGTCAGCACGCAGAATCAAGCGGCCCGGCAAGACGTGACCGCCAACACCGCGGGCCGCTTCCATGTCAGCCTGGCGTCGGGCAGCTACAACGTATATCTGCACGGCGCGGACGGCATTCCGTTCTACCACAGCCAGCTCAACGTGGGGCAGTTGCAGACGGCGAGCATCACACTGGTGAATCGGTAAAAAGGAATAAGAACCACATCATCTATGAACCCAGCCGGTAGTCGTCGGCCGCCTGGGGCGTTGGGGCCTACTGGCCGCCTTTCCACATTGCTGAGCCTTTGGTACGATGCATTGCGGGAGGCAGATATGTCAGCAACCATAACGAATCACATTCGGTTGGATAAGAATGGCGTGCCGTGGATCGACCAGACGAACACCAAAGTAGTCGAAATCGCGCTGGATAAGCTGGCGCACGGATGGAGCCCTGAAGAAATCGCTTATCAGCATTACGGACAGTTATCACTTGCGCAAATCCACGCGGCGTTGTCGTACTATTATGATCACGAACACGAAATGCATGCAGTTATCGAAAAGCAGATCGAAGATTTCGAAAAACGAAGGACGGCGTCGCTTGATTCGCCAGGTAGGCTGAAACTCAAAGCACTCGGCACGAAGAATCCATGACGTTGCTCTTGTACATGGATGCTCACGTTCATCGAGGAATCACTGAAGGGTTGCGCATACGGCAAGTCGATGTGCTAACGGTTCAGGGCGATCAGCGAAGCAACGCACTCGACCCCGAAATCCTGCAACGGGCCACCGACTTGGGCAGAGTGCTTTTTACTCAGGACGAAGACCTCTTGCGCGAAGGCTCACTCTGGCAGCAGTCGGGCAAGTCCTTTGCCGGAATAATCTATGTCCATCAACTCAAGATGACGATTGGGCAGATCATTGCAGACTTGGAGCTAATGGCAAAAGTCTATGACCCGGCGGATATGCTTAATCGAGTCGAATACTTGCCACTCTAAATTGCATGAGATTCTATGCCAGCACGATGCGCTCTCGGTGTTGCACAACGCCGCGTGTGGCGTTCCGCGTGTCCACGACCAGCGCTGCACATTCGACAATCCAGTTCCAATCATAAAGAGCATGGTCGGTGACAATGAGCACGCAGTCCTGCCCGGCAAGATATTGGCGGGTAAGCTCCTGGCTTTCCATGGCGAGATCGGGATAGCGCTGCATCGGCGGCAAACGAGGGATGTGCGGGTCGTTATAGGTCACCTCCGCGCCTTCTGTGCGAAGCAGGCGCATCAATTCGAAGCCGGGCGACTCACGCGGGTCATCGACGTTCCTTTTGTAGGCCATTCCCAGAAGGGCGATTCGGCTGCCTTTAATCGTTTTTTGTCGTCGCTGAAGTGCGCCGGCGACTTTGTGAACGACGTACCCGGGCATCGCCGTGTTGATGTCACCGGCCAATTCGATGAGACGGCACGGGACGCCATGCTGTTTGCCGACCCAGGCCAGATAAAAAGGGTCGATGGGGATGCAATGGCCGCCAAGTCCCGGCCCGGGATAGAAGGCCTGAAATCCGAACGGCTTGGTTTTCGCGGCTTCGATCACTTCCCAGATGTCGATGCCCATCCGGTCGAAGAGCATTTTCAATTCGTTGACCAAGGCGATGTTGAGCGCCCGGTAGGAGTTCTCGAGCATCTTGCACGCCTCCGCGGCCTGAGCGCTGGAGACGGGCACAACCTGGACGACGACCCGGCGATACAGTGCCGTCGCCAGTTCGAGGCTGCCCGCATCCAGGGCGCCGACGACTTTGGGCAAGGATGCAGTGGCGTGCTCGGGGTTGCCGGGATCCTCCCGTTCCGGGCTATAGGCGAGGAAAATTTCCCGTCCAACGCGGAGAGGGCCGGATTCCAAGAGAGGCCGGACAATGTCTCGAGTGGTTCCGGGATACGTCGTACTTTCCAGTATGATAAGTTGCCCCGGACGCAAGCAGTCGGCGATGGCCCGCACGGCATTCTCGACATGCCTGAGGTCAGGCGCCCTGCCCTCGCCCAAAGGCGTGGGCACGCAGATCAGAATGGCGTCGGCTTCCGCGAGCCGGCCGAAGTCGCAAGTCGCTTCGAATCCCGCGCGCCGCATCTTATCAATCGCCTCGACGCCGACATGTCCGATATAGCTCTCACCGCTTTGCAGCTTGGCGACTTTGACTGGATCGACGTCGAACCCCAAGACGGTGAAGCCTGCCGCCGCGAACGTGCGCGCCAAGGGCAATCCGACATAACCCAGGCCGAGCACGCCGACACGACACGACTTGTTGGCGATTTTGGCGGCCAATTCGTCAAACCACTGCACTGCGATCTCCCGCGAGAGGTAAGGTTGAAGCATCCGACAAGCGAGGCCGCTTGTCGCTACGTAGCCACAACCGGCCTCGGTTGTGGGCATGCTTTGCTGCCCAGCCGATATAGTATGGAGGGATACTCGTCATTGAAAAAGGTAGGTGACGTTTGCGCGTCCTGATTACGGGTGGAGCGGGATTTCTTGGATCGCACCTCGCGGAAGCTCTCGTAGAGCGGGGTCACGAGGTGCAGGTCCTCGACAACCTGTCGACCGGCAGCTACGAGAACGTGCGCTCGCTCGACGGGCACCCTCGGTTTTCTCTGCTTGTCGGCTCGGTGACCGACAGCAACCTGGTGCGCGAGGCCGTCCACGACGCAGATGCCGTTTTCCATCTAGCCGCCGCGGTGGGCGTAAAGCTGGTCATGGAACAGCCATTGCACACGATCGAGACGATCGTGCACGGGACTGAGGTAGTCTTGAGCCAGGCGAATTGCTACCGCAAACCCGTTCTCCTTAGTTCATCCTCCGAGGTTTACGGCAAATCGACCGACGTGCCTTTCGACGAAGACGGCGACCTGTTGCAAGGTCCGACCACGCGGCTGCGCTGGGCCTACGCCTGCGCCAAGATGCTGGATGAGTTCTTGGCACTGGCCTACTGGCGTGAAAACCGGTTGCCGGTGGCAATCGCGCGGCTATTCAATACGGTCGGCCCGCGCCAGTCGGGCCGCTATGGCATGGTCGTACCCAACTTCGTCCGCGCCGCTCTGGCCGGCGAGCCGATACTCGTGCACGGCGACGGCTCACAATCACGCTGCTTCGCCCACGTCGCCGACGTCGTGGAGGGCATAATCGGCTTGTTGATGTCCCCTGCCGCCCACGGCCAGGTCGTCAATCTGGGCTCGACCGAAGAGATCACGATTCTTGGACTGGCCCAAAAGATCAAGGCGCTGACCGGCAGCAAGTCGATCATTCGCCAAGTGCCCTACGTAGAGGTTTATGGGCATGGGTTCGAGGACATTAGCCGCCGTGTGCCGTCGATCCGAAAGGCGCAGGAGACGATCGGTTGGTCGCCGCGCCGCAGTCTGGATGACATTCTGACGGACGTGATCCAATTCATGCGCGCAGGCCAGTCAGCTCGTTGACTGGCCCTCGAGCGAACCGCTTGATTTAAGTAGCCGAATTCGCAAGAATTCGGTCCAACCGGAACTCTTGCGAGTTCCACTACGAATGATTCCGGGATCGGCTTCGCGAAACCATGGCCGAATTGCTTCTGGTTAGCCTGCTATTGCCCTTCGCCTTAGCCTGGTTGTTGACATTCTTGTGGATTCGGCTGGCGCCGCGGCTCGGCCTGGTGGATCGGCCGTCGCCGCGCAAGCCACACGCGCGACCAACGCCGACAGGAGGAGGCGTCGCGCTAGTTGGCGCGCTCGTGGTGGGAGTCCTATCATTGCTGACATTGGCGCCTTCGGAGCAATCCGACACAGTTTGGAGAATGGCAACGGCTTGGTCGCCGGCACTGGCCCTGGCGAGTATTGGATTTGTCGACGATCTTCGGCCGTTACATTGGGCGCCGCGCTTGGCGATTCACTTCCTGGCGGCTGCGGCAGGGGTGGCGCTCATGCTGCCCGAACTTGACTGGATGGCCTTTGGCGCGGCAGTGCTATTTGTGGCAGCCATGATCAACGCATTCAACATGCTCGATAATATGGACGCCTTATGTGGCGGTACAGCGTTGATCGCGGCAGGCTGGTTTGCGGTCCTGGGCTTGGTGCGCGGCGAAATGGGCGAGACGGGCCTTGGACTTGTTGTCCTGGGGGCGCTGGCTGGTTTTCTTTGGCACAACCTGCCGCCCGCGCAGGTCTTTCTTGGCGATGTGGGCAGTACGATTCTCGGCTACATTTTGAGCCTGTGGAGTCTGCAAATCGCGGCGGCGATTCCAACACCCGCCTGGAGTTGGATAGCTCCTTTTGCTTTACTTGCTGTGCCGCTTTACGACATGACGACGGTGGTGCTCTTGCGGTTGTCGCAGGGGCGCAATCCGTTTCACGCCGACACACAACATTTTTCGCATCGACTCGTGCGTCGGGGGTTGACGCGTCCGGCAGCGGTCGGAGTGATACTCCTTTTGGCGTTGACGAGCGGTGCGGACGCGTTGCTTCTGTACACGGCCCAATCGGGAATCGGGGCCGCCGCACTCGCCTTGGGACTAGCCGCGGGCTGGGCCGCACTAGCCGTCTTCGAGTTTTGTACGAGCAGCGAGGCGGCGTCATGACCAAACATCAACGGCCGGCAGCTGGGTTGTCGCCTGAAAACGCGGCGCCGTTGCGCGACCCGGATCGCTTGCGCCGATTGTTGCTCATGCTTTTGACGGCGATCTTGGTGGCCCGACCAATGGTATTAGGCGAGGATCCCGGCTTGGTGGCCGATATCTCTACCCCCGGGAGCCAGACGCTGACGCTGTTCGTCTTCCTTGTCGCTGCGGGCTGGGCGGTTTGGCAGGTCGCGTCGGGTCGCGGCGGTTTCACCCTCAGCCCCGCAGAATGGACCTTGCTGGTCGTCGTTCTATGCACATTCGTAAGCGCGGAGGCGGCAGTCTACAAGCACCCGGCTCGGCTCATCGCTTGGGAGTGGCTCGGACTCTTTGTGACTTTTGCCCTGGTGCGTCGCATGCCCGTTTCGCCGAGTGAACAGCGCGGACTTCTTGCCGCACTGCTGGCGACGACTGTTGCCCTGTCCGCCCAGGCTGTCTACCAGTGTGCTTACGAATACCCGCAAATGGCGGCGAGCGTCGGCGGCAGCGCAGAGAGGGTGGGTTCGGCACTGAGCCGAATCTCTTTGGAAATGGGCACTACCGACGATCGCTTCCTCGAATCGATCCGGCAGCGCCTGAAAGACGCATTCGCCACGGCAACATTTGCCCATCCGAATAGCTTCGCCGGCTACCTGGTGCTGTTCCTGCCGGCACTTGTGGGCGCGGCGCTGGTTGTGCGGTGGAATTCGCGCCGGCATAGCGTTTGGCTCTGGGCTTTTGCCGCTTTGACCGCTGGGGCGCTATGGCTGAGCCACAGCCGCGGCGCTTTCGCCGCGGTCGTTTTGGTCGGGCTGGTCGTGGCGACAATCCGGTGGCGTCATCGGCTCTGGGCGCGGCGCGGTTGGGTTGCGGCCGGCGTGCTCGCTTTGGCCGTCGTCGGCCTGGCCGTATTGAAAAGCGGTCTCTTGGCCGGGTTATTCGCCAAGGAATCTTCCGGCGGGATGTCGGCCCGGCTCGAGTACTGGCAAACGACCGCGTCGATTATCGGCGCGCATCCCTGGCTGGGAGTCGGTCCCGGCAATTTTCGCGGCGCCTATCAGCGATACATGGACGTGGGGATGGGCGAGCAGGTGGTTGAACCGCATAACTTCGTGATCGAGATTTGGGCGACGAGCGGACTGGTAGCCCTCGTCGCTTTGCTTGTCGCCTTGGGCCTAATTGGCCTTGCTCTGGTATGCCGACACAACTCCCTGTCGGAGGAGCCCGAAGCCGGAAGACCGAACGACGCAGCATCCGAAAAGCGTTCGTCGGGCGCCCCGCTCGCTCACGGTCGCGGCTCAGACAAATCCACTCACCACTCACCACTCACTACTCACGACTCACCAGCTTGGGTGTTTTTCGCCGGCGGCGCAATCGGAATTGCATTAAGCTTTGCCCTGCGCGTCCACTGGCAGGAGCCTGGCATCGACGAGGCCCTTTCTGTGGTGCTACGGCTTGTCGCCTGGCTTTCGGCAATGGCGGTACTAATACACGTCCCCTGGTCGAGCGGCACTTGCATCGTTGTGCTGGCAGCCGGCGCGGCCGCGCTCTTGCTTAATCTGCTGGTCTCCGGCGGGATTGCTTTTTTTTCCGTTGCTACGCCCTTGTGGGCGGTGCTGGCGCTGTCCCTCAACCTGGTTTCGCCCGCATTGGACAAGCGGCCCAGTGGTGCGACTCGACTTATCCCCCTGCTCTTTTTGCCGCTGGCCGTGCTCTACGCGCTGGCGATCTATTTTCCACTCACGAGTGCGTTCGGGCAGGCCTCGGAGGCGTCTCGTTTGCTGGCCGACTACCGCGCCGGTGGGCGACGTCAACTTCACTGGCGGTTTTCCCCGTATCAGCAGATCGAGAAAAATGTGGTCGCGCCGTTGCGCGCCGCCGTCGCCACCGACCCAGGATATGCCCGGTTGCATGTCTTATTGGCCGAAGGAACCATGGAGTTGGCAAAGCTCGCAGCCGCGGCAAAGGACACGAAAACGGTCAATAAGCTGACGGAAGAGGCGTTCCGTCATTCCTTGCGGGCCCAAGAGCTCTGTCCGGAGGATACCAATCTATACTTTGCGCGTGCCCGTCATTGGCTGGAGCGCGCCAACCTGGCGAGCGGCACAGAAGCGGCCACGCTCACACTCAATGCTGCGGCAGAAATCAACCGGGCCATACCTTATGACCCGACCGAGGCGCGCTTACACTTGCAACTGGCGGATCTGCTTTTCATGGGCGCCAGCAAGTTGGACGAGGCGGCAAAAAAGGAACCAGAGCCTGAGCGCTTGGAGGAATTGCGTCGGCGAGCCAAGGAAGCGACCGCTCTGGCGCTTCAAGCAGCAGAGGAAGCGCTGCGACTGGATGAGGCCATCACTTGGGCAGGTCGGAAACTCTCGAACCCAGAACGAGTGCGTCTCGACCGGTGGTTGACAGCGAAGAAACGAGAATAGAACCTTACGCTAAAGCGCGTTTCACACTGGTGTAGCGGAACTCACCAGAGTTCCGACGCGGAACCCGTCGGAATTCTGGCGAATTCCGCTACAGGAATCTGCAAAGCGCCCTAGAGTTCTTCGCCTGTCCCCATCATTCCACGAAGTACATCCGGCGGCACCGGCGCGTATGCCTTCGGCTCCATGGTCCAGCTCGCCCGGCCTTGGCTCAAGCTGCGGACTTTGTCGGAATAGTCGAACATTTTCGCCAACGGCACGAGCGCTTCGATCACGCGCAGTTTGCCGCGAATGTGCACCTCGGTGATTTCGGAGCGGCGCGCGTTCAGGTCGGCGGTGACAGGTCCAAGGTATTCCTCCGGGACCATGACTTCGGTGCGCATGACGGGCTCGAGGAGCACCATGTTGTCCTTCAAGGCCCTGTGCACGGCATCGGTGCCGGCGGCGGTGAAGGCGATCTCGTTGGATAGCCCCTCTTGCATCTGGCCGCCGAGGATGGTCGCTTGCACATTGATAACGGGATAACCGAGTTCGCCGGATTGCAATGCCCCGCGAATGCCTTGCTCCGCTGCAGCCATGAGCTCGGTCGGCAGCATCTCGGGCGCAACTTTGTTGACTACGACGACGCTTTCGCTCAGTTTCTTCGGCTCGAACGACACCTTGAGCTTGGCGAATAGCCCGGCCGCGCCTGCCTGTTTGATGCACTCGCCTTCGACTTGAATGGAGCGCTTCAGCGTTTCGCGATAGCTGACGCGCGGTTTGCCGACGCGGACCTTGAGGCGGAAATCGCGCTCGAGGCGGTGCTGCTTCACTTCCAGGTGCAGAATGCCCATGCCGTTCATGAGCGTCTGGCCGGTGTCGGCGTCGACGCGCCAATTGAAGGTCGGGTCTTCGCGCTTAAGGCGGTTCAGGGCGTCGGTCAAGCGATCCTTGTCCGCGGACGATTCCGGCTCGATCGACATGCTGACCACGGCCTCGGCGAACTGAATCTGTTCCAGGACAATCGGATTCTGTATGTCGCAAATGGTGTCGCCAGTGATGGAATCCTTCGGCCCGACAATGGCGACGATGTCGCCGGCAACGGCTTCTGGCAAATCGTCGCGGTGGCGCGGGTCGGCGAGCACGTGATAGATTTTGCTGGCGAATTCCTTGAGGTTGCGCGTAGGATTGAACGGCCGCGAATTCGCCTTGAGCGTGCCGGAATAGACGCGCAGGTAATACAGGTCGCCGTGGCTGTCGGCGACGATCTTGAACACGAGGGCGGCGAAAGGATCCTTGGGGTCGGGCTTGCGTTTTTCTTCTTTGTCTTTTTTCTGTGGATGAAGGCCGGTGACGGGTGGCCGATCGAGCGGACTGGGCAGGTAATGGCAGACCGCGTCCATGAGCGGCTGAATGCCGATGTGCTCGCGGCCGGAACCGCACAAGACGGGCTGGATGTGCCGTGCCAGCGCCTGTTCGCGCAAAAGCTCGCGGAGTGTGGTGGCAGGAATCTCTTTGCCTTCCAAGTAGGCACTGGTGATCCTGTCCTTCTCATCGTGACGTGTCAGCACTTCGAAGAGCTGTTCGCGCCAATGACGCGCCTCGCTCTCTTGATCTGCCGGCACCGGCTCGGCGCGGAAGGACTTGCCGTCCGTTTTGCCGTCGTAGAAGTACGCCTTCATTTCCAAGAGGTCGATGAGGCCGCGAAACGGCGTGGGGCCGTCCTTGATGGAGCCGGCGCCGATGGGAATCGTGAGCGGCGCCGGCGTGCCTTCGAGTCTTTCCTTGATTTCGTCGAGCACGTTGGCGAAATGAGCGCCGACCACATCCATCTTGTTGACAAAGACCAGGCGCGGCACGTTGTACTTGTCCGCCTGCCGCCACACGGTCTCCGATTGCGCTTCCACCCCTTTCTGTGCATCGAAGACCACGACTGCTCCGTCCAGGACGCGCAGGCTGCGTTCGACTTCTGCCGTGAAATCGACGTGGCCCGGCGTATCGATCAGGTTGACCGTGCAGTCGCGCCACTTGAATGGAATGCAGGCGCTATAGATCGTGATGCCGCGCTGCTGTTCTTCCGGGTCGTAGTCGGTTTCCGTGGTGCCCTTGTCCACCTCGCCGAGCTTGTGCTTGGCCCCGGAGAAGTACAGAATGTGGTCCGTGGTCGTGGTCTTGCCGGCATCGATATGGGCGATGATGCCAATATTGCGCAGTTTAGTGAGGTCGATTTTTGACATTTTTTCAAGACATTAGTGGGCATGAGGATGTTCGCGGCCGTGCCGCTTCCCACTGATTCTATCAATTGACGACTTGAACATTCACGGTCAAACCAGTTGCTCGCCTTGTCGACGGACGGCCGCAGCCTGAAGGCTGCGGCTACAAGCGCTGTAGCCGCAGGCTTTAGCCTGCGGTCGCCTGCGGTATTCCCTTGTCTTTCCTGGTCCGCGCGGCACAATTGACGCAAGACGCTTTCTTGGAGGCACTATGTCGCAGAATCTTTGGCGCACGTGCGCTGCAGCCCTTTTGGCCGCCTGCGTCGCCGTTGGCATTTACGGCATGCAAGGAGTTTCAGGCCAGGAAAGCGGAGCGTCGAAGATCAAAGCTTTTGGACCGGCGCAAGTCATCTCCGGCAAACCCCGGGAGCGCGGGCTGGCATACGGCAAATTGCACCGCGACGGCATCCGGCGCTTTCTCGACCAGGAAATCTATCGGCCGTTCCTCGGCAAGCCGGCCTCGAAGAAAGAAATGCATCAGTATGCCGCCGCCTGCGCCGAAGTGATGCGCGAAGTGTGCCCCGTGATTGCCCAGGAATTGGAAGGCATGGCACAAGGCTCAGGGGTCAGTTCGGAGGAAGCGGTCTTGATCTCGTTGCACGAGGAGTTGTTTCACCGCGTGGCCCTGCCGGGCGCCGGGCACTGCACTGCCGTCGCCGTCGGGCCGGCCGAGTCGGGTAACGGGCATGCCTACGTGGGCCAGACCTGGGACTGGATGGAAACCGTGGCCGGCTGGGCGTCGGTCGTCGAATGGCGGCGCGACGAGGGGCCGAGCGTCCTGGCGTACGGCTTCCCGGGAATGTGGGCCGGCGCTGGGGTCAACTCTTCTGGGCTCGCGCTGTGCTGGACGAGCGCCGACCTTGGCAAGAAGTCGCAGTCGCCGCGCGTGGGTGTTCCCAGCTACGCGCTCTTGACGCACCTTCTGTATCAGGACGATCTGGAAAGCGCCGTGCGCGAAGCCGAGCGCAACAAGCACGCGGGCTGGTTCACGTTCGTGCTCGGCGACGCCAAGGGCAATCTCGTCAATATCGAAGGCTCGCCCAAA
>JAKEFD010000264.1 GCA_022616245.1 Gemmataceae bacterium
CTAACTCCGGCAAAACCGCTGCCCTCCAAGGATCCGCTAAAGTTTGCCCAACCGGCCATCCGATACCTTTCCTCAAGGGGGACGTCCTATGTCTTTTGCGGGGGAAGGGCGCATGAGAAGCCGTCTTATGCTGATCGCGGGCGCACTGTTGTCGCTGGTCGGGTCGTCGGGCTGCATCAATCCGTTAGCCATGGGTTTTGCGACTCCGATTCCCGTGCAACCGTGGGTTGCCGACCGCATCGAGGAACGGCTTTGCAATCTGAGCGACCATAAAACACCTATTCTGCCGCCGATTCCTCCGGGGCATCGTCCTTTGTGCGAAGATCCGCCGGACCGTGCCGAAATCCTTCGCGCCATGCCGCGGGTGACGCGTGGCATTCCCTTCTTCTATGAGGAGCACCGCGACGACATCGAATTCACCGTGGAAAAGATTGCCGACGTGATCGATCCGCCGCGTTTCTTCCCGCTGGTTGGCCCGGCCCAGGTACACCACTGTCACTGGAAGTGCACCGTCTACTACACCGAAACCATTGAATCGTGCCATCCGTTCCCGTTCCAGTGCAAGCGCCGCCGCGTGCAAGTCGTCTATATCGACAAAGACCACCTGCATTTGTGCGTTCCCGGGCCGGATGCCCAGGCTACCGTCACACGCGATCTGGCCGGCATTCGCTAGTTTTGATCTCACTCGTAGATCCCACGCTCCGCGTGGGGACCCCAGGCTCGTAGTCCCCACGCTCCGCGTGGGGTCCCCACGCGGAGCGTGGGGCCTACTATGAGGACCCAAACATGATCCGTACACACTGGCGCCTGTGGTGCTGCGCCGGGGCCGCCGCCGGTTTGGCCTGGACGCTGACCGGCTCGGCGCAAGAGCGTCCGGCTCAAGTCGCGAAGACGCCCAAGGTAAACAAGCAAGCGGCTCCTGCCACCAATGCGGTCGACCGCTTTCGCAGGATGGAAATCCTTGTCGAATTGGCATGGCTGAACGATCCCGTCACGTTTCCGTATTTCCTCGAGGCTCATGTCGTTGGTCCGTCGCTCGTTGTTCGCGGTGCTGTTCCATCCGCAGCCGTTCGCGTCCGCGCCGCCCAGGTCGCGCAACTCATGTGCCCCTTGACCGTCCGCGACATGATGCAAGAGCGGGCCGGCCTGGCCGTGCGGCCGACGCCGCGCTCGCCGGAACAGCTCAAAAGCGCGGTGGAGTCGCATTTGCGCGAGGCCTTCCCGGATCTACATGATCAATGGACTGTGCAGTGCGGCAACGACGGCGCTGTCGAGTTAAAAGGCCACATCGAATCGCTCGAACAAAAGCTGGCTCTGAGCCAATGTCTGCGCCGCCTGCACGGCTGCACGCGCGCCGTCAATCTCACCGGGTTACCGGACGTCCGCGACATCAGGCCGGCGACCGCTCAGGCGCCTGTGCCCGCCGCCGCGCCCCTCGCGCAATCAAAACCACCAGTGCCGCCCGCTTCCGTGGTCAATGCTTCCGCGAAAGAGCCTGCCAAATCGGTCCCGCAGGCGACGCCTCTCCCCAGGACCGCTCCCAAAACCGAAAGCACGATCGACAAAGCGACGCCGCCGAATGTCTTCCAAACCCCCGCGTCGTCGGGCAAGGTCGTCGAAGTCGTAACGCTGCCGGCCGCGCCAAAGTTCACACCTGTCAAAACCAGCCCGCCGCGCGAGCAAGGGCACACAACCGCCAAACAACCAGCGCCAGAGAAGAAAACACACATGCCGATTGTCATCGAACGGCACGCGCCAGCGCCGATGCAATCGACTCCTACAATCGCGACCAAAGGATTCGCGCTCGTTGAGGTCGAAACTCCGCGCGCACCTGACAAGACCGCAACCGAGTCCAGCCGCGGTTTTGTCCTGATCGAGCCTGGCGAGCCGAAAGCACCGGTCGAAGCGCCCGCGCCAAAGCCGACACCGCCGCAAGCGCCTATTTCTCTTGCACCAACGAACGTGAGGGTGGCGTCCAGGCTCAAGTCCTCACCGCCCCCGATGGCGCGCCACATGGTGGAAAAAAAACAAAGAAATACAAGCGAGGAAAAGCCGGCCCCCAAGCCAATCGCGCCTGCGCCGAAAACCGAAAGCGCGAAGGTCGAAGCAAGCCGCGGGTTTGTCGTGATCGAATCGGCCGATCCGAGCCCGCCGCGCCAGCAAGTGATCGATGCAAGAAAAGTGTTGCCTGAGCCGCAAACCACAACGTTGCCCGCACCCGCCAAAGCGGCTGCGAATCACACCGCGGACCAGCTCACGAAATGCATCCACGACGCATTTCCGGGCAGACGCTACGTCAAAGTCACCTTCCGTTCCGCCACCGAACTGCGCATTGATGTAAATGCCGAACCGCTCGAAAACGTCGCGCATTTAGGGGAACGCATGATGGCCCTGCCGGAATTGTCCGGATACTTGGTGGACTTGCACATCTTCGTCTATGGCCGGAAGCAGTGAAACGCCTCCTCCTCGCCGTTGCGGTTATCCTCGCCTGGCTGTGCAGCGGGCCGATCTTCGGCTTCAGCGATACCTGGCAGCTCGCCATCAACACGGGCACGACCATCGTCACTTTTCTCATGGTGTTCCTGATCCAGAGCTCCCAGAACGTGACGCTGAAGCGATTCAGGTGAAGCTCGACGAGCTCATTCGCTGCATGGAGGGCGCCCACACCGCGCTCTTAGACTTGGAAGAGCTGGAAGAGGACGAGCTGGATCGCATTCACGATGATTATGAAAAGCTGGCGGAGCACGCCCGCGCGGATTTGCTAAAAGGCAAACGCGACACCGGCGTGGATAATGACGGCACGCCTTGAGCGAGTCCAACGATGTCATTTCTGCGCAATTGGCCGGAAGGTTTGTTCGTCCTCTTGGTCATCGTCTTTCCATTGGCCTTTGCCTCGCTCATGCCCGCCCGGAGCTTCGGCGGCTTTATTGTCCGCATCGTCCTCGGCATGCTCGCCGGCGGCCTCGTTTGGCTGGCGATTGTCGTGGTGGCGGTCGGCCTGTCGCGGCAAGAAGAAGAGGACGAGCATTACCCTGACGAGGAAGACGACATCTTGTAATCATGTGCGCAATTCCCGCATCACCTCCTCGAAGCAAACCCAGCGATTCTCGCGCACGATTGCCTCGGCTTGTTCTTGCGTGAAATCCTTCATTGCATATTCGCGAAAGTACGGCGCATAAGTGTCGCATTTCTCCTTTAGCACGGCGACGGACTGGGCGAGCGCATCGCGTTCTTTTTGCAGTCGCTGCGCCGTGGCCTCAAATTGGTCTCGCTCCTTGATCAATTCCTGCGTGTGTGCGCGCAGGTCCGTAATGAGTCGATCAATCTCCGCTGTGCCGTTTTGAGTTGTGCGCATTGCAGTTGACTACTCCCGATTTTCTCCTGTCAGTGTACCACCGCGGGGAGCGTGCATGCAACCAACACTACACCGACGCGCCAGCCAGAGGGAACGCATCACTCAAAAGGGAAAGAGCCATCTGCGTGGATTCCTACTGAACTTAGGCCAGGGCCCAGTGCAGAAACGGCCATGCGCAGGCGTATGACAACCCCATCCCAAACAACAGCACGATTATCCCTTGAAAAACGCAAAACCTGGCCAACCAACGGCGCTCGTCGGGCGAAGTGTCCGCCAGATGTTCGTCGGGCACCCGCCGCCACGCGACCGCGACGTGCCCGCGCAGCCCGAGGTTCAGCTTGGAAATGCCGCCGACGATGAACACGGCGGCAACCGGCTGGGCCAGGAAATTGACCACAATGAGCACGGCGAGCGCTACCGGTGACGACGCAATCCGGTCCGCCAAAGCGGCGACAAGCCCCATGCAGCAGCACAAGCCGAACAAGAGCCCCATTGTCGCCAGCCAGCCGTAGCTAAAACGAACCAGGCGATCATGCGGTGCCCGCCGGAGTCGGACGGCAGACAGAACTACCAAAACCGCAGCACCTAGGAACCCGCCGGCTAGGATTGTGATGCAGATTGCCTCGACGACATCCATCGGGACTTCTCACTCAAGCTTTGAATCCTTGCAAGCACGTTCTGTCGGTCGAACGTTATGATAGAATGGCGCGAGAGGATTCCAACCGCATGAGCGAGGGGCCGCGATGACAAGCCCATTCCCGGGCATGGACCCGTATCTCGAAGATCCAGCTTTTTGGGCCGATTTTCATCATCGCTTTCTTGATTGCTGGTGCGAGGCGATCGCGGATGTTCTGCCGCCACACTACGACGCACGGCTGGATGAAAGCGTCAACCTCGTGCAGATGTCACC
>JAKEFD010000265.1 GCA_022616245.1 Gemmataceae bacterium
AATTTATGGGATCCGTTGCGCGCGCGCGCCCACACCCCCCTCCGCGCAACGAAAAGAAACGAATGCAACGAATTGCAACGAAATGTGTCAACCGCCGGAATGTCGAAAATTGACATTTTGAGTAAGAGCCACCCAACGAACGAAGCGTCAGATCTCTCAAATGACATTCCACCTCTAAACGAAAAACACAATGGCGTTTGCCCATGCGTTGGTAAGATAGTTCTCGGCGCCCGCTTCCGAGCTGGGCGAATCTTAGTAGACACGCCATGATCATGCAGCTCATTTGCGGCAAATGCAAGCGCACGCTCGAATTCAGCGGGGATCGCCCGTCGTTTTGCGCCTTTTGCGGCAACGCTTTGGCTGACACCAAAGTAATCGAGCCGAGCGATCCCGATCCCAATGCGGCGACGCTGGCCGCGGAGAAAGCAGATACCGCGGAGGCGGCGCCCGTGGCCTGCATCGGCGGCTATCGGCTGCTGCGCTCACTAGGCACGGGGGGAATGGGCTCGGTTTATGAAGCAGAGGAAATGGAATCCGGCCGCCGCGTCGCCTTGAAGCTGATCAGCACGACCTATGCCAGCTCGCCAGACGCGGTCGATCGCTTTCGGCAAGAGGGGCGCATCGCCAGCATGATCGCCCACCCGCGCTGCGTCTTTGTGCTCAAGGTGGATGACGACGCCGGGCGGCCCTTCATCGCGATGGAATTGGTTGAGGGCTCGACACTCAAAGATCTAGTCGAGCGCAAAGGACCGCTGCCGCCGGAGGAAGCCATTGCGAAAATGCTCGACGTGATCGAAGGTTTGCAGGCCGCCCACCGCGTCGAAGTGATCCACCGCGACGTGAAGCCTTCCAATTGCTTTTTGGAAGAGGACGGCCGGGTCAAAGTCGGCGACTTCGGCCTGGCGAAATCACTGGTGAAGGATTCGCAGATCACCAAGACCGGCGCTTTTGTAGGCACGCCGCATTTTGCCTCGCCGGAACAAGTGCGCGGCGAGGCCATCGATCAGCAGACCGACGTTTATTCCGTGTCGGCGACGCTATTCTACTTGCTGACCGGCCATCCGCCGTTTGCCGGCTCCGATCCGACGGCGACGCTGGCGCGCATCGTTTCCGATCCCATGCCGTCGCTGCGTCGCTACAAACCGCACTTGCCCGCGGCCTTGGACAAGGTGATCCAGCGCGGGCTGGAGCGCGACCGCAAGCAGCGCTATGCGGACCTGGAGGCGCTGCGGCAGGGTTTAACGAATCTCACGCCGGGAAAACTGTCCGGGCCGGCCCTGGCGCTGCGCGGCATCGCTTTCGCCGGCGATTGCGCGTTACTCTGGCTCGCCGCCCTGCTGATTTTCGGGCTATGGACACAGAGCAATCGGCCCGCGACTTTGTTCGACCCGGTGATCCAACACGGCATCGGCTTGTTGCTTTTTGTCGCCTATTTCACGCTGCTGGAAAGTACGGCGGGCACAACTCTTGGCAAAGTTGTCTTCCGCTTGCGCGTCTGCACCGAGCGCTGGGTCGATCCGCCATCGTTGGGCGCGGCGGCACTGCGCGCGTTGACTTGTGGTGCATGCGTCTGGCTGGGATTCGTCGTCGGTGCATTGCTGGCATGGCTCACCGGCGCGGCGTGGCTGGGAGAAATTGGGCCGTGGCTCTGGTTGGCCGTCGGCGGCGGGCTTCTCGTTTCGACAATGCGCGAACAGAACAACTTTCGCGGCTGGCACGAACTTGTGTCCGGCACTCAGGTCGCGCAGGTGTCATGGTCCCGGCAGAGGCAGGCGCTGGTCGGCAGCGGCGGCTGGCTGTTATCGTTCTTGACGAGCCGCCGGCTGAAGACAGGAATGCCGCAACTGGGTCAACTTCCGGAAAAAATCGCTGGCTTCGCGATTCGCGGCGTGCTCAAGTGGACGCCCACAAGCAAAATCTTGCTCGGTGAAGACGCGTCGCTGGGCCGGCGCGTCCTGATCTGGATGCGGCCGCAATCGAAGCCGCCTCTGGATCTTGCCCGGCGCGACGTGGGCCGGCGCACGCGGCTGCGCTGGCTGGCGAGCGGCAAGCAGGGTGATCTGCAATGGGATGCGCTCTTGGCGCCGTCCGGTTGCCCGTTGCCGGAATTCATGCACAGCGAAGGGCGGCTGGAATGGTCGGAGGCGCGGCTGTTGTTGGAAGACTTGGCCCGCGAGTTAAGCGCGTCGTGCACGGACAATACTCTCCCCCAGTCGCTGACGCCGGCGCAAGTCTGGGTGCAACCGGACGGCCGGGCTCAACTCGCGGACTTCCAATTGTCTCAGGACGAGTCGTCAGACGGCGCCGCTTCCGCAAACGGCAGCGACCAGGTGCGCGGGCTTGCGCTGTTGCAGCAAATCAGCACACTGCTCGTTGAGGGGGGCGGCGCGGATTCGTCCACCGGGCCAATGGCGGTGCCGACCGCCGTCAAAGATTTGTTTATTCGGCTGGGCAGCGACAGCGGAGCGCGTTTTGCGACGGTGGACGCATTTCTGACTGAATTTAACACCGTAACCGATTAATCGCGCGGTTTCGCCTAACAGTCGCGGCTCGGACTTGACATCGTGTGATGCGCGCGTTGTTATGTTAGGACGGGTTATGAACCTGTCCTACGGATCCCAGAAATGCACGAAACTCTGATCCAGCGCTTGCGCTGGCGGATCGCCGGCCTGTTGGCGCTACGCAACGCCATGGCAATTGCCGCGCTATGGGCTTTTACGTGGGGCGCGGTGGTGCTCGTCTGTCGTGTTGTCCTGGAAGAACGCGCGGACTGGCTTTGGTGGGGTTTGTGGGCACTGCCATTGGCCGTTGTGCCCGCGACCCTGTGGGCGCTCAAGCAAGTACCGTCGGCAAGCCGGTTGCGCGCCGTTGTCGATCGCCTATCGCATTGCGGCGGCTTGCTCATGGCCGCGGAGGAGCATGCGCTGGGGCCATGGGAAACGAAGCTGCCGCCCACCGCAAATCTCCAAGTGCGCTGGCAATTCGGCAGGACCGGCGGCATCTTTCTCCTGGCACTCGTGTTTCTTGTCGCGAG
>JAKEFD010000266.1 GCA_022616245.1 Gemmataceae bacterium
GTCGCGCTCTCGTCGAGCGCGGCTATCTATTGTTCCGGAGGAGGCGAATTCCGCTACCATTTACGAAGCGAAAAGTGGCAAACATTACGTAGTGGGCACAAAGTACATTGTAGTTCACGTCTACCGGGATGGGCCAAGAATTGGCGAACTACTAACTGCTTTCGTGCCAAGTCGGCGACAACTAAGCGAGATTCTAGAGATACTCCGAAGCCTACGATCATCGCCGTAGCCCAATAGGAGTATTATGTCCGATGATGATGTTGCATTAAATGTCAGCTTCAAATGGGCTCTCAACTAAGTCCGTGATCATGACCAAAGAATCCAAAATGCTCGACATGCCGAATGGTCCTCATCTTGAATTCGGGTTTTATCACCCGGCGCGAAATGACCAAACTTTCTTCGCCGCGGTGGTTCAGTCAATTCTCGCCGGGAATTCACAATATGTTGGTTACATTACTCTAGCGAAAAATGCCGCCCGTCCATTCGAATCAATTTACTCACTTGAAGAATTGCGTGACATCCCCGTGCCTCCAAACGAACTAAATGATTTCCTTGCTAATGAACAGTCGCTGGTGTGTCGTGTTTTTTTTCGAGATGCACTTGGCGTGCACTCGGAAAGTCTCACCTACCTGAGGTATGAAAGCGTGTCCGACGTCGCTTCACGAAAAGACAACCATCCACTCTTGATTGTTGGTGAAGACTGCGAGACTCCTACAGCCGAACTAAGCCTCTATGATAAGTTCATTTACTATGTGTCATCGCTTGAAGTGGCCTATGCAAATATCTCAAGCGAAATCGGACTTGAATGCCCCACTGATCTTGAACAGGACTCACGAAGCTATGCGTTTCAGGATTTCTTCTTGAGCAAGCAATTCTTTGAACAGAAAACCATAGGCCATGTGATTCTAGCCTTAGATGGCTACTTCATTCAAGAACTATTGACCGGGTTTTACTTTTCGTCTTCAGCCGACTTGAATCCAGATCACGTCAACATTCCAAGACAGAAGCGTCCGGACTATTCTGTCGAAGTTGCAAAAGCTGTTGTCATGGATCCGAAGTTGAGAACCGCAATCGCAAGCAAAGGACGATAGCTCCAGCGGCGACATTGCGGAGATTTACAAAGAATCTGTCAAAAACGTCCAATCAAAGAACGTGGATAATTCATCTTGCTTTTGTAGCAATTGGCAGGGCGCTTGGTCTTCAAATCTCTCAGGTTCGGGCTCGGAATTGCTTTCGTTCATCCGCATTCTTGTTCAATGTGAGCACGAGAACCGCGTCGCCGAATCGTCATCGAGGTAGTTCTTCATCGTAGATGATCCGCGCGTACTCCTTGGGCGCGATCGCCTTGTAATGCTTATTCGGGTCCGATTTGTAGTTGGGATGGTTCATGCCGGTCGCAGCGCTTAAACGGTCTTCGCGCGCGTGGTCGGCAATCACCACGTCCCAATGCGCCCGGCACCAGTCGATGGTTTCTTGGACAGCTTCGAGCGGCAATTCAAGATCGCGAGCCACCTCCTCAGGCGACATTCCGGGTTCATCGCCCTCTTCGTCTTTTTTGGCGATCGTCGCACTGTACGGAATCTCGGCGCGTATCCGCGTCCCCCGAACAAATGGCTGCCGATAGAGCGAGCCCGGCTTAGTTTCCAAGAACAGGAACTTCTTTTCAGTTCGCATCGCGTCATTCTACCTCAATTCAATAATCCGTGAATGCCGAATAGTTTGAGCACCCACTTGTCGTTTGCGATTGTAATTCATCGAAGCCATTATTGCTTAATTGTGCGTAGGAATACATGCCACATGTTACAATACTTAGAATTAGTTCTTATATGGATTGCATAGCGTATGTGTGTGTCTGCAATGCAATCCATTCTCGCCTACTTGCAGCCGTTCGACGTCACTCGACAATCATGTGCCCGTTCATAACCATCCAGTGGCCGGGAAACGTGCACAAATACGGGTAGCGGCCTTTCTCCTTGGGCGCGCGGAAGTTGATGGTGAACGTGCTCTCCGGCGGCACGACGTCGGTGTAACACAACACGTCGTCCGATTTGGGCACATAATGGCGGATGGCGGCGTCCGGGTCCGCGATCAGCCGGTTGGACAGATCGCCGACCCGTTCGAGCGCGCCCGGTTTCACCAAGACCCAGTTGTGCGGCACCGTGTCCGGATTCGTCAGCGTCAGCTTGATCGCCTGGCCGGGCTTCACGGTGAACGAGCGCTCGGCGAACGTAAGATTCTTGTCTGCGTGGATCGCCACCGCTTGGGCTTTGCCGAGTGGGAAGCGCCACGGATTCGGCGCGGGTTTCGCCGTCGCGCGCAGGTCGGCCAGGATCGGATGGGCGGCGATGGTTCGAGCCACGGGTTTGTAGTTTGCGATGTCGGTGAACGGCTTGTCCATTCGATGCACGGTCAAGAACAAGTCGCGCGCGGGGCCGGCGTCGACACGCAGTCGCAGATGGAGCTGATTGACCGGCTGAATATCGGGAATCTCGAAGAAGACGCTGCGGCCATCCGCGGCGACGTGGGCGGTGACAATCTCAAGATGGTCGTGGCCGCGCACGCCGGGATGGCGCGGCGAATACTCGGCGGAGCCATAGGCGGCGCTGTAACGATAGTTCCAGCACTGGGCGAAGTGACTGCTCATTTGTCCGGCGACATCGCGATCGACCGGCCGCGTAAATGTCACACGAATGCCGTTCTCGTGTACGTGAAAGCCGTTTGGCAAGTGCACCGGCGCGCCCGTGTAGCGGACGCGGTGAAAGCAACCGTCGGCAACTGCGTACGTGCCCCAGCCGGCCATGCCCGTGACGTAAAGCTGGCCGTCTTTGGGATGGAACCGGCCGCGATGAGCGCCGGACAAGAATTCACCCGGCAGCGGCACGACGCCGCCTTGCGCTTGGCCGTCCACTTCATCGCGCAAGAGGAGCATGTGCGAACAGGCGCCGTACGAGAAGTGGATCATCTGGCCCTTGAGCGGTCCCCAGCGATCGCTCGTGACGTATACCTGGCCGCCGGATGAATTGTCCACGCCGCGCGGCAAATAGACGAATGGCAGGTCCGGCGCGCGACCGTCTTTCGGGCCGCCATAGCCGAAGTAAGGCGGCATGTGCCCGCCGATCGCCGGGTCGCGGGTCGCCTTTTTCCCCGGGCGAATCAAGCACAGCATTGAAGCGGGCGTCCATTCGCCTTCGGAACACGGCACAGTCACGGCGCCGTCGGGATACAGGCCAACGCCGTCGGGATTGCGAAAACCGGTAGCCAGTAATTCCGCCTTCTTGCCGTCCGCTGACACACGCACGAGTCCCTGCTTAGACGAGGCGGTGTAAAAGCGGCCGTCGGGATCGCGCTTAAGGCCGCAGATGTAGTCATGACCTCCGGATGACGTGAAGTAAGCATTACTAAAACACTCGTAGAAGTCTGTCTCACCGTCTTTGTTCAGGTCATGCAGCCGCGTGATCTGGTCGCGGCCCAACACGTAAATCTGGCCGTCCGCGACGATCAGTCCCAGCGCTTGGTGCAATCCGGAAGCAAAGCGCCGCCAGCGCACGCGCTCGAGCTTGTCGTCCAGGCCTTCGACGCGCCAGACATCGCCCTGCATGGTGCACAAAAGCGCCGAGCCGTCGGGAAGAAAGTCATGGTCGCCGAAAAACAGCGGCGCGTTCCACGGATTCTCGAACGGCAGCGCGATGGTATCAATCACGTAAGGCCCGCCGCTGCCCAGCGTGCCGCGCGTCTCGAGCACTTGCGGCCACTGTTGGGGTCCGCCGCGAGTGAGATGCGCCAATGAATGCTTGTCCGCCGGCGCTACGACTCGTTCGAATTGACCATTCGCGACCCACGGCGCATCGAGCATGCGCACGCCGTCGATGGAATACGAGAAGAGTACGCGTTTGCCGTGGCGGTAGAAGCCGTGATAAACGAATGTCATTTGCGGCTTCTTGCCTTCGGGCCGCGGCAGCGCTTTGCCGTCCATCTTCAATCCATGCAGAAAGCCGTGGCGAACAGATGAAAACTTGACGAAGCCGCCTTCCCAAAGCGCCTCGTAGCATAGTGTGTCGGGATTGAAGCAAACCGAAAGTTCGCCGCGCTCGCCGAGGCGGACACACACACCGCGCGGCACCGTGCCGCTTGGACCGTGAAACGCACCGCTCATGAGCGTGCCCAAATCGGTCAGGTTCCAGCGGTCGTCGGCCCAGGTTTTCTCGCTCTGGTTGCCCCAGTGGCCGTGCTTGGGACCGTCGAGTCCGGGAAACTCCGGCAGCAAGATCGGCACGTTCGGCTGCTGGCGAAAGTAGTCGGCTTCGCGGGCGTAGAAATCGTAAGCACGGTCGCGGTTGACGTAATGCTGCCAGCTTGGCCATTGCTTGGGATCGAGCGGTGACCGGTCGAACGGCAAGCTCGCGACCGTGTGCGAATGCCCCGCCAGGTCCGCCAAGCCCTCCGTGTGCCCCAAGCTCATCAAGAAGCGCAACAGATCGCGCAGTTGGTTGCCTGTCATCGCCGCGGCCAGCCCGTCGGGCATGAGCGTTCCGACCTCGCGGCGCTCGTCGATTTCCGCCTTCGGGAGATTTGTCAGCTTGCCGGTTGCCGGATCGCGCAGGACGCATTCCTTGCCGTCTTCGCGTTGCAGGTAGCCCTGGTGCACTTTGCCGTCGGAAGTGACGATCATGTGCGACTTGAATTCGTCCTTGACTTGCCGCTTGGGCCATAGAACACCTTCGACAATTTGTTCCGGCGTGTAGCAGCGCCCGGCGACGGTAAGGTCGGGTCCGACGGTGCCGCCGATCTTACCGATCTTATGGCAACCCAGACACGCGAACTGTGGCGAACCAAAGACCACCGCACCGTGACGGACGTCGCCGGACGCCTTGGCTTCGCGAATCAGCTTGGCAACTAGCGCCGCATCGTAGGACAGGTTTTCAACCTGTCCTTGATTCTTGGCGGACAGGTTGGAAACCTGTCCTACGTGTGTGCGAGGCCTTGGCCGTGGTCCAGGTTTTTTGCCGTTGAGCTGCGGCACGAGCCAGTCAAGCCCTTCGAGATTGTCTCGTAGCCGGTCTTCGGCGTCGTCCATCGTATGGCCGAGGATGCCGATGGGTCCACGGTAGCCGCTGTCGCGAATCTTCTTCAAGAGTTGCAGATCGAGGTCGCCTTGCGCCAGGGGCAGGATTTTTTTGCCGGTCTTGTCGCCGTCTTTCACCATGCCGTTGAGATTGAGCGCCCACAAGTGCGGCTTCATCTTGTCGAGCAGCTCGGCGAAACGCGGCAAATGATCGTGGCCGTGGTGCAAGTTGTAGACGATGCCGACGTTTTCGAGCTGCAAGTGTTTGATAACGGCGATCTGGTTTTCCGGTTCGCCGAACCAGCCGCCGTGGTTGTAGAGCGCGACGCGGCAACCGATCTTGGCCGCTTCTTCCGCAATAGGCCGCAACACGCGGGCGGCCGCCTCAATCTTTGCCGATTGGTCTTTGGCCGCCGGCGCTGGATCGCCCATCGTGATCCAAAGCTGCGTCTTGATGCCGTGACGCCGCAAGCCATCAAGCAGTTTCTTCGCGTCGTCACTTAGTGCCGCGGGAAACCAGACTGCGTCCAAGGCAATGGCACGCCGCTTCAGCTCTTTCAGCTCGGCGTCGAACGTCGGTAAATGCTCCGCGCGCCAATCGTACGCGAAACGCCGGAAGCCGAGCCGGTTCAGCATTTCGATGCGTTCGGCGGGACCGCGCTTTTTGGAGTCGAAGGGCACGATGCACCAGGCGACGAGGTTATCGCGGGCAAAAACGTCGTGCTTCTTACTTTCACCCGCGCCTCCGCTCAAGAACGCGTTGGCAGCTACCAAGACTGCACAGAGCCCGAACATTCTGTAACGCATGAAGTTTCCTCAGCGATAATGCTTCGATTACACCCCGCGCCTGTGGGTTTCGCAAGGAAAACTCTGGAAGACTCGAGGTGCATCCGTTGACTCGCAAAGGCATTTGCCTTGCTTGCTGCTTGCGGTTACGCTAGATGAAACTTGACTTCCGTCGAGACAGCTCATGATGCGAAAAGCAATGACCTGGTTCTGCGACACACCTTCGTGCCGAATTCTCGCGTGTGCTCTCCTTGCGCTCCTTCTATCCAACGTCTTGCTTCCAAGCGCAAGTGCCAATGCTAGCGCGCAGCAACCGCCGGCCGGGAACAAAGCCGTCGACGCAAAGCACTATGCCGAAGCAATACGCCCGTTATTGGTCCGATATTGCCTCGAATGCCACGGGTCGCAAAAACCCAAAGCAGATTTTCGGCTGGACCTGTTGGCGCCGAATTTTGCCGACGAAGCCAACTTAGCTCAATGGCAGATAGTGAGGAAAAGAGTGGCGGCCGGCGAGATGCCTCCAAAGTCGAAACCGCGCCCGCTCGAAAAAGACGTACGCGTTCTGACCGACTGGATCAACAACGGAGTCCAAGCAGCGGAGGCGGCGCGCCAAACTGAAGGCAGGGTGGTCCTTCGCCGACTCAATCGGATCGAGTACGAGAACACTGTGCGCGACTTATTAGGGATCGAAGTCGAACTAAGAGAGATGCTGCCGTTGGACGGCTCGGCGGACGGCTTTGACAATGTCGGCGCGGCGCTGCACACTTCCTCTTTCCTAATGGAGAAATACCTCGAAGCGGCCGACAAGGCTCTGGGCCTGGCCATCGCGAATGGGCCGCAGCCGCCCGTCATTAAAAAGCGCTACAGCTTGAAAGACCAGCACCAGGTCAAGAGCACAACCGAGCGCGTCTTTCGCAAATTGGAAGACGACACCGTGGTAATGTTCAGCTCGTCCGCATGGCAAGCAGTGCATCTCTACCAGTTCTATCCGCCCGACCGCGGCAAATATCGCTTTCGCATTTCTGCCTCCAGTTTTCAAAGTGCGGGCCAACCGGTCACCTATCGGATCGATGCCGGCGCAATGGGCATGGCGGCCAAAAACCACTTGGTTGGTTTCTTCGACGCCCCAGCCGACAACCCGAACGTTCTGGAGTTTGTCGACCACTTGGAGGCCAGGAGCACTATTCGACTTCATCCGTACGGTCTTGCGAGCGCCCAAGCCGTGCACAAGGTCGGTGCTGACGACTACCAGGGACCGGGGCTGGCGGTTCACTGGGTCGAAGTGGAAGGCCCGCTGCACGACTCGTGGCCGCCCGAGAGCCATCGGCGCATTTTCGGCGACTTGCCGCAAGCGCCGGCGCCCGCTTTCAACAAACGCAATCGTGTAGAAGTAGTGTCGAAGAACGCCGAGGCCGATGCCGAGCGGATACTGCGCAACTTTGCCCACCGCGCTTTCCGACGCACGGTGACGGACGACGACATCAAGCCGTTCCTTGGATTGGTCAAAGCCAGGCTGGCCGACAAATACACGTTCGAACAAGCCGTGCGCGTGGGTCTCTTGGGCATCATGGTGTCGCCGAATTTCCTCTTTCTCCGCGA
>JAKEFD010000267.1 GCA_022616245.1 Gemmataceae bacterium
CGCAGGCCCGCCGATCCGGCTTTCGCCCGCTGCTGCGCGCTCCCCAACCACGCCATTGCTACCTCCAAATCCCTCCGGGTACGCTTGTTTGAGGACTAGTGTATGCGGCCGTCGGCACGACATGTTGTTGACTAACCAATATCGGCTGCCACGCAACTCTCGTCGTTCGACAAAAACGCCGGCGGCTTGACCGCTTGGCGTCGTGCGTGAAGTGATTCCTCGACTCGCTTGCGCAGGGCATTGGCGACTTCTTGCGCGGCCTTCATGTCGTTGACCACCGCGTCGTGTAACGACCAATAGTTGTTCCAATCTGCATCACCGAGCACGGCTAGAAAGTCAATTTTGATCGCCTCGCGCCAGCTCTCGAACTTGCTTAGACGATTCGAGCGTAATTCGAGATCAGGCACGCGCCGGGTTAGAGGCGATCCTTTTGCCTTGCCGAACATCCACCTTTTCCACGGCGACGCGCCTTTGCTGGAGTTACATGGAGAGCACGCAGGGACGAGATTGGCAATCTCGGTGACATACCCCGTTGGCTTGCACCTCGTGACCAGTGGTCTCAGGTGGTCCCAGGTATGATACGGACCACCGCAGTAGGAGCAGCGGAGGTCGTAGGGATCAAGTCCGAGTATACGCAGCGCTTCATCGATCTCCTCGGCCGTCGGTGGAAAGCTGGGAATGAGCGCGCTGACAAACGCATTGGTCAGTGTGGACTTCCGAGCCACCATCGTTTGAGGTGGCGGCAGCCGAAAACACGCCAAAAGCGCTTCGCGCCGTGCGGCGTCCGAGGGCGTCATGACGAACGCCCTCTATGTGAGCCGCCGCGGCCGAACTGTGAAACCAATGCGCTGGTTGCCGCGGCGGCATCTTCGCCGCAAGCGGAGAAATACCAAGCCAGCTCAACCACATCGATACGCCTCTCGCCGGCCTCGACTTTAGCCACCCAACTGTGCGCAACGCCAAGCTTGGCTGCTAAGTCCCGCTGTGAAAGTCGAGCTTTTTGTCGAATTGCGCGAAGCTCCGCCCGCAGCGCTTTGTAGTCGTTGGTATGAACGGATTTTTTCATTGCTCCGATTATCGGAGCTTGCTATCATGCTCCCAAAATGGGCGCACCTCCGCCGTGCAAGCGAGGCTACTATGCAACTAACCGACCGGCAGACGGCGACGATTTTTGCAGCGTTAATTGCCTGGGAAGACGAGTTGTCCGAGGGCGAGCGATGGTTAACGTCGATTTACGACTTCGGCGAGCACACGCCACTTTCAAAGCAAGAGGTTCGAGACCTACGCGATCAGTTAAGGAAAGGTGGACACATCGCATACGAACCCGACGAGCCTGCGATGTGGAAAATGTCCGTGCCTACGTACGTCGGCGCACAGCCTCACGAAGAGAAGGTCGATTGGCCCGACTTCGCTCAGCCAATGGTGCCTGTCCTCGTGCATGAGTTCGAAGGGGTACGCGTCATCATGGGCAGTCATGACCGGATAAACCAAGACCAACCTGATCTGCAAATCGAGCGTCGCCCACACGGCTGGGCCATTTTCATTCATCCAAACGGCGGTGACCCGGTTGCCTGCATCTACATTCTGGACAATGGCAGGACGTTCCTAATTCCCGAGAAGTACACTGAGCCATCACTAGAAACCGTTGACGACATTCCAGCGGAACTCGATGCCCCATATCGCCCGGCGTGATCGGTCGGCAGATGGCCGCAGGCTCGGCTATCGCTATGCCTCGTCCAGGCCGGTATCGAGTCGAGCTAGCCTGCAGGTTCGCAGTAGTCTGTTCGCAGGCACGAGCCCGGGGACGAGGGTGGCGAATTCCGACCGAATTTGGAAGCCTAGCACGCCTAACCCGTTCACTCCTTCCGAACGCTCCCTCATCATGGCGGCGGTCAAGTCGAAAAACACGACGCCCGAAATGGTCGTTCGGCGGCTTGTGCATCGGTTGGGCTACCGCTATCGGCTGCACGTTTCGGCGTTGCCCGGCGCGCCCGACTTGGTTTTTCCCCGCCTCCGAAAAGTCATCTTCGTCAACGGGTGTTTCTGGCACATGCACGGATGCGGTCGCTGCCGGATTCCCACCTCGCGCCGTAGGTATTGGATTGCCAAGATCAAGCGGAATGCCCTTCGCGATCCGCGCAATCGCCGCAAGGTGAATCGCCTCGGTTGGCGGGTTCTCACCGTGTGGGAATGCCAGACGCCCAGTCAGCGTCGCGAGAAATTATGCGCCAAGATCAACCAGTTTCTCGCTTCGCCCTGAGAGCAGCTTTACGGCTCAGCCATTTGGTATCGGCGGCGGGCCACGGCGGATCGACTTCCACCTCGAGTCTCCAGTTCCAAGTGAAGCAAGCAAGACCGCCCGCGGTTGTCACGTTTCATGGTCTCGCTTAATGTAGCTCTGCTCGCATGTCTTTGCGGTCGAGGCACGTGTTGGTAGGCGCGCGGGCGAAAAACAAAGTCAGCTTTCGCTCCGCGCTGGGCACGCCCTTTCGCGGAGCGAAAGGCGACAATTTGATCAGCCACCTGGATTCGCTAGCGAGGTTCCCGTGCCATTTCGTGTCGCGCAGTTTGTCGCCCTGGCAGTCGCTTTGACCGTGGTCAGCGGGTATTGCGCATCGGCCCAGGAGCCTGTCGCTGCTGCCGCCGCGGCCGCTCACGATGCCGCCGGCGGCCATGCCGCGATTGGCGTCCAGTTGCCGCTCTGGACGGTCATTCCCTTTGTGACCTTGCTCCTGAGCATCGCCATCCTGCCCCTGGCCGCTGAACACTGGTGGCACAACAACTCCAACAAGGGAATCGTCGCAGGTGTTTTGGCGACGATCACCACCATCTACGTCGTTTCCGCATTTCATCAGCCCGGCGTGATGGCCGTCGTCCATGTGCTCACCGAGTATGTGTCGTTCATCCTGCTGCTCGGCGCGCTCTACATCATCAGCGGCGGCATCTATATCAAGGGCTCGCTCTCGGGAACGCCCATCGCCAACACGTCCCTGATGGCCTTGGGCGCCGTGATCGCCAATTTGATTGGCACGACCGGCGCCTCGGTGCTGCTCATCCGCCCGCTCTTGCGGGCCAATAAGACGCGCAAGGCCAAGGCGCACATCGTCATCTTCTTCATCTTCATCGTCTCCAATTGCGGCGGCCTCTTGACGCCGCTGGGCGACCCGCCCCTCTTCATGGGCTTCACCGCCGGCGTCCCCTTCACTTGGACGCTGAACCTCTGGCCGCAGTGGCTCCTGGTCAACGTCGCCTTGCTGGCGACTTTCAACTTCTGGGACCAGGTCGTTCTCGACCGCGAGGAACGAGCCCGGCACGGCTCGCAGCTCGAAGAAGTGTTGAAGCACGAGCCGATCAGCGCCAGCGGCGTCCTCAATTTCCTGTTTCTGGCGGGGGTGGTTGCTGCTGTTTATTGCAAGGGCCTGTTCAACTGGCCGTGGGGCGTGCAGGAAGCCATCATGGCCGCCATGGCGATCTTGGCGTACTTCACCACGCCGGCCGCCAATCGCGCGGCCAACGGCTTCTCGTTCGGGCCGATCATCGAGGTTGCGGTGCTCTTCGTGGGCATCTTCATCACGATGGCCCCGGCACTGCAAATCCTCAATGCCTGGGGCAGCGGCGACCGCCGCGTGCTCGGCGTCGAATTCGCCATGGACCAGCCGTGGCAGGTCTTCTGGGCTACCGGAATCCTGTCGAGCTTTCTCGACAACGCCCCAACCTACATGACAATGGCCGCGACTGCCGCCGGCATGAAAGGTGTTGCCGCGGAAGGGCAGTATCTGGCTCCGTTTCTGCAAGCCGGCCCCGAAGCTGCGTCGCTTCTGGCCGCGATCTCTTGCAGCGCGGTCTTCATGGGGGCCAACACCTACATCGGCAACGGCCCCAACTTTATGGTCAAGGCGATCGCCGAAGAAAACGGCGTGCACATGCCCAGCTTCTTCGGCTACATGGCCTTCAGCGGGATGATTCTGATTCCGCTGTTTGTCGTGGTGACCGTGGTGTTTTTTCGTGGGTAAGGAATCGCAGCGAAACGTTGCGACGCGATCCTACTCTTACTCCTGCTCGTAATCCTAATCCTAATCCTAATCCTCTTCCTAATCGTAATCCTGCTCGTTCTCGTGCTCGCCAGGTCAGACAGCCAGACCGGAGTAGGAGTAGGAGTAGGATTAAGATTAGGAAGACGATTACGAGAACGAGTACGAGCAGGAGTACGACGGAACACACTGCGCAAGCGCGCAACAAAAAAGCCCCCGAAAGCAACGGGTCCAAGGGGGGCGATGGACACCGCGGATTCCGGGAGCGATTGGACGGTCGGCAGCACATCCTTGTGTGCC
>JAKEFD010000029.1 GCA_022616245.1 Gemmataceae bacterium
CATCGCTTTCTTGATTGCTGGTGCGAGGCGATCGCGGATGTTCTGCCGCCACACTACGACGCACGGCTGGATGAAAGCGTCAACCTCGTGCAGATGTCACCGCAAGTCATTCGGCTGGTTTATCCCGATATTGCCGTCAGCCGTGGGCGGCAGCGAACGAAACGCGCCAGGGCAAAAGACACCGGCACGTTGCTCCTTGAACCCGTAACGATCCCGCATGAATTCCTCGAAGAAGTCCGCCAAGCGCGGATCGAGATTCTGCACCGGCGCGACCGGCGCCTGGTCGCCGTGCTGGAGATGCTGTCGCCGTTCAACAAGTCCGCCGACGGTTTCGTTCAGTATCGCAACAAGCGCAAGACCATCCTGCTGCAGAAGGTGCACCTCGTCAAACTCGATTTGCTCGTCGGGGGCCAGCGTCTGCCGCATGCCGAGCCGCTGCCGGCCGGAGATTACTACGCCTTCATCTCGCGCGTCGAGAATCGGCCCAATTGCGAGGTCTACCACTGGACGGTGCGCGATCCGCTGCCCACCATTCCCGTTCCGCTGCGTGCTCCGGATGCGGATATTCACGTCGACTTGGCCAAGGTTTTTCGCGCTACCTACCGCCGCGGCCGCTACGCGCGCTCGCTGGCGTATAGCGCGCCGCCGTCGGCGCCGTTAGGTAACGACAATGTGCGCTGGGCGGCGCGGCAAGCGGTCAAGACGCGATCCTGATTCTAGGAGATTTGCTGGATGCTTCGTTGTCGGGGACGTCTCAATGCCAAGCTCAATTGCCTCCAGGGCGGCGCGAGCGCGAAACCGCCAAGCGGACTCGAATAGGCGTGGCGCGACACGCAGTTGTCGATTGTTCAAGTCCAAACAGAATCGGGCCGGGAAACCTGTTCCCCGGCCCGTTCGCTTTATCCGTGCCCATCCGTGTCATCCGTGGTTGGAACTCAACTCGCCGCCCGGATGTCCGCCAACTCTTCCTTGACCGCGGCGTAGTGGCTCGGCTCCATCGTGAAGCTCGCGGTGCCGCTGGTGAAGTTGCGCAGCTCGCTGGTGTAGCCGAATAGCTCCGCCAAGGGCACATAGGCGTGCACCATGCAGCGGCCTTTGTCCAGGCTGCTGTTGAGAATCTCGCCGCGGCGACGGCTGACGTCGCGCGTGAGATCGCCCAGGTATTGCCCCGGCGCGTGCACGACCACGTTCATGATCGGCTCGAGAATGACCAGGCCAGCCGATGCCTGGGCGTCGCGAAAGCTTTCCAATGCTGCCAGCTTGAATGTATCCGCCGAGCTATCCACTTCGTGATGCTTGCCATCAAGCAGCGTGGCGCGCACGTCCACGACTGGGAACTTGTACTTGGCGCCCTTCTGGCAACCTTGGCGGAAGCCATGTTCCACCGACGGAATGTACTCGGTCGGTACCGCGCCGCCGAAGATCTCGTCGACGAAGTACAGGTTGTTGGGATCGGGCTTTTCCCCTTCCTGTTCACACTCGGCGGCCAGCTCTTCGGTTTGCTTCTTGGTCAAAGGTTCGTAGCGCATCTTGATGACGGCGTACTTGCCGCGGCCGCCCGACTGCTTGATGTAGCGGGTTTCAAATTCAATCTTCTTGGCCAGCGTTTGCCGATAGGCGACCATGGGCTTGCCCACCTCGACCGCGACGCCGTGGTCGCGCTGGAGCTTGTGCACCGCGACTTCCAAGTGCAATTCGCCCATGCCGCTGAGGATGAGCTGGCTGGTCTCCGCGTCGGTCCGGCAGCGCAGCGTCGGATCGTCGCGCACCATCTTACTCAGGGCGTCGGCCAGCTTGGTCTCGTCCACGTTCTTGGCCGGCGTCAGCGCCTGGCTTATGACCGGGTCAGGGAAGCGGATGTCTTCGAGCAGCACCGGCTTGTCCGTGTCGCACAGCGTTTGGCCCGTCGCGGTATTCTTCAAACCGACGACGGCGACGATCTCGCCCGGACCGGCTTTCTCCAAGCGGTCGCGGCGGTCGCCGAACAGGCGGTAAATGTGGCTGACGCGCTCCTGCTTGCCAGTGCTGGTGTTGAGATAGATTTCGCCCGGCATGAGTTCGCCCGAATAGATGCGGACGAAGATCAAGTCGCCGTGTTTTTCGCTGACGGTCTTGAACGACAGGGCCGACACCGGCTCGCTCGCTTCCGGCTTGCGCTCGGTTTCTTCCTTGGACTTGGGGATGATGCCGCGCACCGGGGGCCGGTCCGACGGCGACGGCAGATAGTCGCGGACGGCGTCTAGGAGTAGGCGCACGCCATGATATTCCTTGGATGAGCCGCAATGGACGGGGGTTAGCCGGCCGGAGAGTGTGCCCAGGCGCAGCGCTTTCCTCAGCATCTCCTCGGAGATTTCCTGGCCTTCCAGGATCGCTTCCAACAGTTCGTCGCAAGCGTGCGAAGCGGCGTCGAGCAGCTTTTCGCGCCAGAGTTGCGCGTCGGCCAAGTAGGCGGCAGGAATGTCAGTCCACTTATACTTCATGTGCGCGGGATCATCTTTGTCCTGGTCCCAGAACTTCATGCGCACGAGGTCGATGACGCCTTCGAAGTTGGAACTTTGGCCGGCCGGGATCGTGCAGACGGCGGGCGTGATGGACAGCTTTTCTTCCATCTGCTTGATAACGTCGTAGAAGTCGGCGCCCATGCGGTCGAGCTTGTTGACGAAGGCCAGGCGCGGCACGCCGTGGCGGTTGGCCTGGTGCCAGACGGTCTCCGATTGCACTTCGACGCCGCCCACCGCGCAGAACACGCCCACCGCCCCGTCCAAGACGCGCAAGCTGCGCTCGACTTCGGCCGTGAAATCGACGTGGCCGGGGGTGTCGATCAATGTGATGCGCTTATCGCCCCATTCAAGCGAGACGGCGGCGCTATTGATGGTGATGCCCTTGGCTTTTTCCAATGGATCGAAGTCGGTGGTGGTGTTGCCGTCATCGACATCGCCGGACTTGTGCTTGGAGCCGCCGAAGTACAGGATGCGCTCGGTGGTCGTGGTCTTGCCGGCGTCCACGTGCGCGATGATGCCGATGTTGCGAATGTGCTCTAACATGGTTCGTCACAAAAAACAAAAACACCCGGCGCTGGAACCCATATCCAGCGCCCGCGGCGTTGGTAAACTTTGGACTGTTGGGTTATGTGCCAGGTTCAGGGCAAAGCCCTGCTTATGCACTCAAGAGAGTCAATCGAAGTACAGTCCGAGGCGTCGTATCCTTAAGGAAACGAGTTAATTATTCTAATCTAGTGTGTAAAAAAGGCTAGTGCAGCCGTGAAAAACAAGTGAGGACAGGTTTCACGTCGCTGCAAATCCCGTGAATTGTCTGCTTTTTGTCTGCTTTTTGGAGACTTGCCAGCCTTCGACGACGACAAGGTAAACATCGGCGGATTGTAAGACGATGTGCAGCGGCTGCGCCTGCTTGCGTCACTCCATCGAAACTTGGTACTATTCTTGACATACCTCGCGACGAGCTTCCGCATGAGCGCCATCGACTGCCCGCGCTGCGGCCGGGTCTGGTACGACGACGATGTAAAGGCCGGCAGCAAACGGCTGTGCGCGGAGTGCGTGCGAAAGCTAAAAGAGCGGCGCCGCCGGCCCTGGCGATTGGACGCCTTCGCTATCACTACCATCACGCTCTGTGTTGTCAGTGTGCTATTCATTGCACTGACCGCTCTTTGGCCCACGATCCTCGGCGTGCTCCTGTTGGGTTATGGCCTGGTGCTCCTGACTGGTGGGTTGTTGGGGCTTGGACTCTTTACGGGTTGGTGGTATCGGGACCAAGAGGACACCGATTGGAGCGTGGCCCGCTGGGGGCAGATGCTCGCCCTGATGGGCGGCGCGTGCGCCATGGCGTCGTATTTCGCGCTCCGATGAGATGCTTACACGTCCGATCCCGAGCGCCAAGCGAGGGGCGATGACGCCCTCGCTTGGCGCTCGGGCGCCGACCAAGTGTTCCAATAGTTGTAAGTGATAACAATTCTGTTCCGGGCGCCTGCCTATAATGCCAATTGGAGCTGTAGCCCATGAGAATTTTTGCCGGTTGCCTCATCGCCTTTTTGGTAGTTGTGGCCGTCTTTGGAATGCGCGGCCGGCAAAGCACGTTGCAGGAAAGGATTGGGACCCCCATGAATGGTCGCGTGGAAAAAGACGACGATGAATGGCGCAAGCGGTTGACGGACGAGCAATTCCGCGTCACGCGCCGCAAAGGCACCGAGCGCGCGTTCTCCGGCGCTTATTGGAACAGCAAAAAGGAAGGTGTCTTTGAGTGCGTCTGTTGCGGTCAACCCCTGTTTGATACCGCAACCAAATTCGATTCGGGGACCGGCTGGCCCAGTTTCTTCAAACCCATCGAGGAAAACCACATTTCCCTGGTCGCGGACAACAGCTTATTCACGAGGCGAACGGAAGTGATCTGCAGCCGCTGCGACGCACATTTGGGACATGTCTTTGAAGACGGGCCTGCCCCGACGGGCTTGCGCTATTGCATGAACTCCGCGGCCCTGAAGCTAACGCCCAAGGATGCCGGCAAGCCATCGCAGTAGAAGAAGAGCCACGGATGAAACACGGATTAACACTGATCTTTCCATCCGTGTTGATCCGTGTTCATCCGTGGCCGATTAAGTTCGCCACCTTGAGGACAGTATTCCAGTTTCGTCCAGTGCCGCGTGTGTCGAGTTTTTTCTCGATCAGCGCATTTGTCAACTTCGACCGGCCAATTCCCTCGGGGTAGACAGCATAAAGTTGCTTGCCCTCGGAGCGAACAATCTCAGGCCCTTGGATGGCAGCCTCGAGCGCTTTCACCTGGGTCGCCAGAGGTGCTGCTTTCAAGAACATCACCAGGAGATGGCCTGGATCATGCTCGGCTTCGTCTGGAAATGGGTTCCGGGCGAGGACAGTCTGCCATTCCGCCGCGCTACGAACGACGTAGTCAACCGATACGTCCAGGCGCTTGGCGGTTTCTGCTTCGAGCAAGCGCTCGAGCGCGGCGCCCCCGCGCCGATCGCTCTCGAAGATTAGATTGCCGCTCTGCAGGAGCGATTTCACTTCGGAGAACCCAAGTGCTTCGCAGAGGTCGCGCAAATCGGACATCGCGACCATCTTGTGCCCGCCGACGTTGATCCCGCGCAATAGTGCGACGTAAGTGGACATTGTTCGCCTCTTAACAAGAAGAGCCACGGATGAAACACGGATTGACACGAAATTCCTTATCCGTGTGAATCCGTGTCCATCCGTGGCTGCTGCTTTCAAGTTCCTTACGGCCGGTTGAAGGTGCTGTTGTCCACTTTTTCAAACAGTTGAATTTCTGACATCAAAGTGTCGGAAAACTTCTTGCCGTCGCGCTCGATGAGCAGTTTCGTGGGATGGCGGATCCCCTGGGACTCCTTGTAATCGTGGTAGAAGGTCGTCTGGGTGATTTCCGTGTCGCCGCCGGCCTTGATGTCCTTGACCACATACTCGCTCTTGATCAACTGCCCCTTGGACTTGTCGAAGTACAAATTGACATCGCGATGGCCTTTCTTGGAGACACGCACGCCGACAGCCGGCTGATCGCCGACTTTGACGTCTCCGAGAGTCGCCAGCTTATAGGCCTTGTTCTTAAGCGGCAGCAGGCTGGCCACGGCGTCGGAGTGCATTTGCTCTTTGTGCTCGGCCACTTCCTCGGCGGACATCTCTTTCACGTCGTCGTTCACCTTTTCCCAACCCTTGTCGCCGTTGACGACGGCAATGACCTTGAGGTCCGCGCCCATGATCTTCAGGTCGATCGCGAAGCGGAATTGTTTGTCGTCCTGGGCAATGACTTCGATGTTGAAATCTATCGCCTCGCCCAGACCGTAAAACTTGCCGGCGCCTTTCACAGACTGCGCCTTGAATTTGGCCAGATTCGCCTCGCCGCCGTGGGCTGCCAGGGCCTTGTCAATGATGCCCCTGAGGTCTTTGTCTTCGCCGGACCGCCCGGCGTTGACAAGCACCAAGAGCGCGCCCAGGCCAAAGAGCAGCAATGGAATTCTTCGCATAGCACTATCTCCAAAAGAGTTACAGGTTATTCGCCCGTCATCGCGGAGACTTTTCCAATCGCGCAGCAACTCTTGGGCCGCATGGGCATCGCCCCGTTCCAGTGATTGCAGGATGCGCGTGACTTCGCTCATGTACAGACATCATAGGGTGCCGCACGCCGTGCGCAGATGGGATGAGTGCGAGAATTGTATTCGCGTGACAACAGAGGGTGCATCGAAGCGGAGAGGGCGGGATTCGAACCCGCGGATGGGTGTTACCCCATCACCGATTTAGCAAACCGGCGCATTCGGCCACTCTGCCACCTCTCCTGGATCACACCGACGCTTGCCGCGCGAGCGCGGTTCGATCTTCAGCCAAGATACTCAAGCCGCATGACTTGGGCAAGGCTTCATCGGCCACGCGGCCCACGCTCCCATGCCAGGGACGATCTTCTTGGTCGTGGCGTTGATTTTTGCGCCTTGCGTTGTAGACTGCAGACACGATTTCGCCTCAACGGAGGAAACCATGGCCTTTCGACGTCACATACCAAGGGCTGCGCTTCAAGCCGGCCACGGGCGAGGCCTGGCAAATCGCTGCCGGCAAGTGGGAGACGATCGCCGAGGCGGAAGCGCCGCCGGCAGGCAGCTACGACATCGTGCTCATCGCCACTGAAGTTAACTTCATCGCGCTGCGGCTCGAAAAGGCGACCGGCGCTACGTGGATCCTCAAGGCCCGTAAGTGGAATCGCGTCAAAGAACCGCCCGCGCCCAAGCAAGATAAGAACGATCCGCTGATTCCCAAAGGAAAAGGCGCGGGCAAGGGCTTTGAGCTGCGCCACATCCGCGTCGGCGACCGGGCCCATATTGTGCGCTTCCACGCCGGCACCGGCGCTGCCGCCCACATCGAGCGCGACAGCTTCGAATCCTTGGCTGAGACCGGGCCCGTCATGCCCGGCGACTTCGACGTCACCATGATCGCCACGGACCAGCGCTGGATGGCGTTTCGCTTGGACCGGGGCAGCGGCGCGACCTGGCTGTTGCAAGCGAACACGTGGCGGCGGGTGAGCGAGCCGGAGTAGAATGCGGCATAACAGACATTCGGATTTCGGAAACAGAATATGCGACGCCGCTTCACATTCATTCTCTTGGCTTCGTGTAGCCTGCTCGTGGTGGTGGGAATGATCTGGATGATGTTCCCTTCCGCCGGCGTGCATCGTGGCGCCTTCAACCGGATTCGAGAAGGCATGTTCAAGTCGGAGGTTCATGCAATCTTGGGGGGACCGCCAGGCGACTACCGGACGAATCCAGAGGAGCCCAGAACACAATACGTGTCGTTTCTTCGGCCCATTGGCGGAATCAAGAAAGACTGGATTGGAGACTCTATCGACATTCACGTTGGTTTTGACAAATACGACAGGGTATTGTGGAAGAGTTGCACTGACAGGTCTGACAGGTCCGGACGCTTTTGGGACAGAATATGGAATTGGTTTAACAAGTAGAGAACAGGATCTCGGGATCCCGAAGGGAGAGAGAAGTGGAACCGTCGATTCTGATATTGCTAGTGCTTATCGGCTTCATTGCCTTGTTGTTCTTTATCCGCAGTGACTCCCGCAAACTGACCGAGCGACCAAAGCCCAAAAGACGAAAAAAGCCGTGCAAGTATGTCCCCTCGACAGACGACATCAACGGACATTCTCACGGAGGGTTCAAATATCGTGGGCGTCAGTTTGAATTTACCGATGCTAAGTGCACTTGGCATTTGGAGGGAGAGCTGACTGTCGATGCGAACGGCGACGGTTGTGGTCTCACGCTTGTGCGCATTCCGTTCGTCGGCGCCACCGAGCTTGGTGAGTTACCCGGCCGTGTTTGGGACCCAGACGATGACGAATTGATGGAATACGCCGATGTGTTCGCGGAAGGCGGTCTGGAAGTCGAAGAGCGTACCGTCGGAATCGTCGGAGGTCGAATCGAATGCACTCGGTTCGATCCTGAAAAATGCGTCCTGTGTGTGTCGTTTCATTTGTTTCTTCTACAAGACAATGACGATCCAGAAGACGAAATTGACGGTCTGGCGAATTGCCGCGTAATGCTTTGAACGATTCCGTGGTAAGGTCGCACTCAAGGGAGCCGGACTGAGATTAAAAACTCGGTGAGACGGGGAGTTAGCAAATGCAACTTCAAAAACTCGTTGGGATCGTCGCGCTCTGCGCCATTATCCCGGCGTGTTCCAATCGCAGCATTCCGCCATCCGTCGGCGCGAAACCGAAGGAGCTAGATACAACCGGCTTGGTTTCACCCTGTTTCGAGGATGTCACCAAGTCTTCGGGAATTGACTTCAGCTACCGTAACGGCGAAGAGGCCGGCCATCTCACACTCCTGGAGACGCTCGGCGGCGGCATCGGCCTCATCGATTACGACCGCGACGGCCTGCTCGATATCTTTGTGACTGGTGGCGGCTATTTCGACGACAAGACGATTCGCGGTCATCCCAGCCGCCTGTACCGCAACTTGGGCAAGTGGCGCTTTCAAGACGTGACCGCCCAGGTTGGCCTCGATCGGCCGTTGTTTTACTCGCACGGTTGCGCCGTCGGCGATTATGATAACGACGGTTGGCCCGATCTTTTCGTCACCGGGTATGGGGCCTTTTGTCTTTATCGCAACGACCGCGGCAAGTTCGTCGATGTCACCGCCAAGGCGGGTCTTAGCTATGCAGGGCCCCCTTTGACCAAGGGCGGCGCCGAGGCCGGTTGGAGCACGAGCGCCGCTTGGGGCGACCTGGACGGCGACGGCTTTCTCGATCTCTATGTCACCCACTATGTCGATTGGTCCTTCGAAAACCACCCGCGTTGTCCGGGCTATGTCCCGCATCAGCCCGTGGCTATCTGCTCGCCGCGGGCCTTCAAGGCCATGCCCGACGCGCTCTACTTCAACAACGGCAAGGGCGGCTTTCGCGATGTCAGCCGCGAATCAGGTTTGCAGCCCGGCGGCAAAGGGCTGGGCGTATTGCTGGCCGATCTCGACGAAGACGGCAAGCTCGATGTTTATGTCGCCAACGATACAACGGCAAACTTCCTGTACTTGAACAAAGCGGGCCGATTCCAAGAGGCCGGCTTTTCCCGAGGCGTCGCCTACGATGGGCAAGGCGTCGCGCAAGGGAGCATGGGCGTGGACGCAGCGGATTACGACGGCAGTGGCCGCTTTTCGTTGTTCGTGACGAATTTTCAGAACGAAGCACACGCGCTCTACCGCAACCTGGGCCGCGGCCAGTTCCATTTCGCGAGCCCGGCCGCCGGCATCACTGCCATCGGCTTTTCTTACGTGGGCTTTGGCGCCGGCTTTGTGGATTTCGACCGCGACGGCGCCGAAGATCTCCTGTTCGTCAACGGCCACATCACCCAACACCCGCCTCCTCCCAGCGAATACAAGCAACGGCCGGTTCTACTCCGCAACCTCCGCACGAGTTCTCCATCCGTCATTCGCTTCCAGGATGTCTCCGCCCAGGCCGGACCGTTCTTTGATGTGAAACGCATCGGCCGTGGCGTCGCCTTTGGCGACCTGGACAACGATGGCCGCACCGACGTCGTGGTCAGCCATAACAACGAGCCCGCGGTTTTATTGCGCAACGTCGCCGACAACGGACATCACTGGCTCGGAGTTGCGCTTGTGGGCAAGCCCAACGAAGACGCTGTCGGAGCGCTCTTGACGCTGGAGTTCGAGGGGCGAAAGCTCGTCCGTCAAGTGAAGGGCGGAGGCAGCTACCTTTCAGCCAGCGATACGCGTGTTCTCTTTGGCCTGGACACAGCCGGCGCGATCGACAAGCTGAGCGTACATTGGCCATCGGGCAAAACCCAAACCTGGGAACGCCTGGCCATCGACCGTTATTGGACGCTGCTGGAAGGCCAAGCGGACGCCGAAGAGTTTCCGCGGCCACGGCAGTGAAAAGAGCCATAGTATTGGGAAACATCGTGTTGCAACGCGCGCTCAAGATTTGGCAAACGATCAAAAACCAAGCGCGCGCGCATCCGCGCCGGACGATTCTATTCTGCGTGCTGGCAGTCTTGGCCCTGGGCGGGGTCGGCTATCTGGCGATTAATCAGTTGTCGGCACGTCACCATTGGCTTGAGGCTCAGCAAGCGCTGGAGGACGGCGACTATGAGGCGGCACTTGCGAGACTGGAAAAGTGCCTTGCGTATTGGCCGAGCGATGCACAAGTCCATTTGCTTTCGGCACGCGCTCAGCGGCTCGCCGGGAACTTCGCGGCCGCCTACAAGCATCTGCAGGCATCTGAGAAAACGGGAGGCAAATCCAGAGAAAGCACTCTGGAAGGCCAACTCCTTGCCGCCATGACGGGCAAACTCGAAGAGATCGAAAAGACTTTGGGCGTCCACGTCCGGGCGGGGCACCCCCAAGAGCGACACATCCTGGAGGCGCTGATTCACGCGTATTTGAGCCGGCATCGTTCTTTGGAAGCCGAGCAACTGGCGACGGTTTGGATCCAGGATTCACGCAAGGACTGGCAGCCGTGGTATCTGCGCGCTGTTGCCCGGAGCCAGCTATCCCGCGATCTCTTATCGACCGCGTTCCTGGAGGCAAGGAAGGACTACGAACGCGTTCTGGAGCTAAATCCAAAGCATCACCAGGCCCGCTTCTTGCTCGGCAATGCCTATGTACTCGTGGGACAGTTTCACGACGCGCTGCCGCATCTTGCGCTTTACCACGAGCAAAAACCAGGCGACTGGGCGGGCGCGGTGGAATTAGCAACATGTCTTCGCGGCTTGGGTCGGATTGAGGAGGCTCGTCGCGTCCTCGACGATTGGTTGAGCGTGCACAAATGCACTGCGGACGTGTTGTACTTGATGCGCGGTCAAATTGCCTCCGACCTCAATAATCCCCAGCAAGCGCTCGACTTTTATCGGCAAGCCGAAGGGCTGGCGCCTCACCAGGAAAAGACTCACTACCACATTGCCCAAGCACTTGCCGCGTTGGGCAAGACCAAAGAGGCGGCGCTCTATGAGGAAAAATGGCGCCTGCGCGTCGAATGGAAGGGGCGGCTTAAGGAACTGGAACAGCTGGCCGCCAAGGAGCCGAAGAACGTTGCGGCTCGGCACGAAGCGGGCGTGATCGCACTGCAGTTGGGTCAGGAAAAGACCGGTCTGCAATGGCTGGCGAGCGTCCTCGTGCTGGATCCGGGCCATCGGGCCACGCATCTGGCGCTCGTGGATTACTTTGAGCGCATAGGCAATCTTCCAGCGGCAAATCATCATCGCCAGTTGGCCGGCAAAAGCAAATGACTACACGGCAAGGCGAACGTAGGCCGGCGTTGCCCAAGTCG
>JAKEFD010000268.1 GCA_022616245.1 Gemmataceae bacterium
GGCATCAACGAGCACACGGGCATGAACCGCGGCCAGATGATCATTGCCATCGTGCGCCGGCAAATCGAACGCGGCATCACCGTGCGCGGCTCCGGCACGCTCGAAGTGCTGCCTGACGGCTACGGCTTTTTGCGCTCGGTGGCGCACAACTATCTGGCCTCGCCGGAGGACATTTATGTCTCGCCGAGCCAAATCCGCCGGCTGGGCCTCAAGACCGGGCTCATCGTCGAAGGGCCGATCCGCTTGCCGGTTGAAGGCCAAGACAACTTCGCCCTCATGCAGGTCGACGCGGTCAACGGCGTGCATCCGGATCAGCGGACGTCGCCGACGACGTTCGAAGACCTGACGCCGCTACACCCCAATCGCCGGTTGCGCTTGGAAACCAGCCCCGAGGAAATCAACATGCGCGTGGTCGACCTGGTCACGCCCATCGGCATGGGGCAGCGCGGCCTGATCGTCTCGCCGCCGCGCGCGGGCAAGACCATTCTCTTGCAGAAGATCGCGCTCAGCATGCTCAAGAACCATCCGGATTGCTATCTCATCGTCCTCTTGGTCGACGAGCGTCCGGAAGAAGTCACCGACATGGCGCGCACGGTCGCCGGCCCAACGTGCGAAGTCGTCGCCAGCACGTTTGACGAACATTCGTCCGAGCACTGTCATGTCAGCGACATCGTGCTCGAGAAGGCCAAGCGCATGGTCGAGCACGGCAAGGACGTGATTATTCTTTTGGACTCGATCACACGGTTGGCCCGCGCCCACAACACCGAAGCGCCGTCGGGCGGCAAGCTCCTCTCCGGCGGCTTGGACACCAACGCCATGCAAAGGCCCAAGCGCTTTTTCGGCGCCGCCCGCCAGACCGAGGAAGGCGGCAGCTTGACC
Source organism: Gemmataceae bacterium (assembly GCA_022616245.1). GTDB lineage: Bacteria > Planctomycetota > Planctomycetia > Gemmatales > Gemmataceae > JAKEFD01. The sequence continues at coordinate 880 of JAKEFD010000268.1, forward strand.
ATCCTCGCCACCGCCCTCATTGACACCGGCAGCCGTATGGACGAAGGGATCTTTGAAGAGTTCAAGGGCACGGGCAACATGGAACTGCACCTGGATCGGCGTCTCGTGGACAAGCGCATCTGGCCCGCCATCGACATCAACCGCTCCGGCACGCGCAAGGAAGAGCTGCTGCACCATCCCGATGAGATGGAGCGCATCCGCATGCTCCGACGCGTCCTGTCCGACATGCATCCCGTCGAAGCGATGGATATGCTCGTCAACCGGCTGCGGCGCGCGAAAACCAACGCGGAATTCTTGCTGAGCATGAACATGTCGTAACGGTCGGCTGGATGCGCGTGAAGACGAAGCAAGACAAGGAACGGGGCGATTCTCCGTTCCTTTTTTTATTGGGCTAATTACGGCACAGTGTAGAATGCTCAAGGCTAGAGATTCCAGGACTAATAGGGCTTTGCCATGTCGCAAGATGCCGAACGAATCAAAGGACAATTGGCCTTATTGTCGTCCAGAGACAGAGCTGCCTTGGCACACTACCTTATTCACTCTCTCGATTCCGAAGACGACGGTGAGGAAGTTGCTGCCGCGTGGGAGGCTGAACTGGAACGGCGCTGGGCGGGAATTGAAAATGGTAAGACGGTAGGAATTCCAGCGGAACAAGTTGCGGCGGATCTTAGGAAGAAGTACTCTTGAAGTCCGTAGTGCTGCACCCGCTGGCCCAAACCGAACTGGACGAGGCCCATGCGAAACTCAAATCATTCGTTGCTGCACTCTGCGTTTCTCCGCGCCTCTGCGGTTAGCATCTTGCCGAATTCGAAATCCGAAGATGCTTGACACTGTTCGTGCCATCGAACAAAGTATCAGACGGACTGGCAGGTCTCTTCGCCCCCCAAAGATCGTCCTACAAATCCTATGCCTCGTGGCCTTGCCGCGCGATTCCTTGGCTGAGGAAATCACATGAATCAGCCCAACACAGACGGACAAGTCCTGCAATATGCAGCCGTGTCCCCGCCTGTCACGTTGCCGCGCATCTACTATGTCAACGGCATTCAAACCGAAGCTCAGACGCACGCGCAAACGGCGACCTCGCTTTCCATCTTGACCGAGCGCGTGGTGTTCGGCGTCTACAACCAGAGCGCCGGCAAAGGAGCGGGAATCCTCGTGGATCTTTTGCAGTGCGGGGCGGATTGGACGGATATCTTCCTCTCGAAACTGGCGGAACTCGGCAACCTGGGCATCAACCATGTCATCAACGGTGTCCGCGATTATGTGCGCGGCAAACTGGGCCAGCCCCCCGCCGACCCGGTCAACGTCGCCGAGTCGATCCGCAAAAGAATTCCCGAACGGCACCGTGTCGCCTTCATTGAAGGCTGCGTCGCCACGTATAACAAAGCGACTGCCGCCCTGTTCCGGGAATTGCGAACCAACGTGGGCCACAAGCAAATCATCATCGCCCACAGCCAGGGCAATCTGATCACGGCGGACGCCCTCTGGTCGATAGTAATCGCGTATGGCGAGGAGTCCCTCTCCAATATGCAGGTCTACTCTTTGGCGTCGCCGACGCCGGCCTGGCCGCTCGGCATCCGCTATCGCCGCAAAGTTTACGGCCACACCAACGACCTGGTCACACTCTGCGATCCGCACAATTGGACTTGGATTACGTCGCGCCTCGCGGACGGCATGTTTGGCCGCACCGCCGGCGACTGGCGGCGTCACGGCAACGGCTGGATCCCGGGCCTGGGCGGCCACGACCTGGGCCGCAACATCGCCCTTAATTTCGCGACGACGATCCGGCGCGACCTGGGCCTGCCGCCTTTGAACGGCGCGTTGCCGAAGTTCTAAATTCGGTTCCCTTCAAATTAGCGCCAGTGAGTTAGAATCATGTATTGGTCTTCAATTGAAACTCCTGCGGCAAGTGCAGTGCAGCTATGAAAGAAAAACTGCCACTTTGGTTTCAAGCGCTCGCCATCGTCGCACTTTGTTGCCTTTGGATAGGAACCATTGCATGGGTGTTGCGAATCGACCAACAGGTGAGCGACATTCACGGCCGTTATAGAAATCGCGTTGAAGACGCCGCATCAACAATTCTCTACGGTCTCATGCCCGTCCCCATCCTCGTCTTGGGCGCAAGGTTTTTCTGGCGATTTCGAGCAAACAAAAGGAAAACGCTAGGCGCCAATCTGTTTTACATGCTTGTCGTTTTGTGCATGTTGCTCGCCTCTTGTGCATTTGTTCTTAATTGGTTTGCACCAGCACGACAAAGAGTTCGAGAGGCGAGCAGCCTCGTGGCAAGGGTCGAACAACCATGAAAGTCTTCGCTCCATCCGCATGTGTTGCTTTGTGTCTGTTCCTCACCGGTCCAGCCACCGCCGGCGGCAAGCCGCAGAAACCGCTCCTCATTGATGCGCATATGCACGTCTGGAGCGATGATCCCGTGCGCTTTCCGTTCGCGCATCCCTACGACGCCAAGTTCATGCCGCCCAAGATTCCGGCTTCCCTCGACATTCTACTGAACGAAATGGATGAGGGCGGTGTCAGCCAGTGCGTGCTGGTGCAGACCATTTCGCACGGCTGGGACAACCGCTACCTGGTCCATTGCCTCAAGGCGCACCCCAAGCGCTTTCGCGGCCAGGGTCTCATCGATCCGACCGATCCCGATGTGGCGAAGAAGCTAGAGTTCTGGTTGAAGGAGCATGGCTTGGCCGGCGTGCGCTTCAGCCCCATGTACTATCAAGGCAAGGACGAGTGGCTCAACGCGAAAACGAGTTACCCGCTCTGGCAGAAGGCGGAAGAGCTGGGCGCGGTCTTCAACTTCTTCATCGCTTCGGAACAGTTGCCCAAGCTGGAGGACATGGTGCGGCGCTTTCCGAAGGTCAAGGTTGTGATCGACCACCTGGCCCGCGTCGACCTAGAGGCCAAAGATCCCGAACCGGAAATCAAGAAGCTCCTGGCACTCGCGCGTTATCCCAATGTGTTCGTGAAGGTTTCAGAATTCAATGTCCTCTCGCCTTCGAAAAAGTACCCTTACCGCGACGTCTATCCGTTGGTGAAAAGGGTCTACGATGCTTTCGGCCCCGACCGGCTTTTGTGGGGCACCGGCTTCCCCGGCGCTACGCGCGCTCAGGCCGGCCGGCCCACGCTGCAAGAAGAGCGAGCGATCATCGAGAAAGAGATCCCGTTTTTTTCCGCCGAAGATCGGGCGAAGATTCTCGGCAAAAACACGGCGAAGGTGTGGGGATTTGGCGGGCACTGAGAATCTCGATTTCGGCAACGAAAAATGTCGAATACCCAACCCATCTTGAATCGAGAGACGCAACTGCCCAGGTCGCACTGGGGTTGGCTCTTGGCGACCGCCTGGCTCATTTACCTCGTCTCTTTCGTGTTGCCGGTCGACAGAGATTTCTTGGGTTGGGCCGCCGCGTGGGGATCTCTATTGCTTGTCATTGAGTCTCCCGAGCGGTGTTGGTATTACGGCATCCTCGTCGCCGCGAACCTGCCGGTTCTCTTGTCCCTTCTCTTGTTACACAAAGGCCGACGTCAACGCTTCGCGTCGGCATTGCTCCCCCTAAGCGTTCTTGGGTTGCTGGCGGCGGGAAGCGCGATCCTTGTTTTCAGGCCCGCCATTGGCCTTGGAATTGGCTATTTTTCGTGGCTTGTGTCGTTGGCATTCCTTGTCATTGCGACCGAGGCCGCGCGTGGCTAAACGTTGCCAGCGACTTCTTTCACCAATCCACTGGCGGGCCGGCCCTTACTGCCGTTTCGCGGCGCGGGGCCGGTTCATGCGGCTTGACGACATTCGCATGCGCGAGCAGGCAGATGCGGGCGGCGGTGGCGACTTTGATAAGGTGAATGCCGCCGCGGAAGACGATGATGCCGATCAGCGTGAGCGGTCCAGACTCCAAGATGAGCGGACGGTCCGTGACCAGGATGGCGTAGACCACGAAGAATAGATACAAGCCGGCCGCGATGAGGAGCCAGCCGATGATTTCACGGGTCCAAAAACGCATGACATGATTCCTTTCCTACTCCTAGCGGACAAAAATCGGCAAATAATTCGCCGGCACTGACAAGACGATGCAGGCGATGCTGGTCTGGTAGACCGGGCCGACTTCGTGGCGGCTGGTGCTGCGGTTCCAGCTGCCGTCGGCGGATTGCTGCGGGAGGAAAAACTTCACCGAGCGGCGGTACCAGTCTTCCCATTCCTTGCCGCCCACCTGATGCATGGCGTGCGACGCGTAGTAGTGGCCATAGAAGAAGTGCTGGTGCGCCTCGAAGTTGTTTTTGAGATACTCGATTGCTTTGGGAATTTCCTTGGCGTTGTATTCGCCGGTGAGAAAGAGGACGCA
>JAKEFD010000269.1 GCA_022616245.1 Gemmataceae bacterium
ACGCCCGTCCAGCCGGTCTGGTGGCTGGCGCCCAGGCCCGCGCCGTTGTCGCCGTGGAAGTATTCGTAGAACAGGATGAGATCGCGCCAGTGCGGATCTTCCTGGAATTTTTGCGAGCCGCCGTACACCGGACGCCGGCCGTCCTTGTCTTTGAGGAACATGTTCGCGAGCCGGCGGCCGATCTCCTCGGCCACCTGATACAGGTTCATCTTCCGCCCTGATCCGGTTGGACATTCGACCAAGAAGTCGTTGCCAAAGTAGCTGTAGTATTGCAACAGTGCGCGGATGATCAGCGCGTTGACCGGCATCCAGATCGGGCCGCGCCAGTTCGAATTGCCGCCGAACATGCCTGTGTCGGACTCGGCCGGCAAATAGGAAACACGGTAATCCTGGCCACCGGCATGGAAGACATACGGGTGGTCGGCATGAAACCGGGACAGCGAGCGGATGCCGAACTCGCTGAGGAACTCGTTCTCGTCGAGCATCTTGGCCAGCACGCGACGCAGTTTGGTCTCGTCCAGGATGGATGCCAACCGGCGGCCGGCGACGCCGGTCTTGGACGGGTCGTGGATCGCCGCGCGTATTTCGGGCCGAGCTTCCAGGAAATGACTCATGCGTTCCCTGATTTCCGGGTACTTCGCCAACATCGATCCGTCGAAAGTTGTGGCCGCGCAAAGCGGCAACAGTCCGACCATCGATCGAACTTTGAGACGCTGAGCCTGACCGTTGGGCAACCGGAGCACGTCGTAGAAGAAGCCGTCTTCGTCGTCCCACATGCCTATGTCGCCGCCCATATGCGTCATCGACGACGCGATCCAGAAGTAGTGCTCGACGAACTTTAGCGCCATATCCAGGTAATCCGGATCGGTCATCGCCAGTTCCGAAGCGATCTGCATCATGTTCTGGCAGAAGAGTGCCATCCAGGCCGTGCCATCGGCCTGTTCGAGGTAGCCCCCGGTCGGCAAGGGTGCGCTCCGGTCGAACACGCCGATGTTGTCCAGACCCAGGAAGCCGCCTTCGAAGATGTTCCGCCCGTTTCGGTCTTTGCGGTTGACCCACCAGGTGAAGTTCAAGAGGAGTTTCTGGAAACAGCTCTTGAGCCAGTCTGTGTCGCCCGCGCCCTTTTGACCCTTGTCCAGGAAGTACGTGAAGATGGTGGACCAGGCATGCACCGGCGGGTTGACGTCGCCGAAGTTCCATTCGTAGGCCGGGATCTGGCCGTTGGGGTGCATGTAGCGTTCGCGCAGCATCAGCTTCAGTTGCTGCTTGCCGAAATCGGGATCGACGAGCGTCAGGGCGACGACGTGGAAGGCGAGGTCCCAGGCCGCGTACCAGGGATACTCCCACTTGTCCGGCATCGAGATGACGTCGCCGTTGTACATGTGGTGCCAGTGGTCATTGCGTGGCGCCTGTTTGCGGTTAGCCTTGAACGGATCGCAGCCGCGTTCCTCGAGCCACTTATCCACGTCGTAGTGATAGAACTGCTTGCTCCAGAGCATGCCCGCCAAGGCCTGGCGCATGACGTTGGCTTGGTCGGCATTGAGCGTCGGCGGGATGACGGATTTGTAGAACTCATCCGCCTCCCGTCGACGGAGGTTGAGCGTGTCCGTGAAATCCTCGCCGAACATGGTGGTGAGTTGAGGCGCGCGATCGCTTAGACGAAATCGAAGCGACTCGCTTTGGCCGGGCCGGATCGTCAAGCGATAGTGGGCAGCGACTTTTGTTCCCTTTTTTTCCGGGTTAACTGCCTGTTTGTTGCCATGCACCACGCAGTCGTTGATACTGTCTTTGACGTAGGGACTGCGATTGGGGAATCCGAAGATGCGCAGCGTGTTGGTTTCGTTCTCGGTGAACAATAGTGTTGAATCGCCATCGTAGAAGTAGAGATAGCGCTCGCCCAAAGACGAATGGGTCGCCTTGACCGCGTTGGCAGGGAATGCCGCCTTTCCCGACGAGCCGGGAACCATCGCCTGTTCGAGAGTCGGCCGGTCCGTACTACCCTGCCAGGACCATTGATTGCGGAACCAGAGCGTCGGCAAGACGTGCAATTCGGCTGACTCCGGTCCCCGGTTGTGGACCGTAATCTGAATGAGTAAGTCTTCCGCCGATTCCTTGGCGTATTCCACAAAGACGTCGAAATAGCGATCCTGGTCAAAGACGCCGGTATCGAGCAGTTCGTACTCGAGTTCAGTGCGGCTGCGCCCTCGGCTGGTGTCAATCAGGTTGGCATAGGGGAAGGCGGCTTGCGGATATTTGTAGAGGTACTTCATGTACGAATGCGTCGGCGTGCTGTCGAGGTAGAAGTAGTATTCTCTGACGTCCTCGCCATGGTTGCTTTCGCTATTGGTCAGGCCAAAGAGGCGTTCCTTGAGAATAGCGTCCTTGCCGTTCCACAAGGCCAGCGCGAAGCAGAGTTGTTGCTGGTCGTCGGAGATGCCGGCCAGGCCGTCTTCACCCCAGCGATAGGCGCGGGAGCGGGCCTGGTCGTGGCTGAAGTAATCCCAGGCGTTGCCGCTTTCGCTGTAATCCTCGCGGACGGTTCCCCATTGCCGTTCGCTCAAGTATGGGCCCCACTTTTTCCAGGGAGCTTTGTTCTCGCGAGCTTCTTGAAGTCGGTCCTGTTCGCTGCGCATCGAGTGCCTGCTTTCGGGTGGGAATCACAAGCCGGGCCGGTCAGTAAGGCAAGCCAAGCGTGTATTTGTAATGCGCGGGTATTGGTTCAAGTTCGGTGTCTTCGCTTGGATAAAACGGTTTCCGGTGGTCCCAGGCGTTGTCGTCGGAAGGCACGATCCAGTAATTGCCTTCAGGATCCTGTACCACCCACTGCTGGTTCGAACGGTCAATAAAAAGGGCGAGTTTCCTTACTGCGTACATTTTTCAATCCTCCTCATGAAGTCCTACTGAACGCCTGGAATTCCGCGATTGCTTGGTCGACGGACAAGTGCCGGCCGAGGTAACCGAGCCGCTCCTCCAGTCCTTCCGCACGCAACAAGTCGCGCACTTTCGCATGGGCTTCGACGACGCGCATCTGGATGCCGCGCTTCGCAAGGTCCACATGCAAGCCGTAAATCATCCGAGCGCCGGCAACATCAACAAGCGGAGCATCGGACAGGTCGCATACCACCAGCCGAACCTGCGGAATCGCTTGCAGCCGTTCCGCCACGACGCGGCGAATGTGGTCGGCATTGAAATAGAGCACGGAGGACTCCGCGCGAAAAACAACGATGCCCGGCAATTCCTCGTTGTCCGGGTGGCGCTCCAGATCAGAGTAGCGGCGTGTCCCTGGAATGCGGCCCAGAAAGGCGACGTGAGGCCGTGCCGCGCCGGCGAGCAACATCAGGAGCGATGCAATGGCAGCCACGAGCACGCCCTTCAAGATCCCGAGCAGCAGCACGCCAACCAACGCCACCATCGAGATCTTGAACTCCAAACGACTGACCTGCCACAAGTGCCGCAGCGCACGAAGATCGATCAATCCGCGAACGGCAACCAGAACGATAGCCGCCAACACCACAGACGGAAGGTTGGCCAACAAATCCGTCAAGAACAAGAGGCATATCGCCAAGGTTGCCGAAGCGAACAGCAGGGCCAACGGCGAGCGCGCGCCGGCCTTGTCGTTCACGACCGACTGGGACAGGCCGCCGGCCACAGGAAAGCCCTGTCCGAATGCAACCGCCAGGTTCGCCGCGCCGAGGGCGAGCAACTCTTGGCGCGGATCAATCTCGTAATTGTTCTTTGCGGCCAGAGTTCGAGCCGCCGAGATGCCTTCGATATAGGCAAGCAACAAACAGGCCAAGCTCAGCGGCAGTATTCCGTCCACATCGCGCAGCCGAATGGCAGGAGGGCTGAACTCCGGCAAGCCGGCCGGCAGCGCGCCGACGGTCGCGACGCCTGCTTCCTTTAGCGAAGTGAGGGAAACAACCACGATGGCGACAGCGACCACCAACAGTGCAATCGGCCGGCCAGGCAAAAACTTCTCACCGAGCAGCAAGAGCGCCAGCGCCACGAGTCCCATCCCGAAAACGGCGACGTTGGTTTCGCCGAGTTGTCCGGCAAGAATCCAGATGCGCTCAATGAAGTGATCGCCGCCCCCGCTGACGCCGAAGAGCTTCGGTAGCTGTGTCATGGCGATGGTCAGCGCCGCCCCCGCCTTGAAACCTAGCAAGATGGTTTCGCTGATGAAGCTGACGAGCCCGCTCAGCCGCAGAAGCCACGCAAGCGCACTCAGGAAGGCAACGACCAGTGCGGTGAGCGAGGCGATTCCTGTCCAGCGCGCAGGATCGCCGTCGGCCATCCCGGCTACTGTGGCGCCGACCAGCAGTGCGATTGCCGACGTTGGTCCGACGGCCAATTGTCGCGAGGTGCCGAAGACGGCATAGCACAAACCGCCGAGCAGGTAGCAGTAAATGCCATGATGCGGCGGTAGCCCCGCCAGTGCGGCGTAAGCCATCGACACCGGGACCGCATACGCGGCCAGTGTAATGCCAGCAATGACATCGGACTTGAGCCACTGGACCTGGTAGTGCGGCAGCCATTGCACCGGAGGCAAGAGCGAACGCCAATCAAAGGCTGACTGCACCGCGTTCAAACTAGCGCCTCCAAGTTCAACAGTATCGGGCCCTGATCCGTCAGTTCTTTTGTGCCGATTTCCACCGGCCATGATGCTCGCGGAGTATGCGCACGATGGAGGGGCCGTCGTCCACGCAGATCGGTAGATCCATGTCGGGCGGACTGGCGAGTGGAAACTCCGGACGCAGCATGTATGTCCGGCACCAGGCGACCATGTCCGCATACATTTTGCCGGCCAGGATAAGCGGCACGTTGTGAAGTTTTTGAACTTGCAAAGCTGCCAGATCATCATGGTCTCAAGCACTGTGCCGATGCCGCCGGTAATTTTTCACTCCTTTCAATTAAGTCCATATGCATTCATAGTGATTTCCTGGCCTTCAACGCCACCACTGTCAAAACTGACAGTGAGTGGATGGATTGCATTCCAACCCAGGGAGGCGAGGTGCAATCCATTTTGGGCACGACAATCGCTAGTCCTTTGAGAGTCTCAACTTGCGACGAAGCACCGAATGGGGCGCGATATGCAATCCATGCCCACCTGAGTCTATCTTAGGAGCAACTTATTCCGCAACAGCTACATGTGACGTAAACTCAGGTTTTTGCGGGCGGCATCTGACTCGCCCCAAGAAATTGGGTTTGGTTGTAGCAACTAGCCTTATTCTTCACCCGATCCGGGCAGCAAGCGGAAGCCGGCGTCGAAGTCCATATTCTGGCCGTCGAGCATGGTGAACAACGCCGTGATGGCATCGGCGTTGATGTCGCTGTCGATGGCGTCGTTCGAACCCTCATCTTGGAGCGTCGCCTGATAGCCGGCGGGCTTTTCGAACTTGAGGTAGAAACTGCCCTGGCCCACGTTGTTAAACACATAATTGCCGGACGCGTTGGTGATAGCGGTGGCAACCAGGACGCCTGTGGAGCTAAAAAGTTGCACAAGTAAGCCGGCGAAGATCGTATCGCCCGCGTCTTGCAAGCCGTTGGCGTTATCGTCCAGGAACGCCGTACCGGAAACTGAACCTTGGCCGCCGTCGTTGTCGAGGATGCCGATGGTGGCCTGGACGCTCGATCCCAGAGTGTACGCCGCATTCGCACTCAGGCTCAGCGTGACCGTTTCCGTCCCCTCAATGAGCTGATCTTCCGCCGGCGCGATGACGATGGCCGCGCTGCTGAAACCCAGCGGCACGAGCACGCTGCCAGAGAGCGTGGTGTAGTCTGTGCCATTGGTAGCGCCGCCAGGGGCAATCGATTAGAAGACAGTCAGGTTCGTCGTCGCCGGCTGATTGAGCAAGACCGCGAAGCCGCCGGGAAACTGGCCCTGTTCGGCGGCCCAGCCCGTTGGGGCGATCGTGACGATCGGTCCGCCGCCGCCGTCATTGTCGGCGATCGTCACCACGGCCTGCGTGCCTGTGCCGAGCGTGTACGCCGTGTTGGAGACCAGCCGCAACAGCACGTTTTCCGTGCCCTCGACCAACGCATCCTCGGAAGTTGCTATCGTGATCGTGGCGGTGCTTTGCCCTTGCGGAACAACGACGCTGCCGGAAATCGTCGTGTAATCCGTGCCGTTCGTCGCGGTGCCTTCGATCGAGTAATGGACGGTCAGCGCGCTCGCGGCGAGCTGGTTCAGAGTGACGGTGAACGAACCGGGGTCTTGACCTTGTTCGGCTGCGGACGGGTCGTTGGCGGTGATGTTGACGACAGGCAGGCTGCCGCCGAAGTCGTCGTCGGCGATGTTGACGATGGCGATGATGTTTTCCCCCAAGGCGTAGGCGGCGCTTGGAGACAGTTCCAGCGTTACGGCTTCCGTGCCTTCGACCAGGCTATCTTGCTTGGGCGTGATGATGACCGGTACGCTGAGGCTGCCCGCCGGAATGACGACGCTGCCGGAAATGGTTTCGTAATCCGTGCCGTTGGCCGCCCCGCCGCTGATGCTGTACGACACCGTCAAGTTGCTGCCGCCCACCTGATCGCGGCTGACCGTGAACAGGCCCGGCTCGAGCCCTGTCTCGGCCGCCGACGGGTCGCTGGCGACGATGGTCACAACCGGCAGGCTCGTGTCATCGTCGGCGATGGTGACGGTGGCCTGGGTGCTTGAGCCCAGAACATAGGCGGAATTCGGCTGCAAGGTAAGAACGACCGTTTGCGAACCTTCGATAATCTGGTCGTCGATTGGTGAGATCGTAATCGGAGTGCTAAGACTCCCAGCCGGAATCACAACGCTCCCCGAAATGGTTTGGTAGTCGCCGCCATTCGTCGCGCTGCCGGCAATAGCGTAGTGCACCGTCAGATCGGTCGACCATGTGAAATTGCGGGTAACCACAAAAGCGCCGGGGTCGGGGCCGGCTTCGGACGCGGACGGATCTGATGCAGAGATATCAACTGTGGGGATGGGCGGCGGAGGCGGGGCAGTTACTTCGACCGTTACGAGTGCGGAATCGCTGACAATTCCGTTCGTGATCGTGTAGTTGAACGTGTCTGTTCCGACAAATCCGAAATTCGGGAGGTAAGTTACCGTCTTATCCGAGTTGAGTTGCACAAAACCGTTCGCAGGCTGCGTGACCGACTGAATCCAGACGGGATCATGATTCGGGTTGAGATCGTTTTACATGACGGCAATGTCGACGAAATAGTCGCCTTCGCACGTCGCATTGTCGTTGATCGCATCCAGTCCAGGCGCCGGGATCGAGTCGTCGTTGAGGATAAGGCCTTCGCCTTCGCCGTCGTCTATCGTCGCATTCACCGCGTTGTCGAGATGGACATAGAACTTCTCGTCCATTTCCTGGTAGGTGTCGCTATTGACCAAAATGACAATCGTCTTGCTCGATTGACCTTGGGCAAAGGTCAGGGTGCCGCTTTGCGCGACATAGTCGTTTTCGGAGCTTGCGTCGCTGCCGCCGGTGGTGTAATCCACGGTGACCGTTTGCGTGGCCGGGGTGGATAGAGTGACGGTGAACACGAACTCCTTTGTGCCGCTGTTGCCTTCAGTCAAGGAAACGTCGGAGATGCTCAAGGTGGGCGTCTCAGCAGGCGGGGCGGGCGGCGGTGGTGGAGGAGGCGGCGCTTCTTCGGCCCACCAGGCGACGCCATAACGCGCAATGTTCGGACCTGGCGTTTGAATCCAAAACTCATAATCGGCGTTGCCGGGCGGGAGCTGAAAGAAAATATGCTGTACATTGTCGCTCCAACTTTCAGAGGACCAGACGCTGTTTTCCGTGCTGGTCGCACCTTTTTGCACCAGATACAAACGTACCTGCGAAAGCGGCAAGCGCTGGAAGCTGTCAGTCGCATCAAATCGCCCGGCAATTCCTCCGGGAAATTCAACGAGGTTGACGATACTGTCCCATGCGACCGTTATGGAAACATGACCTGCGCCTAGCAGCGTCTTTTCGAAGGGATACTTCCTGATTTGGGAACCGTCGACGCTGTTGTAGTCCCAACCAATCGCAGGAACTCCACCCGCCGCGCCTGGCGCTGGGTACTGACCGGGTGAAAACTGCTCCAAGGCCCGGCTGACGTTTAGGTGTCCGGTGCCCATTTCTGAATCCAATGGAATGAATCTGCCAGCCTCATTGCCGATCGCGTCTTTGGCGTCCGAATCGTTCCAATTTGTTCCGTCTTTTTTTAGGACCGTCCTGCTCATGCCGAGCAGACCCTGAATCTTGTCCGCTGAGTTCATGAGAACGGCTTTCAACACTTGATGCCGGCGAGCATTAACGGGATCCCATCCCGGTGCGCCATTGAAAATGCGATCATCCGCATATTCTTGGAGTAACGCGACGGCGCCGGTCACGTGCGGTGCCGCGTAGCTCGTGCCCAACATGCCATTCGCGCGAGTCCCTAAAATGTATGCGGCCTGACCCAGGGTTGGAAAGAGTATGTCGAGTCCTGGTGCAACAATGTCCGTCGATCGGCGCAGGCCCGCCGCATCTTCAGTAAACACGTTTTCAGTTGCGATTATCCTGAAGACCCCATTGGCATCTTTTTCTGAAAACGCAACCGTCATTCCGTTGTACTCGTCCGATGGGAGCGGGATGCCTCCCGGAAGTTCGTTGCCGCCGATTACGTACAGAGTGTCGTGCTCCCTAGCGGACCAATCGACAAATCGCGTCAGGAATGAACTCCCGTCCAAAGGCGCCGTAGTTGCAAAGCCAGCGCTGAAGTTGATCGCTCTAATGTCCCCGTTGTTTCTCGTTGCGATGTGATTCAGCGCTAGGGCCGGCGATTGCTCGGGCGCGAAGACATTCACCGGCGTAAACGTAGCCGCGAATAGCTCTGCGGAAGGAGCGACTCCTTCGTGGGTATTTGTCGCATTATTCGCAATCATCACGCCCGCGACACGTTCGGCGTGCCCATCAATCTCCGCTGGCGAGTTTTGAGTTGGATTTTGAGCTTGGCGAAAAACGGCAGCCGGTACGACATCATTATGTGCAAAGTTTGGGACCGAGTCGTTGATGGGCGCGTTCGGCTTTCCTGGCCGTCCCGGCTCGACCTGTCCGATCCCTATCGCAACACCGGTCAACGGGAAACCTCCGTAGGTCGTCAGCCCTCGCGCGAGAATCCCATTCAGTCCGGCTGACGTGTCGTCGAGAACGAGGCGGTCTTCGAGTGTTTCCAAGACTGGGCGAAACCGCTTGAGGGAGTTTCTGCGCAGTGACATTTCCTTCTCCTTTCGTGGTGCAATCTTGGAATCATTGAATTGGGGCAATTTCAACGCGGCGTTGCAGACTGACATGGCTCTTGTTGACGTCAAAGACTTCCAAATCGTAGATTCCCGCGCCCAGTTTTCCCACCGGGACCCAAGCAAAGTACTGATAGATGTCTTTAGTCCGATAAACTACCTTTGGAAACTCGTAGCAAAGACGAATTCTGCGTCCTTGTCGTTCGACTGACTTAATTAGCCAGGCAGGTGGATTACTGCCATCTACGCCAAGATAAACAACGAGCCAGTGCACGTCATGATCCTTTCCATCATCGGGTGCGGCAGGACGGTTCGCAGGGCGTCCGCCAAGGAATACTTCGGAGGTTGCACGAACGGCCGCCCCGATGTCGTCACCCGACACGAGGAAGGCGTTAGACGCGCCCATTCCATGAGTTTTGAAATAAATCTGATTGAGAAACCATACGCATTTTTCATCCACAAACGTGGTCGGATCCTGCAGCCCCTCCTGGCCGTTCGTCGAGAATACGGTAGCCAAAGGGATCTGCCTGACCTGGCCATCGTCCGGATCGGCGCCGGAGCGGTTGAACCAGCCAAACCAGAGCGCAGCCAATGTGCCGACGCCCGTTACAAGCAGGGCAAGAGCTTTCCGTGACATGATTTCTCCCCAGGCAACAAGTCCGGATCGTTCCCTACAGCGGGCGAAGCTAATCTCTTATCATAGGGCTTCTGGGAGCCGGAATCGGACCATTCGTTCTTGACACTAGTCTCTTAAGTTTCCACACGCTCGCGTCGTCGGGCAACGGTGAAAGCGAATTGACTGGATGGTAACGTCGGCCGCTATACTAAAAGACGGGATTTTTCGCCAAACCGGACGCGCGAACGCGAAATCTCTTGTCGACTTTGTCCCTGACGGGCCGATCGTCTCACGGAAGGAAGGCCCTACGGCCGGGCGAACATCTTGTGATTGCGATCGCCGCGCGAATACAAATAGGCGATCAGGTCGAGGATCCTGAAGGCCGTGCTCGTGGCTGCCATTTCCTCGCTCCTGATGTTGCTCGCCGGCGCGGCACGCCTCACGTCGCCGGGATGGCCGCAACCGCGTGAGATTGTTCACGACGTCCCAAAGTCCCAGAATGGACTGCGCCAAGACCTGCTTGCTTCGTCAGCCAGACTGATAGTATCGGGTGTCCCTTCGTTTTGATTTTTCGTGCTCATGTGGGTATCCTGCCCGCGAGTCACGGGGTACCGGTCTTTGCCAGCGTGATTGGTTTTCGATCGCCGGCTTCTTCCCAGAGGCGGAAGCCGCCCAGGAATGCGTTGGCGTTTTCGCCCAAGCGGCAACCCGGAGGCAATTCTTTGAGCTTCTTGGCGTTGCCGCCGCCCAGGACCACGTCGTCAGGGTGAAGGGCCTCGATCAGGCGGGCGACCACGAAGGCGATATGTTGCCGCCATTTCTTTTTGCCGAGCCGCTTGAGGCCGCGCAGACCCACGTAGTCCTCAAAGGTCCCTTTTGCATAGGAAAGGTGGGCCAGCTCGAGCGGGACGACGACGCCGTCCGCTACGAGCGCGGACCCCAGGCCAGTCCCCAATCCCAAGAAAAGCAAGAGTCCGCCTTGATAACTGCCCAGGGCTTGCATGGCCGCGTCGTTGAGGAGTTTGACGGGTCGCCCAAACGCGGCCTCGAAGTCATATCGAACCCATCCGGCCGCAAGGTTGTGCGGGTCGGCAACCACGTGTGCGTGATGAACCCGACCCGGATAGCCAATCGACACCACGTCGTATTGCCAATCTTCGGTTGCCTTCAAGACTTCCGCGACCATGCGTTCGGGCGTCATCAGCGGCCCGGAGGGTATCTTCCTAGGTTCAGCTTGTCCAGTGACGAGAACCTTAACATTGGTCCCGCCGATATCCACAACCAGTACATTCATAGAAGTCTCCCAACACAGTCGCTAAGTATTTCGCATCACTTTCCACAAAACTGGGTCGCTTGACCATTGACACGCATGCCGCCCATTCCTTGCGAATCACCGACCGCTGCCAAGGCTAGGTCCTCCGGTTCCGCAAAAAAGCGATTCGCGGACCGCTGCAACAAGCTCAATTCCCGCCGGAGGCGTGCGGCGCGCTCCTCAAGCACGGACTGTATTAAGTCTTCCAGCATGCCGCGCAGTCGCCGCGCGACTTGAATGCTTGCACCGCCGAAATGCCGGATTTCGGTGACGCCGGACAGAAACGGAGTTCTATCCCACGTTGTTGAATTGGTCCGGTAGCACGCAATATGAAATGCAATGGAGTCAATCATGACATAACGCTTTTTACATTACAACACTTTGCGACATTCCAACCCTCTCGGACGTCAAATTCCGCCGCCCCCACGCCAGCGCAACCAGTGCCATCACTATTGTCTGCAAAAGCGCATACGCCGTTACAGCCGTCACGGCCGGCGTGCCGGCAAAACTGCTGGAGGCAATGACCAGACAGACGCCTGCATTGCGCACGGCCGTTGTGATTGCCAGAGTCTTGCGCTGGGCGCCGCCTGGCTCGCCCAAAAGCCAGCCGATGGCCAACGTGGCCGACAACAAAAGAAACATGCCTGCAAACGCGCGGAGCGGGATGCCGATTAACATGTCGCGCTGCACCACGAGGATCAATCCAAGCAACGCTAGATTGAGCACGGTGCTCAGCAAACTGGCCGGCCGCTTCAGTCGGTCCGCAAGAAGTGGACGCCATTGACGCATGGCGAGCCCGATGCCCAGCGGCAACAATTGTGTGACGAGCAGCGTGGTGGCGATCTTGACGCTGTTAATTGGCAGCGATTGATCGCCGGCCACAAGGGGCAGGAGCAACTGAAGAAGAATGGGCGCCAAAAGCGCGGATGACCCCGCCAGCACTACCATCAACCCGACGGCAACAACGACATTCCCGCGCGCCAGACCTGTAAACGGGGGACCGAACGGCGCCCCGGGACATACCGCCGCGACGAGAAAACCAGCGGCCACCAGAGGCTGCGCATCGAACACGATGAGCAAGCCCAGCGCGACCGCAGGTACGCCCACGTAATTCGCCGCTGCTGCCCGGAGCAACAGTCGCCCGTTTCGGGCTATACCGGCAATCTCAGTGATGGTCACACCCAGCCCGATGGCGATCATCATCTCAAATAACGTAATCGCCGCCAGGAGATTGATGACCTGGTCGATACTCATTCTGACGTACCTTACAATCTCTCCTGCACGAAGTTCGCCCTTGTTTCGAATTGTAAGCGATTGGCTGCCATGTCGCACGCTGCTGCAACTGCCACCTGAATCTCCTACGGTCCAGAACGCAAAAGCTGAACCTGTATGCTCAGAAACTCTGACGCTGTGAAAGCGTGGTCTCGACTTCTACGCTACGGCGATAGACTATACGTCGCCCGGCAATGGCGACTTCGTGATGTCCCCGCGCTGGAGGAAATGGCAACGAACTTCCCTGAGTCCATCCACTCGGGTACCAGTTCAAATGGAGCGGCATGATGGCGCGCCCAAATCGTTGGGATCGGCTCACTCGATGGATGCCGGGCGTGCGGTTGTTTCTGGACTACGACCGCCGCAACTTCAGCGCTGACTTACTGGCTGCTCTCGTCGTTTGTCTGGTGCTCATTCCCGCGGCGATCGCGTATGCGGACCTTGCCAGGTGCCCGCCCATTGCGGGCATCTACTCGGCCTTGGGCGCCATGATTGCCTTCGCCTTGTTTACCACTTCCCGCCACGTGATTGCGGGACCGGACGCCGCTATTGCCCTTATGGTCGGTTCAAGTATTGCGGCGTTCTCGAATGGAGACCCCGGTCTGGCACTCGCCCTGTCCACGTGGCTTGCTCTTTTGACCGGGGCGCTTCTTTGTGCGGCGGCGCTACTCAAGCTTGGGGTTGCCGCGGAGTTTCTCTCCGCCCCCGTCATGCTGGGGTTCATGAACGGAGCGGCGGTGGTCATAGTCGTCAGCCAGCTCGGCAAGCTAATTGGCATTTCTCTTGAGGAAGAGAATACCCTTCTAAGTCTTTGGGAATGGCTCACCCGTTTGTCCGAAACGCATCTACCCACGCTGGCGACAGGATTGGTTGGCATCGCCGTACTGTTCGCCCTCAGGCTACTGACGCCGCGCGTTCCAGGGACGATTGTGGTGTTCGTACTTGCCATCGTGGCTGGGCAGATCCTCGACTTCACCACCTTGGAAATGAACGTGATCGGCGTCGTGGATACGCGCCTTCCCGATCCAGTGCCGCCGCCCTTGTCCGCGAAGCTGATGGCGAATTTGTTGATCGCGGCGTTTGGGTTGTCGTTGATCGTATTGCCGGAAGGAGTCCTTTTGGGCCGGGCAGTGGCGGACCGGCAGAATTACCAGATCAAACCGGACCGCGAGCTGGTTGCGCTGGGGGCCGCCAACATCGCGGCGGGCTTGTTTCAGAGTTTGGCCGTCGGCGCCAGTTCAACGCGGACGCTGCTCAACGCCGCGACGGGCGGGCGCTCGCAGATGGTGAGCTTGTTCGCCGCTGCCTTGCTCATCGCGTTTCTGGTCTTGCTGGCTGACTTGATCGCCGCGCTGCCCACGGTGGCCATCGCCGCGATCTTGATCGTGACCGGCATCACACTCATCGAATTCAAAGAGGTAGCCCGCCTGTTGCGGATTCATCGGTTCAGCGGCTGGATATCGATCTGCTCAACGATCGGCGTGATCGCCCTGGGCGTCCTTCCCGGCATATTGCTAGGCGTGTTTCTCTCCCTGCTGCATCTGCTCAATCAGCTGGCCCGCCCGCAGGACGCGTTGCTGGGCCGGGTGGAAGGATCGCGCACCCTGCATGACGTGGGCGACGACGAGGCGGCCAAGACCATTCCGGGTTTGATTGTCTACCGCTTCTATGGCCCGCTGATTTTTGCGAATGTCCGTTACTTCATCGAAAGGATCGAGCATTTCATCGAGCAAGAAGAGACGCCCGTCCGCGCGATCCTCGTCGACGCCCGGGCCATTCCGGAAATCGATCTGACCGCCGCCGAGCAGCTCAAGGCCTATGTCGAAAAACTCCGTGAGCGCGGCATAGCGTTTATTGTCGCCAAGGCGCACCTGCCGCTCAGGCAGGCAGGCGTCGAGATGGGCCTGTCGGGATTGATGGCGGACGGAAACTACGCCACGCATATCGGCGACGCCGTGGAAGCGTTCGAGCGCGGCGAGCTGCCGGCCGCGCGAGGCAATTCGTGACTAGAGGCTAATTCAAACGTGTAGCCGCACCCTTCAGGGTGCGGAATGTCCGCAGGCCAAAGCCCGCGGCTACAGTTTTGAATTGCGCTCTAGGGTTCCTTCGCGAGTGTTATGCAAATCAACTGTTCGTCGTTGCGGACGAAGAGACAGCGCTGGGCGAACGCGGGATGGCACCAGACCACGTCGCGGCCGCGCGAATGCAGCGTCGGCTCGATGATGTGGGCCCGGTCGACTTCCTCGTAGCCTTTGGATGTCAGCCGCGCAATGATGAGATCCCCTTGGTCGTCGAACAGAAAGTAGCGGTCGCCGTTGGGAATGAGAAACGTCGTTGGTCCGAGCGATTTGCGCTCCTGTGTCGGATGTTCCCAGAGCCGCGCGCCGATGTCGGCCTTCAGACAACGCAGTTCTCCGAACACGCAAATCCCGTAAACATGGCCGTCCTGCAGAACCGGCGAGCCCATCAGTGAGTGCAAGCCGTCCGGCCGAGCCAGTTGATTGCTCTTGCCCTTCCAAAGTATGGCGGCATCGGGCTTGTCCTTGGCGAACTTGAGCATGAGCGAACCGTGATGCGGCGAGCTGACGAACAAGAGATCGCCCTCTTTGCGCGGCGTGGACACCGAAATGCCGGGCCGCTCGGGTTCGACCTCGGGAAACTTGTGCGACCAATAGACATTGCCTGAAGCGGGATCGAGGCCCGCGATGGCTTCCGTGTGCCAGGCGATGAGTTGCCGTTTGCCGCCGGCTTCGAAGATCATGGGCGGCGCATAACCGATTTCCTTGACGGTGAGATTCTGCCAGCGCACCTTGCCGGTGTCTTTATCGAGCGCGACGACCGCGGAGTTCTCGCCGCCGGCGAGGCAGTAGACGGTATCGCCGTCCACCAACGGGTGCGCGGCGTAGCCCCAGACGGGCGGCTTGGTCTTGCCCACCTCAGCCAGGTTCATTCGCCAGAGCACGTCGCCTTTCTGGGAGTCGAGGCAGTGCAAATCGCCTATCGCGCCAAGAGCATAGACCTTGCCGCCCGCGACAGTGCAGGTCGCGCGCGGCCCGCTCGGGTAATAGATGCGATACGTGCAGTCGTATTCATGCTTCCACAAGAGCTTGCCGCCGTCCGCGGCAAAGCACAGAACGCGTTCCTTGCTGACGAGTCCGTCTTTGCCCGGCACTTCCTTGCCTTTGCCGAGCTTGTCGCCCACGCGATCCATCACATAAACGCGCCCGTCCGCGACCGCCGGCCCCGAGAATCCGCCGCCGATCGGCTGTTTCCACAGCATCTTCGGTCCGCCCTTGGGGAACTTTTCCAAAATGTCCGTCTCGCGCCAGACGCCGTCGCGCTTGGGACCTTGCCACTGCGGCCAATCGTCGGCGACCACGGCTGTTGCGGATAGACAAAGCGCGACAAGTGCTTGACAAAGTCGAATCATGACGGATTCTCGTAAGTGCCGATTGATGTGCCAAAAATTTAGCCTGTTGAAGATTTAGCCGGATGAGGTCGAAGTGTCAAGCTCGATAAGTGATGCGTTGTCCTTCGGAGTAAACCAGCAAGTCATCGATAACAATCCACCCAAGTGAACCCAAAACGGCCTTGACACGTCGTTAATGACAGGCCAGACTTACTGGCATCTCACCTTTGTCATTGCCACGACCACACCGCGATTCGCCCCAGCGCACTCGCGTGGCAGGAGCACCTTGAAGGGGGCCGCTCATGCCTTGGCAATTCCGTATCACCAACGGCGCCGACGAAGGCCGTGTTTACGCGCTGAACACCACCGGCGTGACGACTATTGGCAGCAGCCGCCGCCACGCCGACATTTCCCTCAATGACATCTACGTCGCCCGCGTGCACTGCGAGGTCGAAGTGACCGACGAGCGCGTCGTGCTGACCGCGCACGAAACGCCCTCCGGCACGCTCGTCAACAATCAGAAAGCACGCCAGCAGGAGCTCTTCGACGGCGACGTCCTGCGTATGGGCAATTCCGAAATGTGCTTGGAGAGAATCGAAACAGTCGAGGAAGTGATCGAAGATGTCCCGGAAATAGAAGTCGAAGTCTTGGCTGAAGACGAAGCGCCGGCCGAATCGGCGGAGGCCGCGACCGAAGTGGAGGAAGCCATCGAGTTGGCCGACGAAGCCGCCGAAGAGACTGTGGAGGAAGCCATACCGGCAAGCCATCGCCCGGAAGAACTCGCCGGCCAGGCTTACGCGCATTTTCAAGTGGAACAGGTCGTCGCGAAAGGGCAGTGCGGCGTCGTGTTTCGGGCGCGGAACCAGAAGACCAACGACATAGTTGCCCTCAAGGTATTCGCCGCCGACTTTCCGCAAAACGAGGCCGAGATGCAGCGCTTCGTGCAGACGTGGAAAAGCGTGCTGCCCTTGCGCCACCCGCACCTGGTCTCGCTTACTTCCGCGGGAAGGACTGGGCCCTTCTGCTGGCTGGCCTATGAATTCGTCGAGCATGTTCCGCTTGTGGATATCTTCGAACGCTCGCGCAAGTCCGCGCAGATTGATTGGCGACGCGGCTTTCGCGTGGCGGAACACATCAGCAAGGCGTTGGCGTTCGCGCACCAGCACGATTGGACCCACCGCAACATCACCGCGCGGCACATTCTCTATCGATCCAGCGACAAAGTCGCCAAGCTTGCCGATCTCGGATTGGCCGCGGCGCTGCACGGCAGCGACCTTCGCAAAATCACCATGCGCGACAAGGTGGCCGCCGAGCTGGTCTTTCTGACCCCGGAGCAAACGCATACGGGCCACTTCACGGTCGGCGCCTGCGACATCTACAGCCTGGGCGTCGTCGTCTACGCGCTCTTGACCGGCCGGTTTCCCTGCGCGGGCGATACCCAGGCCGACATTATCCGCCATATCCGCGAGACGCCGCCGGTCCCGCCTTCCAAGCTGCAACCCGCCATTCCGCAACGGCTCGAAGCCATCGTCCTGCGCATGCTCGCGAAGCAAAAAGAAGACCGCTACCAGACGCCGCAGGAATTGCTGGTCGATCTGCAGGCGGTCGGGGCGGCGGAAACCGCGCCGGCTTGACTAACGCACGTCAATCGCGCCTGCTTGACATACGCACATCTGGTTCGCCGATTCCCAGACCCGTTCACGGGTCTTTCGCGCAGCGTCTAGGCCCGCCGTTGACGGCGGGTTCAGACAGCCCAGCCTACGCCCCAGCCTCGTTCACGAGGCTTCTCGGGTATGGCTTGAGCCGGCCGGACGTCGCACATTACCGATTCCCGCCCGAGATATACAGCGTCTCGCCCGTGATCCAGCTGGCATCCGCCGACGCGAGAAAAACCGCGGCCGGTGCAATATCCCGCGGCTGGCCGATCCGGCCCAGCGGCGTCTGCGCTTCGACTTGTTTGCGAAAATCACTTTCCGCGATTCCGGCCGCGCGCACCCCTTCGGTTTCCACCATGCCGGGATTGATGGAATTGATGCGGATGTTGCGCGGCCCGAGTTCCTTGGCCAAGGACTTGGTCACCGCGTCCACGGCAGCCTTGCTCGCACCGTACACGGAAGCGTTCGGCAGGCCGGCAGTGGCGGCGACGGAACTGATATTGATTATAGCGCCGCCGGAAGGGCCGAAATGCTTGGCCGCTTGCTGCGACGCGAGAATGAGGCCCAGCACATTAAGGTCGAATTGCTTGCGAAAATGCTCCACCGTCACGTTTTCGAGCGGCGCAAACTCGTAAATGCCCGCGTTATTGACCAGGATGTCGAGCTTGCCGAAAGCGTCTTTCGTTTGCGAAAAGAGGCGCTCGATGTCCGCCGGTTTGGCGAGGTTGGCCCCAATGGCGATTGCCTTGCCGCCCTTGCCGACGATCTCGCCGACCACCCGATCCGCGCCGTCCTTGCTCGAAGCGTAGTTGACCGCCACGGCCGCGCCCTCGGCCGCAAAGTGCAGCGCGATCGCGGCCCCGATGCCTTTGGACGCGCCGGTGACAATGGCGACTCTTCCCGTCAGTTCTTGGACATGATGCTCTCCTTAATGTTGACCTCGTTTTGTGTATCGGTCAGTACAATATTAGCGGTCGGCCTTGCTAAGTCAAGCCCCATAGTGTACCATTTGGTATAAAAAGGAGCGACCATGCCCGTCGGACGTCCACGCGCCTTCGACCTCGAGCAAGCGCTTGAGCGCGCGCTCGTGGTCTTCTGGCGTCGAGGCTACGAGGGCGCGTCGCTGCCCGATTTGACCAAGGCCATGGGCATCAACCGGCCCAGCCTGTACGCCGCCTTCGGCAACAAGGAAGCGCTGTTTCGCAAGGTGATCGAGCGCTACGCCGCGGGCCACGCCTCCTACATTCGCAAGGCGCTAAAGGCGCCGACCGCTCGCCAAGTTGTGGAACGGCTGTTCCGCGGCGCCGTTGAGCTTTTGACCGGCCCGCACAACCCGCCGGGATGTCTCCTGGTGCACGGCGCGCTCGCGTGCAACGAAGAGACCGACTCGGTGCGCCGCGAACTCGTCGCACAACGGGCGGCGGGTGAGTCAGCAGTCCGTGAACGCTTCCAGCGCGCGAAAGCAGAGGGCGATCTCTCAGCCGATTCGAGCCCAGCCGATCTGGCACGGTTCGTCGCCACAATCATTCAGGGCATGGCCGTCCAGGCGGCGGGCGGCGCAAGCCGCAAGGAGCTGCGCCGCGTTGCAAAGCTGGCACTGCAAGTCGACTTACTGACAGATCGTTGAGGTCTCTCTGAGGGGCGAACTGGAAACGAAACGTAACGGTTGGGCCGCGCGGATTGTTGTACAATGTGAATAGAAACTGGTTCGGCAAGTTCGCAAGGCGAACGCCGACGGAGTTAGCCGATGGCGGTCCAACAGTTAGATGTTCATGGGTATCGATCCTTCCGTGAGGTGAGTTGGATACCAGGCAAGTTGAATCTACTTGTCGGGCCGAACGGTTCCGGCAAATCGAACCTCTTGCGATTGTTAGACCTCATTGCCAAGAGCGCCAACGGCCGACTTGCCGACGCGATGAAACGCGGCGGCATCGTGCCTCTGTTGTGGGACTATCGGGCGCCTTCCTTGGACTGGACTCTAAGAATCGATCCTGTTGATGCGGGGCGAAACGCAGTGCGCGACGCCCTAACAATGGAATTTCAGTTGGAGCATGTCCGAAACACGAGCAGTTACCAAATTGCCCTGGATTCTCTGGGCAATTGGCAGGTGAAACCGAGCACTTGGTGGATATACCGGCGGGATTCGCGTAGCGCGGTTGTCTATGATCAAAGAGAAGCCGACTTGGTTCCGTTTCCCGATCCCGATCCGAACGAGTCGCTCTTGCCGCAAATCTCCGACCCGCGCACAAATCCCATTTCGACTCACTGCAAGCGATTGATGGACGAATGGCGGATTTACCATGATGTGCACGTGGAACGCGGATCGCCAATGCGCTTGCCCGCTACAACTCAAGTTGCCAAACTCGTCGACGCCGATGGAAGCAATCTGGTGTCGGTTTTGCACACTCTCTACACGGCTGATCGAGATTTCAAGCGACAAATAGACGAAGGAATGCGAGCCGGGTTTGGCGAACAGTTTGAAGAGTTGGTATTTCAGCCGGCGGCCGCTCAACAGATTCAGCTGGCCGTTCAATGGAAATCGAGCAGCCGGCCGCATGCGGGACAGGACTTGTCCGATGGAACACTTCGCTTTCTCTTTCTGTTAACGGTTCTCGCCAGCCCCGAACCGGCCACTCTGATTGCCATCGACGAGCCGGAAGTCGGCTTGCACCCGAGCATGCTGCCGATCATCGCCGAATACGCTGCGGAAGCCGCGGGCCGGACTCAGGTCGTGCTGACCAGCCATGCGCCGGCATTCCTCGATGCGTTTTCCAAAGTGGGACCACAAGTCACGCTTTTTCATTGGGAAGACGGACAAACTCGGTTGTTCTCGTTGAGCCCTACGGCAATGGAGAAATGGCTGGCAGAGTATCGACTGGGCGAGCTGTTCACAAGCGGAGACTTGGAAGCGTTGGCCAGTCCCGCTGTTGAAGCTGTTCCCGACTTCGCCGAGCGGATCAAGAACTTGCCGCCGGAAGACGCCGCCTTACCTCAAGAAAGTTAGCAATTCGAGGGCATGAAGAGTGCCTCGGCCCAACCAAAATCTGCGCCGAATTGCGCTGTTTCTTGAAGGAGAAACCGAGCGCGCACTGCCACCGTTTATCCACCGCTGGGTTGACCCGCAACTTCCCGAAGGGAAGAAGGTGGGCATAACACCGGTCAAGTTTCAGGGTGTGAGCAACTATTTGGACGATCTTTCGAAGAAGGTTGGATTGTATCTTGAAAATGGCCGCGCGGACTTCGTTGTCGGGCTCGTCGACCTCTACGGCATTCCGAAGGAGCGAATTGACTTGTCTCGGCACGCCACAATCAAGGACAAGATTGTTGCTGCCAGAGGCTACATCCGGAATTTGGTGCCCAAGCAGTACCGGGATCGATTCCGCCAACACTTCGCCGTTCACGAGGTGGAAGCCTGGTTGCTGGCGTATCCAAAGGAATTGTCCAGCGAAAAAGAAGCTCAAGCGCAAATCAAGAAACGCTCGCCAGAGGAAGTCAATTTCAAGGAGCCGCCCGCGGAGTTTCTCAGACGGATTCTCCGCGGGTACAAGAAGACCACGACCGCAAGAAACCTCTTTCCAAGGGTCGATCCTCAAATTGCCATCGACAAGTGTCCGTACCTGAAGCGATTCATGGACGATTTGCTCGCGCTTGCAACGCTTCTCCAATAGCTCGACAATGAGAGCCATGCGTCCGACGCTGACGCAGTTCGCCTATCACATTCGGGTGTCGCATTCCGCCGCCTGCAAGAATGCAAGCAGGCGATGAGTAAGCGTCTCCCGTTTGCTGCGTACAGTCTGGCATTCCCACACCACGAGCACTTTCCAGCCCAGGCGTTTGAGCCGCGCCCGGTTTTTCCGGTCCCGCGCCGCGTTGCGCGCCAGCTTGGCCACCCAGTACTTCCGCCGCGCCGCCGGAATCCGGCAACGGCCGCAGCCGTGCATGTGCCAGAAGCAGCCGCTCACATTGATAACGGCCCCAAGGCGCGGCAACACCAGGTCCGGCGTCCCCGGCAAGCCGCGCACGTGCAGCCGAAAGCGATAGCCCATGCCGTGCACAAGCCGCCGCACCACCATTTCCGGCGTCGTGTCCTTGGACTTGACCGCGGCCATGATGCGGGAACGCTCGGCTTTCGTGAAAGTGTCCGCCATTTCAGCGTGTTCCGAATTTGGGAGCAGAACGGGTTGTTTGCTATGCTAGCCGGTCATTCAGCATTTAGGAGGGCCTAGCGATGTGGGTAAATCGATGGATCATCGAATGGGATGACCGCACTCGACACGGAGAAGAGGTGGACACCGCGACGACGCCGGAGGATGCGCTGGCCATTTGCCGCCGTTTCCTCGAAAGCGAAACAGCGTTCGATGAAGAGCAGAACGAAGATCGGCCGGCTCTGGACGTGCTCTTTGGCGACGAGGACCCGCTCGTCCTTTTGAAGGAGATGGATGATTGCCTTAAGGTCGAATGCGAAGACGGTGCATTCCTTATCCGCCGAATGGTTCAATTCCAAGAAGACACGCCGCCTCCACGTCTGGACGAAGCTGCTGCCGCGCTATTGAAGTTCGCGCAGCTGTTCCTTGCCTACTATGACAACCAGACGCCGGAGCATGTCACGATCCGAACATTGGAGCATACGGCCCGCGCCGCCGTGGCAATGGCAGCCGGGAACGCTCCGACCACTCCGCTGACGCCGGAGAGCATCGAAAAGTTGAAGAAGCATTACTTGACATGGACGGGCGGATTTCCACCGGACGATGACGACGAGATCTTCACCTACATCGAGTTAGCGATGGAGTCGGGGCCCGACCCGGAAGAGGTGCGCTCAATCTTGCGAAATTGGATGCAGGGAATTGATGCCGAAAATCACGTTCCTAGGCCAACGGTTGTCGTTCATCGAAACAACGACGACTGACTCGTTGGACTGTCGGGCAGAAGGACTTGTAGTGAACTGTCGTGCTTCTTTGCTACGTGCTTGTTGTATTCCGCAACAAGCCGCAAACACATTTCTGCGGCGGTCAAATTTGCCCCCTGCGCGATCTCCTTCATGTTCGCCGTTACATAGTCGGCTACTGTCGCGACGGTAATGGTGGCAGTGCTGTCGACAGTCATTTGCTTACGCGCTGCGTTATATGACTTTTCGCCTACCACTAAGCAAACTTCGCGTCCTACTTTCGCAAGCGACTCCGCTGCGCGAAAATGTTGCGGTTTGGGAGAGACGCTCACGATTACGCGAAGATTCTTTACTTCATGGTCTGCCTCGCGTCCCGTCTGGCGATCGCCGGCAAACGCCCCGATCACTCGGATTACTTCGTTTGGAAAGCGGAGTTGAAGTTTGGCGCCTACGAGTGCTTGTTCAACTTGCCCTTGTGAACGGTTTTTGGTGCTTTCCAACAATGCTCTAACAAAGTTACCAGAATGGTTGAAGCAATGGGCGGGAAGCTTGATCGGTTGTTGTCCGAGGCCCTTCAAAATCTCCTTGCGAATGAGCTCGACAGCCTCGAGAATCAAATCTTCACGACGCACTTTGTCGGTGCCTAGCACCGCTCCCCCGTTTACGGCACGGAAAATCCGCAAGCCAGGTGCACCTCGCACCGTCACGCCCTCGCTACTTAATCGAACTTTTGGAAGCCCATACTTTTCTAAGAGTTTCGGGATAGCGCTTGCGCGAGATTTTTTTAGCGTGTAGTCATACGTGTAAATGTCGTCTTCAGATAGACCAGCCTCGCTGGTTCGAAAGTAGTCCAACAATTTGAGTACAATTAGAAGCCAATTGGGTGGGATTGCTCCGTTTTTCGTGCGCTTGATTTTGAAAGATTGCAAGATCGGAGGCAACAGCGGATTGCTTCGTTTCGACATGACTGCCAGTTCTGTTAAACGCGTGCCAAAGCAGGCTTGAGATAGTTCGCGGCAATCCACTCAATTACCGGAACACAAACAGCATCGCCGAAGCCGAATAGCGCCTGGTTCAGACCGACCTCAATGTGAAAATCGTCCGGCACCCCTTGAAGACGCGCACATTCGCGCGCCGTCAATAGGCGCACCTGGTACTTTTCCTTCCCCGCTTTGAACAGGATCTGCCGTCCGCTGCCGCCGCGCGGCGTCCGCAAGCAACCAGCAATGCCATCCGTGCGAAGTTCGGCCATGCTCTTGCCATGGCGGACGCGCCGGAATGCTGTTGCGTAGCTGACAAGCTTGCCCCGGATCATCTCGTTTGCTTGAGATGCGTGCTTGGGACTGAGTTGCTTCATGAAATACTCGGTGCGCTCCTTGTTCCACCAGTTCGGATCGTCATCCGGCAAATCGTCAACGATGTCCGCTAAGTGTTTTCGGAGTTTTGGCGGGCTTGGAAGAAGCGGGAGATCCCAACGAATTTGATCGTGTGTGTAGATGAAGTTGATCAGCGGTTCCGGCCTGACCTCGCATTCGATCGGCGCAGTTTGGCGCGGCTCGCCTTGATCACGTTTGGCAATGACAAACAATCGCGTTCTACTTTGCGGCACCCAGTTGAGCGCGTTTAGAATTAACGCATCGACATTGTAGCCAAGTCCATTGAGTGCTAGGAGTGCTGCCTCGAAGTCTTTGCCCTCGTGTCTCTGAAGAAACCCAAACACGTTCTCGAGTAGCACAAGCGGTGGCCGACGTTCGCGCAACTCGCGCAGAATCTCGATCAGCCCCCAAAATGCCGACGATTGTTTGCCGTTCAGACCCTCCCATTTGCCGGCAATGGATAAATCGTTACACGGGAATGACGCAGTAAAAAGATCGCAGTCGGGAATATTCCGGACTTTCAAATCATGGATGTCGCCAGGCACAAAATGATCATCGTTCGGCCAATTGTGCCCGTACATGGCGGCTTTGTCGGCATCGATGTCGTTGGCGAAGACCACGTCCCACCCTTGCGCCTCCAACGCGAGGCGCACCAAGCCGATGCCGGCGAAAAACTCAGCGGCGCGCGGGCGGGGAAGGCGGAGCCGGTATTTGCGTTCCGCCAGGCGCTCGAGCTCGACGTATCCGCCGGGCTTGACCGCGTGGTGCTTGTAGAACCTTGCAATGGCGGCGCGGCAGCGCAGGAAGCCGCGGGCTTTGCCGGTCTTGGCGTCGCTGCCGATGTCCGTGACAACAGTTTCGCCCAGGCCGTCGAGGACGAGTTCGAAGCCGTGGCCGTTCGAGCCCTTCCGCCGCGACCCGCCGATGGCTTCGGGCGGAAACAGGTCGCGCAGCCCAGTGACGTAGAGATGGCTGTGCTTGAGGTTGGCGGCGTTCACTTGGATCAGGCGTTTGGCGGCCGTCATGGCTGTTCCCAAATTGGGAGCAAGACTACCACCGTATTCTAGTGACGGTGCTTCCAAAATAGGAGCAGAAACTTCTCACAAAGCCGCCCTGCCACGAGCCGTTCCGCGCCGCGGCATGCTTTGCCGCGCCGGTCCAGGGTTCGCTGCCGTTGCCAAAGAGCGGTGAATGCATGGCACACCGGACACTACCGTTTGAACGCCATTTCCTTGGCTTGCGACGTATGGGCTCGACGTGTAAACTGCAATAGTCGACTGGAGATCCAAGAATGACGCCACCCAAATCGGACTCTTTGACCGGACAAGCCGAGCCAAGCCTGCCTGCTTGGGCGGAAGGCCGTTTCACGCTGGAAGAACTCAAACAGATGGCCGAAGACGACGACGAAACCGGTTGCCTGGAGCTGAAAGACTTTCTAGAAGAGCTGAAAGCCATTGCCCAGGGTTCGCAACATGGCAACTGACGCTGGCCGTTACAAAGTCGTTTATTTGGAGGCGGTCAGGTCATTTCTGAAACAATGCAGCGCGAAGGCGGTCCAACACAATGCAGGGCAGGAGATTCTGAACGCCCTTGAAAGCTTGGATGAAAGTTTGGCGAAGGACCCGCTGAGCTACGGCGACCCGTGGCGACACTTGGGAACGCTGAAGATCTTCCATCGGCTCAAGCCGCCATTCGACATTGTTTACGGCGTTCATCTACAGAAGCGCGTCGTCTTCGTCCGCGAGATGCGATTGTTTCCAGCTGAACGCTTCGATTGACCTATCTGATTGCTGAAGCGGAACTCGCAAGAGTTCTGATGCGACGATGCCCGGAATTCTTGCGAATTCCGCTTACGGTTCCGAGAAAACCGGTCTAAAACGTCAGCTCGACGCCGAAGTTGATGCTCTGAATCGAGATGCTGTCCTGCCCGTCGCGGAACAGGGGACGGGCTGCACCCGTGGGTTGAAGGGCAGGGGGGAAGAGGTTGGGGTTCACGGTGAAGTCGATCTGGTCGTGGGCGCGGGCGATGTCGATGAGGAACATGGCCCGGTAGCCGACGCTTACGCGCAGGTTCGAGGTCATCTGCCAGCCGAGCGTGACGCCCAGTTCGGGAAAGGCGGTCCACTCGCGGCTGGAGTGGACGCCGATGTTGCTCGACAGTGCGTAGACGCCGCCGGTGTTGACGACGGGCGCGACGCCGGGGACCAAAACCATTTGATCGCCTTTGATGCTTGTTTGCCGGCGCAGATAGCCGACAGCGGCCTTGCCGAGGATTTCCAAAGACCAGCCTTGGCCGCCAAAAAACTGCGCCCGCGCGCCCATGTCCAGACCATGGAAATCATTGCGCGACACGAATTCGTCGGTGGTGGCCAGAAGCGTGCCGGGGACGAAGGTAGGATCGGTGGGCGCTATACTTTGGAAAATGCGCAGGCCTTCGTCGTAGCGGTAGTAGCGGTAGCCGAGGATGGACGTCAGCGTAACAGCGGGAATGTCCAAAAACTTCTCGGTGAAATCGACGTGGAATTCATAGAAATTGTCGGAGATCGCGCGAATGTCCACCGTGCCGGCCGAGGAACCCGGAAAGGCCACGAGGACGGCTTGGGGCAATTCGGTGTCCGCGTTGGTGAAAGGCCGGGCCAGGATAGTGTTGCCGTCGGAGTTGAGCGAGAAGATCGACGACTGGCTTTCCAGGATGGTGAAGCCGGCCTCGACACCGATGTGTTGCGCGGCGCCGAACCAGCGGCCAAAGTCGAAGCGGAATCCGGAGCGGGGGTCGTCGTTGACGCTGCCGCCGACCAGGACGCTGGCGCCGGGCGCGCCGATGACGCCGGCTTCGGCGCGGGCCGTCCCTGGAGGACTGGTTGTGATGAGGGGCGGCAGATTGGCGCTGCTTATCCGAACGACCTGGTATTCGGTTAGCGCCCACCAAGGCCCGACTGAGGATGCGATGGGGCGTTCGATCACTTGGGGCGCATCGACCTGGGGCGCATCGAGGTAGACCATGCCCTTTGTTTGCGCGTAGGTGGAACCGGCGCAAATAATTGATACGCACACCGCTGTAAGCAATCGCTTGGTCATGGCCGTGCTTCCCTGGTTCCGCGCGCTTGGATTCAAAGTAGGCCCCACGCTCCGCGTGGGGTGAAGAAAACCCCACGCGGAGCGTGGGCCCTACATTGGATTCCCTGAGAGAAACATCGGCGTTAAAGCCTGCCGAACTTTCCTTTTTTGCAGGAGATGCCGGTTATGAGGGCAGAAGGAAACTCTTTGTTAGCAGCTGCTAGCTGTAGAGGGCGTATGCCTGTGCACGAGTTGGCACTGACG
>JAKEFD010000270.1 GCA_022616245.1 Gemmataceae bacterium
CTGCGCGGTCAAATCCGCTACGTCGCCGCCAAGGCCAACGGTTGCGTCTACGGACAAGAACAGGCCGCGTCTGACCTGCGCGCTGCCGGGGTGGATGATTACGACATAGAGATCCTGGTCGGCGATTTCGAGAAACTGCCCGCCAAGAGCCGCGCCGCTTTGCTCTTCGCTCGCAAACTCACCCTGGCAGCCGACACCGTCGCCGACGAAGAAGTCGCCAAGCTGCGCGAGCTGTTCGGGGACAAGCAAGTGATGGCCATGGTGCAGCTACTGGCTTACGCGAACTTTCAGGACCGGCTGCTGTTGTCGCTCGGCATTTCACCGCAACCCTATGGTTATGGACCGGCGCGCGACTTGCGCTTCGATATCAACGCTGCCGCGCCGCCCGTCCAGCGTCCCAAGCTCAACTCCGCCCAGAGCGACGAAGGCCGGCGCGTGCTCGATCCCGACTGGCTGCGTCTAGACCTGACGGCGCTCAAGAAACAGATGGAACATCAGAAAGCGCGGCCGCCGCGCATTCCGGTGCCGACCTGGGAAGAAATGGTAAATGCGACTCCCAAGGGGATCAATCCGCGCAAAACGGACGTTCTCTGGAGCCGCGTGTGCATGTACTATCAACCGGAATTGGCGCTGGGCTGGTTTAGCTGCATGAGCTCTTACCGCCAGGACTCCGCCATGGACCGCGTGTTGGAGGAGAGCATCTTCTGGGTCATCACCCGCGAAATCCACTGCTTCTACTGAATGGGCCATTGCGAGATGCTGCTCGCGGTCGCGGGCCTAGATGAAGACGCTATTGCCCAGCGCACGCGCAAGCTGGCCGAGGGAGACTGGTCGAGCTTCACGGCCGCCGAGCGCGCCGCCTTCGCCTTCGCGCGCAAGCAGGCCAAAACGCCCGCAGCGCTCGGCAAAGCCGACTTCGACGAGCTGGTGCGCCACTTCGGTCTGGAGCGTGCCATCGACGTGGTCTACTGGTCATGCCGTTGCCACTACATGACGCGGGTCGCGGACGCGTTTCAGTTGCCGCTCGAACGGGAAAACGTCTTTCGGGGCAAGGCGAAATGACTGGCGTTGGGACTGACGGATAGCGGCAGTTGAGCTGGCACATACGGCTCGTTAGTGCCACGTATTTCGACCTTGTGCGATGCAACGAATCCGTCTCTGTAAGTGACTGTAAAAAAGAACTTACAGGATTCGTTGCACAGCCACACGGACACCCCCCACCCTGCAACGAATGCAACGAAATGTGTCAACCGCCGGAATGTCGAAGATGGACACTTTGAGAAAGAGCCCGTTTGTCGCTGCGGAGCTACGACACAAGTGACTGTCTGCGAATGCTTTCCGTCTCCAAAAAGCTCCGGAGCGACAAGCGACACACACTGGCCGTGTGGCAACATTGCCACTTTTTGGCCGCCTTAAGAAAGTAAGAGGGCCACTTTTTGGCAACGTTGCCAAAAAGTGGCCGTGTTGATTAAGGCTGCCAAAAAGTGGCCATCTTGCCGATCAAGATACGAATGGATTTACGATGGTCACATTGGTATCAACGGCGTTCATGCAGTTCGTCCCGAGTGAAGCGTTTTCCGCCGCCATGAATGGGACGCTCGCGCAGCCGAGCTTTGAGCGCTTCCCAGGCCGCAATGGCCGTCTCCGGCGTCCAATCCTCAATCGGTTCAATCGTCAAGCGCACCCGCGTCTGATCCGCCAGCGCCAGAGCCTGGTCCGGCTTGAGCATGCCGCCGACGACAGTGGCCGTCATTTGCGTGGTCATGGTGTGCCCTTTCCGCCAACGCTGCAATCACTTGATCATTATCCTACTCCGCACGACTTTGCAAAGTCATCTTTCGGGCGCCGCTTGCACGAAAACGGCGGCATTCGCCCTATCACCATTGACGCATACCGATGTACCGTGTTGCGAAGCGGTCCATACCGATTTTACTTTTACAGCCATGAACCAAATGAGCCGCCGCATGTCCACGTGGATAGGGACGACCTTTCGGCCAAGTTTTGGTTGCAACCGGTCGAACTAGCGCGCAATTCCGGCTTCTCGCCGAAAGAGCAGCGCCTTATTCAATAGCCAAGCCTGTGGGATAGAACTCCGATTCTGTCCGGTCAGAATCGGAGTTCTAACCCACGTGGTTGAATTCAAAAGCTGGTCATGGAACATCAAGTAGAGTTTTTGGAGGCTTGGCATGGGCATCTTGGCGCTGACCGCTGACGAGCGTGTCCTCGATGTGAGGGTGAGCAAGAGTACGCTCAACGTCGATTTGCGGGACGGACGCACCATCTCAGTGCCGCTGGCCTGGTATCCGCGCTTAGTGCACGCCACCAAGGCCCAGCGCGAAAAATGGCAAGTGGCCGGCGGCGGCTACGGCATCCACTGGCCGGACATCGACGAGGACCTCAGCACCGAGAGGCTTCTCCGGGGCGCGCCCGCCCCACGCCCGGCGAAACCTCCGGTCTCGGGCCGCAGGACCAAACGCTGACGCAAATCGAAGCGCGCCGCCGACGCCGCGGCGTCGTGGAGATTCGACCATGCTTCAAGACGATCAAGAGCTGAAAGTCACGCGCGAGCGCATTTCCTACCTGCTGGACCTCTTGGCCCGCTTGCGCCAGAGCAGCCGTCCCGAGGAGCTGGGCCTCGTAGCCGGCGGGTACAGAGCTGAAGTCGAGCGCATGCAACGCGAAGTGCTCGACTAGCTCACGCATCCGTCGAGCCTGACGGCCGCGAAAGACGAGTAACCCAAGGCGCAACCGATAGCCGAAGGCGCTTGCGCGCCGAGTCGCGTAAACGGCGGGGTCCCGATGGTCGCTGGCGCAATAGTCCTCGTGCACAGTCAGATGCCCGCTTTCTTGAAGCGTGGCTCGCCGGGCGTTTTCAGCGCTGGCGACTTTCAAATGGCAAAAATGAAATGTAGGTTCGTAAGTCGGAACCATATGTACAACTTAGACTTGCGTAAACGCATTGCCACCCACTTTTCAAATTGGTGAACAGGCGGGAACGTGAAAAGCCAGAATACGATGACATTTTTTATAAAAAGTATGCGCATCGTCTTTACTTTTTTATAAATAAGTTGTAACATGTCCTTGTTGGTCCAGGGGGCAAATGAATGGACTTTGATCTGGTCAAGGACCTAGGCGCTGAAGCTGAGCCCAGTGGGGAACGGCTCACCCTTTACATTCCCGACAAGGACTGCAACGGTGGAGCGATTTCGGATCTTCCTGAATGGGTCAAGGAGGCGCAAGAGTTGCTCACCGACATTGGCGATGGAGCAACTTGTTTTCCGCCCGTGACCGGAACATGGCGGAAACCGGAGGGAGAAGTCCTCTGGGAACAGACAACCATGATCTACTCCTTTATCGACCCCGATAAATTCAGGGTGAACATGTCGCGCTTGCGGAACTTCCTGCATCGATTTGGAACAGAAACGAACCAGGGACAAGTCGTCTTTGAACTCGGAAACCTGTTTTGGAAAATCAACAAGTTTGATCCGCGAGGGAGTCAATAAACATGGCCAAGAAAATCAACATAATCGGAGCGAAACCTAAGAGGATTCAGATTGTAAATCAGCCGAAACCGCGCCTTGATCCGGCCGAAATAGCGGAAGGCCTGGGTGCCACCCCGTGCGGCGATCGAACTCCGCAAAACCTCGATTTGATTAGCCTAGCCGAGCTCGGAACTCAAGTCTTGACCCGCCTGCGCTCCAGCGGCGGTCGGCCAGCCTTGACTGACGCGACGGAGATTTGCCGCGTGCCGTTGAGTGCGGAGGATTTGAAGTCTCTCGAAGAACTCACCGGAAAAATCGGGCAATCCACAGCCACGAAGCCATCGCCGGGACAGGTCGCGAGCATCATCGTAAGGGAGTTCCTAACGAGTGCGCCAGTTGAAGCCCACCCAATAACCGTTGAGAGCAATGTTTTGCCTGCGAACGCCATCCAGCGGCCACCCGCCGGGGCGTGCTTTTTCAGCAGACCAACGAACCATGCTGCTTAGTCGGAGAACCAATGTTTGTCACCTTTTATTCTTACAAGGGTGGCGTGGGAAGATCCATGGCCCTTGCAAATATCGCATGCCTTCTCGCCCAGGACCAAGAGCATCCTCAACGCGTGCTGCTATGGGATTTTGACCTGGAAGCGCCAGGCCTGCATCGGATATTTCCTCCGAAGCAACCACACAAGTTCGGATTCGTCGATCTCGCTCATAAATACGCGCGCACAGGCAAGGTTCCAGAGGTTCGCGATTACGTCTACGCGTCTATTATTGAGGGAATAGACGTACTTCCGGCGGGCAGCGTAGATCAGCCGTACTGCGAAAAACTGCAAGAACTCCATTGGCCCGGATTCTTCACCGCTGATCCGGCCGATCCAGGGCCATTTTTTGGCCCATTTCGAAAGGCGGTGAAGCAACTCCCGTATGATTACGTGCTAATCGATAGCCGAACTGGACTTAACGATCAGGCGGGAATTTGCACGGAGATTCTACCTGACTTGATCGTGGTACTATTTCGACTTACCGCACAGAATCTTGATGGCCTCGAACATGTCGTTCCAATGATTCGCTACCAGCTGGAGGCAAGGAAAAGAAATGGTGTGCGACTTCTACCGATTGCGTCCGTAGTGTCCCCGACCTCGTCGAAGGCGACCTTGGAAAACAAAGAAAAGGCGGCTCGGCTTTTCGAGCAGCGGAAACTCAATTACATTCGATTTGACGGAGACCTCGTGACCGAGGAGCGTCTATTCTGCCAGGAAAATGAACGGCAAGCGATGTGGCCGATGCCACCAGTGGTCGAAGACTATCAGAAGCTCTGTGAATCGCTAAGAACGTATAACAAGGAAGATACAAGAACACAGACCAGTCGTATCAGGCAAGCCACGGAGGAAGGGGATTTCGTGCTAGCGACAACGCTGTTGACGGCGACCATTGAGCGACGTGTAAGGAATTCCGAACTGTGGCGGATTCTCGAACGCCTATTCGATACGGGAATTATCAAGAAGGAAGACACTGCGGACCTGGTAGAGCGAGTATTGCAGAAGGATCCTCAAAACAGGTACTGTTATGAGTGGAAAGGAACCAGGCTCATTGAGGAAGCAAAGTCTCCTACTAGCTCAGAATTAGCGACGGCAAAGCGCGACATCGAAAGAGCGATTAGTCTATCTACACGTCCGAGCATGAGATTGCTTCGGATTCTCGCTCGGATTCAGTCATGTCAGGGCGATTTGGAGAATGCTGTTAAGACTCTTCGGGATGCACAGGAAAAGCAAAAAGGAAATGTCCAAATCAACTTCGAGCTAGCGCTTCTGCATATGCGTATGGGTGCGAACTACTTCTCGTCAGCGATTGATGCACTGCAACAGATTCGGAGGGATATTGACGAGAAGTTCCTTTGGAACGCCTACCTATATGCCTTTCTCGGCGAGCATTCAAAGGCAGATGAAGCATTTACAAGACACATGCAAAGAGAGCGGGGAAAATGGGCACAACTCTGCCGGGCACATTTTCTCTTGTTAGGTGGAAAACGAGACGAAGCAATTCAAGTGGCAAGGTCCTGCGCTCATGCGTCGGTTGACGAGAGCGAGCTCACGAATTGGGCCGAATTCCTGATTTGCGCAGAGGCATTTGATGATGCAAAGATATTGTTGACAACTTGGCCAAAAGATGAGTCGAAAAAGGAAGGCGATGCTGTCATGTTGCTTTGCCAATACCTTGATGGAACTAACCCAATTGATGAGCATGAAGTCATCAAGGCCTGGCAAGGTCACACTGGTTGGGGGTTTAAGGAACTGATTCTATTCAGGGAGAGTGTGAAAAGGCGCGGCGAGTCCGCCTTACGAGATCGGCTCTCAATTGTTGAAAAACTTATTCAGTATCAGGATCTCGCGAGCTTCCGAGGCGGACGACGACTGATAGTCTCCGGCACAAGTGGAGTAGGAACGATCCGGATGTTCGCCACTAGGCTTAGCCAGTCTTTCGAGACCTTGTTCAGTTAGGAAGGAAAGTGGCCCGGCCGGTGCTGTCACACCGCCGGGCCTTGGTTCGACAACGTGGTCACGCCGTCGTTACCGTAAGAGATTATACCCTCTTCTCGGGCGGCGGCCAAGCCCGGGCTTGCCCGGAGAAAGAGGGACCCATGACCCGCATCGCTCGTGTTTCCGACAATGGCCGGAATGACTTCCCATCCATTCAACTCGTGTTGGAGCTGCGCGACCCGCTGTTGGTCGCGTACTTCGAGTCTTTTGCCGAGCCGGAGCGGTCGGCGAAAGCGCTGGAAGCGCTCAAGGTCGGCGTCATCGCGTTACAAAGCGCGTGTCCGACGCTCGACACCCAAATCATCAAGGACCAGTTCGCCGAGATGCAGGAAGATTTCGGCAAGGCGCTCGCGCACTTTTTCGCCGAGAAGGACGGCATCGTCCCCAAATCCCTGAACGATGCCTTCGGCGACAAGGGCGTGCTTGTGCAGTTCTTCCAGCGTTACTTCGACCCAGAAACAGGGCGGCTCGTCCGGCTCATGGATGGCCAGGTTGGCCCGTCAAGCAAGTTCGCCAAGCTCTTCGACCCCAAGAACAAGGACGGCGTCATCGCCATGATCGAAGACAAGGTAAAGCAGCTCGTCGAAGCGAAGCTCAACGAGGTCCTGAAGGAGTTTTCGCTTGACGAAGACGGTTCGGCTTTGAGCCGGCTGAAGACGATGTTCAACAGCGCCTTCAGCGGCCTCCGCGAAGGCCTCGGCATCAAGGTCGCGCGTGCGGAAGAGGCCGAGCGCGGCCACGTCAAAGGCTTCTCGATCGAGGAAGACTTGTACGAAGTCGTCGCGGAGACAGGCCGGCACTACGGCGACGAGACGGAACTCGTTCGCGGAACGCTCGGCATCCTCAAGTGTAAGACCGGTGACCACCTCGTCACGCTCGGCGAGACCACCGGGGCGCCCGGTCAACGCATCGTCGTCGAGGTCAAGGACCAAGACTACAAGGCGAAGAAAGCAATCGCCGAGCTGCAAGAGGCAAAGAAGAATCGGGGCGCCGTCAGCGGCATTTTCGTTTTTGCCAAGGGTTGCGAGCCGACCGAGTTCGGCAACTTCAAGCGCATCGACAACGACTTCTACATCACCGTGGACAAGTCGGCGCTGGCCGAGGGCGAGCCGCTGCCGTTCTTGTGGGCGGCATACGAAATCGCGCGTGTGCAAGCGGTCGTAGCCATTCGCAAGGAAGCGGGCGGCAAATTTGACCTCGAACGGATTCAGCTGCACATCGACGGCATTGCCGCATGGGTGCCGCGCTTGGGCGAGATCATCACCAAGGCGAACACCGTTCAAAAGAGCGGCAACTGCATCGAAACCGCCGCGAAAGAGATCAAGGAGGACATCGAGCGGCGGGTGAAAGACGTATTGGCGCTACTTCGCCTCGATCCCGAGTAGCGCTGAAGGCACGGCCTCGGATCGTTGCACGCGGTCCGAGGCCGCGCGAATTCAAAGTGGCGAGCCGTACGCCGTAAGGCGTCGGGTGCGTCGCCTGACGACGCACCCGGCCGCTCACGCGGCTCGGCTCGCCAAGCGACTCTTAGTCGAATTCGCTATCCTCTTGCGATGGCCGGGGCAGGATCGTTGCGGAAGGGTGATTCTCCTCGGGCCACCGGTCGCCCTCGCTAACGCGTCGGGCTCGTGTGGCGGCGATGGAAGACGCGCACCTTGGCCAACCCTTTTTCGGCGCCGCCGCACAAAACAACTCATCTCGTTCCGCTTAGAAGCTAACCGCGGGCTGATCCTGGTGCGTATTCTAGGATTGGATGAGTTTTGGTAGAATCGTGTTATGAATCCAACAACATCCGCTACTTGGCAACACCTGGCGCCGAATCCGAAGTCGTGCTACAAGCAACTCTTCGTCAAGGGCACGCGCATCCGCGCCCGCGTCCTTTACGGCTTGTTCATGAGCGCCCTTGAGCCCTTGACGCCCCAGGAGATTGCGGCAGAATTCAGTCTGCCGCTGGCAGCAGTCCAGGAAGCGATCGCCTATTGTCAAAGCAATCCGCCGGAAATAGCGCAGGACTTCGCGCGCGAGGAGCGGCTCATGGAGGCGAGCGGCATGAATGATCCGGACTACAAGTCCGGCGGGAAGTTCAAAGTCGTGCCGCCCGAGGAGGTCGCGCGTATTCTGAAGTCATGAGGCTCTATCTGGACGATGACACCGCGGCGCCGCTGCTTGCGAAACTGCTTGGCAAGGCAGGTCACGACGTCCAAATGCCGAGCGACGCCGGCTTGGCGGGAGCCCCGGACCCGGTCCACTTGACACGGGCGATTCAAGGTGCTCGTGCTTGCATTACGAAGAATCACGACGATTTCTGGATCTTGCATAACTTGATCCAGCAAGCGCAGGGCCGTCATCCCGGCATCTTCGTCGTGCGCCAAGACAACGATCCAACGCGTGACTTGACTCCCAAAGGCATCGTGGCTGCCATTCGCAAGTTGGAAGCGGCCGGTGTGCCGATCCAAAATGAATTCATCGTGTTGAACCACTGGCGCTAGTTGCAAACCCGTCACGCCCGCGCGCAACCGTCGTATTCTTGCAATGGCCAGGGCAGGATCGTTTGAGAAGGGTGAATTCTCCGCGGGCCACCCGTCGCCCTTGCTAGCGCGTCGGGCTGGTGTGGCGGCCCTCCGGGCAGGTCAAAACTGCGGCTTGACATGCGCGTCCCATACAGTCTTCAGTTGTTGCGCATCGACAGCCGAGAGGCGGCCAAGGTGGTGCAGAAGCAGAGATTGTTCCAAGCAGTCAAGGCGTGACAGCCGGACACATGAGGCAACGCGCAACCCACCGGCCTGCCACTTGGTGAGGGACATCCGTCGCCGAACGCGGCGGAGCGGAAGTGACGGCGGCAACGACTGCATCAGCACCATCGAGCCAGAGCACCAACACCGGTCGTTTTTTGGAGGCGCTCTGGTCGGTATAGGGAATGTTCGCCAGCCAGAATTCACCCGCCAAGATCATCGTACAGGCCCTCGTCCTCGGCGGTATAGCTGCTCAGAAAGGCGTCGTGCCGCCGAACCAGCTGCACCGCCGGCTCGGGCCGAACCGAAACGAGCCAGCGCCCGGGACCCACTTTCGAAACGAATTCGAGCGGCAACGTCAGCTGCTGGCCCGGCGACAGTTCGACGACGCACGTCAAGTCGGTGATTTCTGTTTGCATTTATGTCTCCGTGGATCAAGCTACCGTCCTATTCTATCATGGCGCCGGGGCCATGACGATTCAGCCCTCCACAACGTCGCGCCTCGTGGGCGTCGGCAAGCGCCGGCGTCGAGCGAGGATGTGGAGCGCAGCGAAACGGAGTTTCCAGGTGGTGCGTTCCCAAACGGAGTTTGGGAACGAGGCGCACGAATTTGGGAACGAGGCCAGACAGCTCATCTCGTTCCGCTTGGAAGCTACCGCGCGGGTCGTTCTAGTTTGCAGATGACGAAACTCCGGCGATCGGGTAAACTGCATTGTCTTCGCGAGAACCCCCGTCATGTACACTCTCCCCGCCGCCGACCTTCTGGAAAGCACGCACACCTTCCCCGGCCCGTACATGTTCAAGGCGATCGGCAAAGCGGACGGCAACTTCCTGGCCCGCACCGTCGCCGCTGTGCGCATGGAACTGGACCTTGAAATCGATCCGCCGTTCCGCGTCAAGGAATCCGTGGGCGGCCGGCACATCTCGGTCACGCTCGAGCCCCAGGTCCGGTCCGCGGAACAGGTGCTGGCGGTGTATCGCCGACTAAAGGCGATTGTCGGGTTGGTGATGCTTTGGTGAAACTAACGGACGGCGACGTTGTCCTGACTTGGCACGCGAAAAACG
Source organism: Gemmataceae bacterium (assembly GCA_022616245.1). Lineage (GTDB taxonomy): Bacteria > Planctomycetota > Planctomycetia > Gemmatales > Gemmataceae > JAKEFD01. The sequence goes on from JAKEFD010000270.1 coordinate 9,819, forward strand.
TAAACCGTGCTGTTGGCGTTAGCGGTTAGAAAATGGCGGCCGTCCGGGGCGAAAGCAACTCC
>JAKEFD010000271.1 GCA_022616245.1 Gemmataceae bacterium
CAATTTGCAATTTGCAATTTGCAATTTGAAATGATTTGATTGACCTGCCCCCCCAAGGAGAACTTCATCGTGGCGATTCCTCCTCTCTCCATCGGCGTGTGCAGTTGGTCTCTTCAAGTCACCAGCATTCCGGAGCTCAAGCGCCTTCTGGACAGGCTCGGCGTCAACGTCGTGCAAATCGCATGCGGCGATCCGCATCATGCCGCCTGGGCGGAGGGCGACGACATGCCCAAAGCGGCCAACGCCGCCGGTTTCCAGATGACCGGCGCTATGCTCGGCTTTCCCGGCGAGGATTACACCACGCCGCAGACGATTCAAAAAACCGGGGGATTCGGGGACCCCGCGACCCGGCCTGAGCGCTTGCAGCGTTTCCAGTGGGCGCTAGATCGCACACTAGCACTCGGCTTGAAGGACATGATGTTGCACGCCGGATTTCTGTCCGAACCGGGCGAACCCGACCGCAAGCCGTTTTTGGAAACGCTCGCCAAGGCCGCGGATTTGGCCAAGGCGAAAGGCATCACGATAGCGTTCGAAACCGGCCAGGAAACCGCCGATCTATTGAAGCTGACCTTGGAAGAGCTGAAGTGCCCCAACGTGAAGGTCAACTTTGATCCGGCCAACATGATCCTTTACGATAAGGGCGATCCCATTCGTGCCGTCGAAATCCTCGGGCCGCACATCAAGAGCGTGCACGTCAAGGACGCCAACCGCACGAAAACCCCGGGCGCCTGGGGTGAAGAAGTCCCGCTCGGCCAAGGGCAGGTCAACATCAAGAAGTTCATCCAAACCCTGAAAAAAGTCGGCTTCCAGGGGGCACTATGCATCGAGCGCGAAGTCGGCGACCAGGAACAGCGGGTGGCGGACATCGCGCACGGGATCAAGGTGTTGAAGGACTGTTTGGTGTGATTTTTGATTTTGGATTGATGATTCCCGAATAGTCAATTTGTTTACGTTTCGCGCTCGGGTGTTCCTCGCAGCCGTACGGTCCTCTCCGGAATGAAGCGAGCGCGAAACGTAAACAACGAAACTCAACTTCCTTCCGGGCTCTCCGCCGCGATCTTGCGGTAGCGCTCGATGGCCCACTGAAACGTTTGATACGCTTCCTCAATCTCCGACGGGATAATCGCCGGCTTGCGCTGCTTGAGTTGCTTGGCTAGCTCCGCGTCGAACTTCGTCAGCGGCATCTTGATGGGATCGCCGCGCTCGCGCCACAGTTGCTCGATGGTGGCGATGCACCACAGGGCGCTCTTGCGCGAGGCGCGAATCGGTTGGCCGTTCACCAGCACGTTGACCGGATTCGTGTGCATCTGCGGATATTGCCGCAGCCCTACCCAGCTCGACCGCTCGATCGGAATCTCGAAGTCAACGTCGTGCTCCTTGTCGTCGGCGGGGACTTTTGTGCTCGCCGCCACCTGACCGTTGACAACGAGTTCCACGAGACGCGTATCGCCTTTCGGAACTTGGCCGCCGTCCGACGTGCCGAGCGGCGTCTTGGACGCAAAGGCAACGCGGGCCTTGACACTGACGTTGCCAGGCTTGACCAGGTCCACCTTGTCGCCCGCGTTCTTGCCGTTGACCGTAAACTGCAGGGCGTGAGCATAACCATCGGAAACGTAGGATTTCCCTTTGGCCAGCGCGTCCGCCCATTCCTTGAACTCAATGCGGTCGATTTTGCCGAGCTGCACGTAGACACGCCCTTGTCCGACGCGGCTGCCGTTGATGCACGGGAAATCGGTCTCGCCCGAGGCCTTGAGCGGGAAACCGCAATTCATGATGTGATACCAGCAATTCCATTCCGGCGTGCGCTGCGTGTCCATGGCGCTGATGAAATCGCATATCCCTTGGGCGCTGGTCACGCAAATCTCCTGCGCGCCGATGCCGTTCATCTCCGGCACGGCTAGATTCGGTAGCTTTTGGAAGGCACGCGCGTTGCTGGCGATCAACTCCTGCATCGTCAACGAGCCGTCGTTATTGGCGTCCATGGTTTCAAATGCTTCAGGCAGCAATCCCTTCTGTGCTTCTTGTGCGGAAATCTGGCCGTCCTTGTTGCTATCGAGATATGCCAGATGGCGCTGGGCGGCGAACTTGGCGTTGACGCCCAGCCCGCTGCCCGAGTGCGCGTAGCCGGTGTAAGCGCCTTGGTTCTTGGCCCATTTCATGAGCGGCGTGGTCCAAGTCGGCCAGCCCTTGGTCTTGGTGCCGTCGGAGCCGGGATAGGTCTGGTCGCGCAGGTTGAGCAGGCAGACGTGGCCCAGAAGTTGCGAACCGAAGCCGCTGACTTCGATGTCGTACTTCAACACGGTGAGCGGTTCGCTGATCTTATGAGCGGTCGGTTCGAAGAACTGCCGCTGAAAATCATAGCACGGTCCCCAGGTCAGGTTGCAGCCGACGTTCATGCCTTCGCCTTTGACGTGCAGGAACATATCTTCGGCGAAGACGCCCTCGGTCGGGCTAGTGTAATGGGCGCAGCCGGCGGCATGGATGTGGTGGTCGCCGCTGTACCAGCCATAGTCCATCGGATTAGTCCAACGAGTGAGCTGCACTTTGATCACTGGCTCCCCCTTCTCGGGGATGGTGACTTTCTGCTGTTGCAGTTGATACTCCGGACCGCGGCCGTAGATCATGGTCAATTCGCCGGGCGGCAAGAGCACGATGCCGCCGGAATGACGGTAAACTTGCTCCTGAAAGAAGAAATCCGGGGCCAGGCGCTTGGCTTGCGGCGGGTAGATCTTGCCTTGTTTGTCGCGGAAAGTGAAGCGGCCGGTGGTTGGCTTGCCGTCATGGTCGAGAGAGATGAGCTTGACGGGAATCGCGGTGCGAATGTTGAAGAGAATGGGGACTTCGCCGCGGAAGCCGAGGTCTTGCGTGCCTTGGCCGACGTCGAAATGCAAGGTTGCTTCGCGTTTGCCGGCTTGGCTGCTGTGGATGAGCGCGAGTCCATATTCGACTTTCAGGCCGCTTAGCTTGTCCGCCAACGGGTTCTTGTCGAACATCTCGACGTCCAGGAAGCGGTTTTTCAGGTCCGCGTCTTTGATGATGCCAGCCTTATCGCCCGCCCGGCCGCCGGAAAAGATCGGCAGTGCCTGCGGACTTTTAACGCGCAGCGTCTTGGTGACGCCGGCTTCGTTGACGATCTTGACCAGGACCGGCGTATAACCGCCTTGCTGCAGCACGGCTTCAGCGGGCCCGCGTTTCGCCTTGACGCGCGATTCCGGGTTGATGTTGACCGCCACCAGCACGTGCGGATCGAGGATTTCTTGGATTTTGGCGGCATCCTGTTTGCTGACGGCCGGCGTCAGGGCTTTGAGATTCTCCTCCGGCAATGGATGCCCCAGGAATTGCAGTGCTTCGAGGAGACGGCTGACGTTGGCGGCCAACGGTTGGCCTTCAACGTCGATGGGCTCGAGTTTCTGTGCTTGGCTGACGGGGCTGAAAACAGCAACGGCAAGGCAAATGCCCAAAAGCGCGGCCGCTTTCGTCCCACAAAGGTAGGTGCGCGACATGGCGTGACTCCTTGGCCAGGAAGGGAACATTGCCCACTACCATACCGCGAACCGGGCGCTGGCAAAAGAAAAAAGATCGTGGCAAAAGTGAGAAATCGATGTTCTGATTTATCGATTCGCGCTCACTGGATCTCTTGCATCATGGCCACTCACGTTCGCTACATCGTGCTTGTCTGGATGTGCGTGTTTGCCATGGTCATGTACATCCATCGCAACTGCCTTGCGGTACCGGCCCAGACCATCCAGGGTCAGCTCGGCATCAGCGCTACCGACATGGGCTGGGCCATGAGCATGTTTTTCTGGGGTTATGCGATCTTTCAACTTCCCGGCGGCTGGATCGGCGACCGCTGGGGAAGCCGCTATGTGCTGCCAGTGCTGCTCATTGTTTCCTCGGTGGCGACCGGCTTGATGAGTCTGGCGTCGGGGGCGCTGTTGTTGATCGTCGCACGTCTGGTCATGGGCGCCGCGCAGGCGGGGACGTTTCCGTGCGCGGTGTTGACGTTTGGCCAATGGTTTCCAAAGTCCGAACGCGCGTTTCCCAATGGCATGCTGGCCAGTTTCATGTCCGTGGGCGCCGTCCTGTCGAGCGCGCTCATTGGGCTCTTGCTCGATTGGGACCTCTCCTGGCAACTGGTTTTTTTCTTGTTTTCGTTGCCGGGGCTGTTCCTGGGATTGTGGTTTTTTTCTTGGTTTCGGGAGCGGCCGCGCGATCATTCCGCGGTCGGCGCGGAGGAACTGCAATACATCGAAGCGGGCCAAGCGCAGGCTGCACAAACTCCAAAAGAGCCTCTCCCGTGGCGAAAGATTCTGACTGACCCAAATATGGGGTGCATTTGCGGCCAGCAGTTTTTCCGCGCGGCGGGCTACAACATCTTTCTCACCTGGTTCCCGACGTTCTTGCAAGTGACTCGCAATGTCGATGAAAGCGTTTCCGGTTATCTCACCAGTTTGCCCCTTATCGGCGTGGTGATCGGCAGCGCCGCGGGCGGTCTGGTCACCGATTGGATCTTTCGCCGAACCGGCAGCGCTACCTTGAGCCGCAAAGGAGTGGCACTGTTTTGCCTGTTGGTTTGCGCCGGCCTCATGGCTTCGGCGTACTTCGTGGAGCAAGCGATTCTGTGCGTGCTCATTGTCTCGCTCGGCATGGTCTTCGCGGGCGCCTGCGGGCCGTCGAGTTACACGGTCACCATCGACTTGGGCGGCAAACACGTGGCTACGGTCTTCAGCTTGATGAACATGTCGGGCAACATCGGCGCCGCGCTCTTGCCCGTGGCAGTCGTGCAGTTTGAGCAATGGGTGCAGAATCTGAAGCTTTCGGACCCCGCGCTCTATCCGACTTTTGAGGAATGGCTGCAATATGGGGTGCTGATTCCAGATGGATGGAACGAAGTGCTGTTCTTCCTGGCGGGGTTGTACGTGGCTGCCGCCTTGTTTTGGGTGTTCGTGAGATTGGATAAAAAAGCAACTACTTGATTCATCGCATCGCGCTCGCAGTATTCGGAGCCACGGCAGGAATTGCGCGAGCGCGAAGCGATAAATCGGTGATACAAGACATGATTTCACACGAGTTTCCCACCAGCCAATGCCTGCTCGGTGTCGCCCGCGCCGACATCACACCGCCCGTGGGCATTTACCATCGTATGTGGGGCGCGGCCACGCACGAGAGCGCTACAGGCGTCCATCGACCGCTCACCGCGACTGCGCTGATCCTCGCGCCCTGGGACGATCCGAACGATCTTTGGGCAATCCTCGCCGTCGATCATTGCTTGCTTTGGGCGCCGGAGATGACGAAACTTCGTGCCGCCGTGGCCCAAGCCAGTGCTTTGCCGCAGGAACGCATCCTGGTGGCTTTTTCGCACACGCACGCGGCCGGCATGATGGACAGGTCGCGATCGTCGTTGCCCGGCGGCGAACTTATTGGACCATATCTTGCGCGTTTAGCACAAACTCTTGGCGAATTGCTGCAACAGGCGCGGAACAACCTTGCACCGACGACGCTGACCTGCGGCATCGGACAATGTAATCTGGCCGCCGAGCGCGATTTTTGGGATGCGCACAGCGGTCAGTTCGTTTGCGGGTTCAATCCGGACGGGCCCGCAGACGACACGGTCCTCGTGATTCGCGCAACGCGATGCCCCCTCACCCCCGGCCCCTCTCCCCCACAGGGGCGAGGTGAGAAGATTGTGGCGACGATCGTCAATTACGCGTGTCATCCCACCACGTTGGCCTGGCAGAACACGCTGATCAGCCCGGATTTTCCCGGCGCCATGCGCGAAGTCGTGGAAAACGCGACCGGCGCTCCATGCATCTTTCTCCAAGGCGCCTCCGGCGACCTTGGACCGCGCGATGGATTCGTTGCCGATACCGCTGTGGCGGACCGTAATGGCCGGCAACTCGGCTATGCGGTGCTGTCCGCGCTGGAAGCGCTGTCGCCGCCAGCGACGCGGTTCGTTTACGAAGGCCCGGTCCTATCCGGCGCGACGCTTGGCACTTGGCGGCATCATCCTTTGTCGAATGACGACTTGGCAAACAAACGCGTCTTCCGCTGGCAACACTTTGAGATTCCGCTGCCTTATCGCCATGACATGCCAAGCCGCGAGCAATCGCTTGCCGAGTTGAGTCTGTGGCAATCGAGAAAAGACGCCGCCCGCCACGCAAAAGACGAATCTGCTGCCCGCGATGCCCACGCCTTGATCGAACGGCTGCACAGGCGTCTTACGCGCCTGGAGCATCTACCGACCGGCGCGGCCTTTCCACTTCCGGTCGTCGTCGGCCGGATCGGCGACGCGGTTTGGCTTTTCCTCGAAGGCGAACACTACCAATGGCTGCAGCAAGAACTCCGCCGTCGCTTTCCGGAGTTTCCGCTCATCATTACAACTTTGACGAACGGCTCATGCTGTGCTTACTTGCCAACTGCGGAAAGCTACGGCAAGGGAATCTATCAAGAATCGATCGCGGTGCTCGAAAAGGGATGCCTGGAAACACTGGCTGCGGAAATCGTCATGCGAATAAAAGCAGTTGGTTGACGGTCATGCGGACGTCCGCTTAAATCGTCCTTGTCGCTTGCTCAAGGAGCCATCACCATGCCTTCGCGTCTTCGCTGGCTCGGTCATGCCGCCATGCTGCTGGAAACCGATGGGCAGAGAATTCTCATTGATCCCTTCTTCACCGGCAACCCCGCCGCGGTCATGAAAGCGGACGAGGCTCAGGCCGACTTCATCCTCGTCTCGCATGGCCATGGCGACCACATTGGCGACACCATCGCGATTGCTCAGCGCACCGGCGCCACTGTCGTCGCGAACTATGAAATCAGCGAATGGCTTGCCGCCAAAGGCGTGACGAAAGCGCACGGCCAACAGCATGGCGGCGGCTTTAACCATCCCTTTGGCCGGGTCAAGCTGACGCTCGCCTTCCACGGCTCGATGCTCCCCGACGGCGCCAACGGCGGCAACCCTTGCGGCTTCCTCATCTACCTCAAGGACGGCAACAAGATTTATCACGCCGCGGACACCGGACTCTTTGGCGACATGCGCCTGATCGGCGAGGAAGGCATCGACCTTGCCGTCTTGCCGATCGGCGACAACTACACGATGGGCCCCGACGACGCTTTGCGTGCGGTCAAGCTGATCGGGCCGAAGAAGGTCGCGCCGATTCACTTCAATACCTGGCCGCTCATCGCTCAAGACGCGGCAGCCTGGGCGGCGCGGGTGCGCAAGGAAACGCAGGCTGAACCAATCGTGTGGAAGCCTGGGGATTGGCTGGAAGTGTAAAGTGGGTTCTGCGGATGCATACCCGTTTCTGCGCTAGGCCGCGCGGCGGAGGCGGCCAATCCCGGCGGCTCGGCTGTAGGGGCGCGGGCGGTCATCCTCGCCCCGACGAAGTCCGCTTCACCGACTCGTTGCTAAGACGCGCTCGGGCAAGATCATGCGCCGGCTGCTGCGCGACATCGCCAGCGGCCAGAAAACCATCACGGCTGGTCGGACGTGGCTGACCAATCATTGAAGATGACGATCACTTTTTCGCGAATGGGCAGTTCGACTGTTGGTTGGTTTCCTCTTCACACGTGGCGCCAATTTGCTCGAAACGGCAATCCATTGAGCATCTGCAGTGTTCTTGAAGTCGACATGGCAACGTGTTGCCTCATTCGTCGTATGCGGGTTAATCGAAGGAACCTCAATGTCAATTGAATCGCCGTAGGGGGAAACACTCTTCCCAGACCAATCGCTGCAGCGCGCTGCCAAGCGCGCGCATAGCATGCGCAGTTTGGTTTTGGCTCGTTTCAGATTCACTTGGTGCAGATTGTTTCCAACCGAGTTGGACGATGGTCCCAGCGGCCTGGGTGAATCGCTGGCGCTTGACTTATGAAAACCGAATGTCGCATCGTCAACGAGAAAGTAGATCACTTTGCCGACTTGTCGCGACAGCTCAAAGACGCGGTCGAGAAACGCATCCATTTTTTGAACATCCAATCCAGTTGCCAACAAGCGCCGGCAGGCGTCCTCGAATTCTTGCAACTGTTTGCGCGCGCTTGCAGCCATTGCTCATTTCCCGTCTACGGGTAGTATGCGTTTACTTTGTTTCCATGAATCATACCGCTTCCGTTAGATCCAGTCCAACTTGCTGTCGTGATACTTGCGTTCATTGCTCTCCCCTGCTACCCTGTTTCTTTTGGCTTTCATGATGCGAGGAACCGATCGTGAATCAAGGACTCCCGTTTTTGTTGCTTGCCCTTCCGGTGATTGTTCTCCGCGCCGAAGACGTGCCCCAATTCCGTGGCCCCGGCGGCAGCGGCGTCTCCAAGGAAAAAGGGCTGCCGGTCGAGTGGACCGAGAAAGAAAACATCCGCTGGAAGGCGGCGCTGCCCGGCCGCGGCTTGGGCAATCCCGTCATCGCCGCCGGCCGAGTTTACGTCACTGCCTGCTCTGGCTTCGAGCAAAAGCGGCTGCACGTGCTTTGTTTCGATCTTAAGAACGGCAAACAACTCTGGGAGCGGCAATTCTGGGCCACCGGCGCCACGCAATGCCACCCGAAGACCAACATGGCCGCCCCGACGCCGGCCACCGACGGCGCGCGCGTCTATGCCCTCTATGCGACCGGCGATCTCGTTTGTCTCGACAAGGAAGGCAACCTTGTCTGGTATCGCTCCCTGGCCGGCGATTATCCCACGATCGGCAACAACGTCGGCATGGCGGCCTCGATCATTCTGTGGAACGATCTCGTCCTCTTGGCGATGGAGAACGTCGGCGACTCGTTTGCGGCCGGCATCGACAAGGACACCGGCGTCAACCGCTGGCGCGTCGAAAGACAGCGCGGCATCAACTGGACCACGCCGCTCCTCATTCAAAACCAGGGTGAGCCGGAAGTGATCTTCCAATCCAGCGACTTGACGGCTTACGATCCTTCGAGCGGCAAGAAGAAATGGACGTTAAGCGGCGGCTTCGCGGGCATTCCGTCGCCAACCTTTGGCGGCGGTCTCGTGCTCGCACCGGGCGGCAAGTTTCAAGCGGTCCGGCCCGGTACGGACAAGGGCAAGCCCGAAGTCGTTTGGCAATCGAACAGGCTCGGAACGGGCTTTTCCTCGCCGGCGTATCACGAAGGCAAAGTGTATGCCTTGGGCACGAATGGCGTGCTCAACTGTGCCGACGCGGTCACGGGCAAAGCGCTTTGGGATGTGCGCTTGGAGGGTAATTACGCAGCTTCGCCACTCGTCGCGGACGGCAAGCTGTACGCGGTAAACGAGAAGGGCGACACCTCCGTCGTTCAACTCGGCGCGGCCGGGACCCTGCTCGGCGTCAATTCACTGGAGGACACCATCCTGGCCACGCCGGTCGCGTCGGACGGCGCGATCTTTCTGCGCTCGGACCGGTTGCTATACTGCATCGGCGCTGGCAAAAGGCCGTAGCGGAACTCGCAAGAATTCCGGCCGTCTCCGCCGTCGGAACTCTTGCGAGTTCCGCTACAGGAGACTAACGTGCGCCATTGGCAGCGACTAAGTATTCGAAGCGCGACTTGAATTGTTCCGTCGTCATGTTTGCCTTCGCCGCGAGCACGTCAAGCTGCCCCGGGTTTTCAAAATCGCTTTGCTCCAGCCGGGTCATGTAGCGGCGGGCGCACTCGTAGCCTTCGCCGCTTACGTCCACCGCGCGATTCTTCATGCGCTTGGTGGCCGGATCGATCAACTTATCAAAGGGCAAGGGCTCCATGTGCCCCTGGGAAAAACTGATGATGGCGCCGAACTGCGCTGCTTTATCTGATTGGATGAACTTCACGGCGCCATAGCCCAGGTCGCGCGTGTACTCCGCATCGAAAGGGATCGGCGCGGCGCTGCGCAGCTCATACCCCAGGTCCTTGTCGATGAAGGAAGTCCTCAGGGCCAAGGGCTCCAGGCGTTCGAGCGTGGCGTCCTTGATCATACGGCCAAAGTCGATGTCCCCCAAGCGCAGGTGTCCGTGCGGATCGCGGTGGACTTTGCCATAGCGGCCCAGCGCGCCGCTTTCCAAGGCGGCCACCAGCGCTTCCTCGCCGATGGCGCCGATCAGGCCTTCCGCCAAGACGACGACGCCATAGTGATTGCCTTCGGCGGCCCGCTTGATGATGGCGCCGAGGATGATGTCGCAGATTTCGTCCATGGTGATTTGCCGGCCGCGAAACTCCTCCGGGATGATCGTGAGCGTGGCGGCGGCGGCCTTGCCGATGCCGAGGGCCAGATGGCCCGCGGCCCGGCCCATGCTGACGATGAGGTACCAGCGCGCCGTGGTGCGGGCGTCTTCGGCCAGATTGCGCACGATATAAGTGCCGTGCTCGCGCGCGGATTCGAACCCAAAAGTCGGCGTCGAGCCGGGCAGAGGGAGGTCATTGTCGATGGTCTTGGGCACGTGGGCGACGCGCATGCGGCCCTGGCAACGCTTGTAAACCTGGCTGGCGGAGTAAGCGGTGTCGTCGCCGCCGATGGTCACAAGCGCGTCGATCTGCAATTTCTGGAAAACGCCAAGGACGTTTTCCATGTGTTTTTCTTCCTTGGTGGGATTGGTGCGTGCCGTGCGCAGGACCGAGCCGCCGCGCGTGTCGATATAGCGTACGTCGTTCTTGGTCAATTCTTTGATCATGTCGGTCTTGCCTTCGACCAGGTGCTTGAAGCCGTCGTAGCAGCCGAAGACCTTGATGCCGTCGTTGAGTGCTTCCTGGGTGACCGCGCTGATGACGCCGTTGATGCCCGGCGCGGGGCCGCCGCCCACGAGTAGAGCCAAACGCTTGGGAAGATACATTTCGGTTCCTCTGGATCAGGTGTAGCGGAATTCGCGAGAATTCCGGGTGCTGCCGCCGGAACTCTGGCGAGTTCCGCTACAGCTAAGGCTCTAACTTATTTTTTGCCTTTGCCGCGTACATAGCGCTGCAGCACCTGGTCGGTGCCCGGCTTGGTCTTGAAATCCTCCGGCCGCGGGGAGTCGGGCTTGCCGAAATTGATGAACATGGTTTCGCCTTCAAACTTGTAAACACCGGGCTGGACCTTGTCCTTGAATGGACCGTCGCTCGGTGTGGCGTCAATCGAGCTAGGCTTCTTGCCGGCGTCCAGCTTGAAAGTGCCTTTGGTAAACTCTTTGTCATTGAAGTACAGGATGTATTTGTTCGCTTGGAAGGTGATCTTGAATTTCACCAGTTTCTCCTTGTCGTTCGCCGGCTTGCCGTTCGACTCGACAAATTCCGTCAGCCAAGTCCCTTGCATGAGCTTCAAGTCTTTGGCAGATGCGTCGTCCTGAGCAGCCAATGACAGCTGATACGCGATCAACAACATGAAGCAGGCCGAGAGCGTGCGCATGAGCCACCTCCACACAAACCGAACGTTACTGTTCACTAACTAAGCCGTACAGAAGACGCACTTAGTGGTGGCGCCAGGGCGTTGGCAACATTGCCAAAAGTTGGCCATCTTGGCGATTCAAGATTGCCAAAAAGTGGCAACGTTGCCAGAGCCCCTGTGTGTGCCAACTGGCGGCGACGAGGATTTGCACATTGCAAGTGACTGGCAAACCATGAGTTAGGACCAGTCTCCGTGGACGCCAACTTGTCGATTACAGTGGCGTTCTCGGGCGCAGTGGCGCATTCGGTGCCTTCGAAAAACTCAAAACGTCGCCTTCTAACTAGCACACGTCGTTTTGCTCCAAGCATTGGCGTGACCTATGTTTGTGCGACAAGGAACCGTACCCCCGGTCCATGAGGCAGTTTATGCTTGCAACGCTCCCCGAACCCACGTCTGATGCCGCGCCCGCACCCGAATATGAAGTTTCCGTCGTCATGCCGTGCCTCAATGAGGCCAAGACGGTCGGCGTTTGCGTCGCCAAGGCCAAAGCTTGCCTGGAACGCTTGGGCGTGGCCGGCGAAGTCGTCATTGCGGACAACGGCAGCACCGATGGCTCCCAGGCCATTGCCCAGGAGCACGGGGCACGCGTGGTAAACGTCGAGCGCAAAGGTTACGGTAGTGCGCTTCAAGGCGGCATCGCTTCGGCACGCGGCCGATTTATCATCATGGGCGACGCGGACGACTCCTACGATTTTACCAACCTGGGCCCCTTTGTAGAAAGACTTCGCGCCGGCGACGAATTGGTGATGGGCAACCGCTTCAAGGGCGGCATCAAGCCCGGCGCCATGCCCTGGCTGCACCGCTATGTCGGCAATCCGATCCTCTCCGGCATCTTGAATCTTTTCTTCCGCACGCCGGTCAAAGATGCGCACTGCGGCCTGCGCGGCTTCCGCAAGGACTCGTACGAAAAGTTGCGACTGGCGACGCCCGGAATGGAGTTTGCCAGTGAGATGGTGGTCAAAGCGAGCCTGCTCAAGCAGAAGATCAGCGAAGTGCCGACAACGCTGTCGCCGGACGGCCGGGACCGACCGCCGCACCTCAGGAGTTTTCGCGACGGCTGGCGGCATTTGCGGTTTCTACTCCTCATGTGCCCGTTGTGGCTCTACCTCATCCCGGCCACGGCGCTATTGGGCGGAGGCCTGGCGGTCATGCTCTGGCTAACGAGCGGGCCGCGCATCATCGGCAGCGTTCAGTTCGACGTGCACACGATGCTCCTCGGCGCGTTAGCGGTTTTTGTCGGCTATCAAACGCTGTGGCTGTGGGCATACGCGAGAATTTATGGCTGGACGAGCGGAATTCTGCCCGAACAGACTTTTTCGGCCAAGGTTTTCAAACATCTCAATCTGGAACGCGGCGTCCTGGCTGGGGCCGCGCTCTTGCTCGGCGGCTTGGCGCTCATCGTGTGGCTGTTCCGCTTCTGGTGGGGCCTCGACATGGGCCCGCTCGACGTGCAGTCCACTTTCCGGCCCGCGCTGTGGGGCTTCCTGCTCATGATCCTTGGCGTGCAAACGATCTACGGAAGCTTCTTCCTCAGCATGTTGGGCATGAACCGCGAGAAGAACTGATGCGGCGTCTCCCAATTCCGAATGCTTTGACGCTGGTGCTCGTCACGCTGATTCTTGTCAACTATTTCGGCGTGTTCGCGGACCTGGACTGGACCTGGCAGGTGCGCACCGGTCAGCTGATTGTCGACATGGGCCAATTGCGCACGCCGGAAACGTTCTCCTACACTATTGCCGGCACGGAGGTTCACGATTTCGAGTGGCTCTATGAAGTCATTCTCTATTTTGCATGGTCAGTGTTCGGCCTGGGCGGGCTGAAGTTTCTCAAAGTGCTGTTGGTTTTTACACCGCTGTTCCTGGTGGGGCGGCAGCTACAGCGCGAAGGCGTCCGCTGGCACGGCATTGTCTTGGCGCTCGGCGCGGCGGTCTTTACATTGGCCCCGGCCTGGAATCTGCGGCCGCTCTACTGCACGACCATCGGCCTTTTGCTCGTTGCCACGATGCTGCACAACCACTGCACCGGCAAGCAGCCGCTTTCGTGGTGGCTGGTTGCCGTCATGCTGGTTTGGAGCAATCTGCATCCGGGTGTCATCACCGGGCAGGGGTTGATCCTGGGCGCGATCGGCTGGGAGTGGTTGAACCAGTGGTTGCGCTGGAACACGCCGCTGGATCCCTCGCTTGCGCGTCGGGTATGTGATCCCTCGCTCGCGCGTCGGGCTTGTGTTGGATCGCTTTGGCGTTTGACCCTGATCGGCAGTGTTGCGTTCGCGGCGACATTTCTGAGCCCCGATCCCATTGAACGATTTCGCTATCCATTCAAGCCGGAGCTAGCCCATCCGATCATGCGCATTTTTTCGGAAATGCAGCCTTTGTACACGTTTCTTTCGAAGCCGCCGTATGCTGTGGCCGTGATCTATCTGGTTGCCGCTCTCGTGATGCTGACGATCGTGTTTCGCTTCCGGCATTACCGGGTCTGGGAACTGGCGCTGTTCGCGGGTCTGGCGTTTTTGGGCAACTTCGCTTTCCGGAGCGCCATGGACTGGCTGCTCGTGATGCTGGCGCTCGGCACGCCGCAGATCGCGCGGCTCTTGGCCCAAGCGGCGCGGACCATGCGTGCACGCATCGGGATCGCAGGCATGTTGCGTGTCGATCGTTCGTTGAAGAAAACGCTGGCTAGCCCGCTGTTTCGCTGGCAGCCCGCCTGGATTTCAGCGACACTGGTGGCTCTTCTGGCAATGTCTCTGTTTCCGCCGCTGTCGCGCGCCATGCCGCTGCAGAATTCCGGCGAATGGCCCGTCGCAGCCTTGAATCACATCGAAGAGTCCGGCATTGCGGGCCGATTCTTCGCGCCGCCCGATTACGGGGCTTATGTCGGCTGGCGCTTGGGCGCACGCGGCAAGATCTACACCGACACGCGCGGCTTTTTCTTCCCACCCGTCTTGCTCGAAGACAGCCACTTCATTCCGCAGCTCGGACCGGAATGGCGACAGCGGTTGGATCGAGTGTTGTACCAATATCAAAGCGACTTCTTGCTGCTGGAAACACAGGGCCCGCGCGGGGCCTTGTGGCAGCTCCTGGAAAAGCACGTGCCCCGACCGCTTTACCGCGATCAGCAAACTGTGCTGCTAGGCGCCGACCAGGTGCGCGACGGTCTACGCGCTATCGATCAGACTTTTCGGGCAGCCAGCAGGTGATTTCAACCGCGGAGGCGCAGAGAAACGCAGAGCAAACAAACGGAACAAAACATTCCTCCTTGTCTTACTCAGCGATCCTCTGCGCCGCTGCGGTTTTTCTGAATTGACGGCTCACTGCGAAACGCTGAATCAACTTTCCTCCTGTGTCGAAAAACGTTATCCTGACTGCACCTCGAGCAAAGGGATCCTCATGGCGCGCGTCGATCCGCAGCAAGGGCTCATGCCATCCATTCTCGACCGGCTCATCGATCCCGCGACCGCCGGCGTCGAGGGGCAGCATGGCTACAACCTCGCGCAGATGATGGAAACGGTTCGCAAAGACCTCGAAGATTTGCTCAATACCAGGCAAACCCTGGGTGCGTCGGCGAAAAACCGGCCACGCGTGTGCAATTCCATTCTGGGATATGGGCTGCCCGAGATCACGGCGATGGCATCTATCACGCCGCAGCAGCGCCGCGATATTGCTGAAGCCGTGGCGCAGACGGTGACTCGCTTTGAGCCTCGTTTGCGCGACATACGCGTCACGCCGCTGGACACGGAGGAAGGCAAACGGGCGACGCTGCGCTTCCGCATCGATGCGCGGCTGGCGGTCGAGCCCGGACCGGAGGTAGCCTTCGACACCGTTACGGAGGAGTCGGGACAGTACTCGGTTCAGCATACCACGAAGCCGGAAGCTCCATGAAGCAAGTGCTCGAAGATTTCTATGAACGTGAATTGGCCAACTTCGTGGACGTGGCGCGTGACTTCGCGCGGCGCTACCCCGCTGAGGCGGGGCGCCTGGTCGCCGACCCCGGCCGCGTCGTCGATCCGCATCTGGACCGCTTCATTGAAGGTTTCGCTCTGTTGTCCGGCCGCATCCATCACAAGCTGGACAGCGACTTTCCCGAATTGACTGAAGCCTTGCTGCAAGTGCTCTATCCGCACTTGTTGAATCCGATTCCGTCGATGTCCGTGGCCCAATTCAGCCTCAATGCTCAAACGCTCGGCCAGCACCGGGGCCTTGTGATTCCTAAGCATACGCAGTTGCGCACCCGGCCCATCGGCAACCCGCCCATCCCGTGCCGTTGGCGTACGGGCTATCTAGTCCACCTTTGGCCGATTCGATTAACGCAGGCTCAGATACTGCGGAGCTATTTTCCCACCGGCTATCCGATTCCGCCGCGAACCCAGGCCGTCCTGGTGCTGCAATTCGAATGTCTGGGGCCGTGGCGCTTCAGCGATCTCGCCGTGGACAGGATGCGTTTCGGCTTGAGCGGCGTGCGTCAGGTCATTGCGAATCTGTATGAAACGCTGTTCAATCACACGCTGCAGGTGGGCTTTCGTTCGCTCGACGCCGAGGGTAGCCGTGAGGTGCTGCTGTTGCCGCCGACAGAGTGCTTGTTCCAAGTCGGCTTTGAGCGCGAGGAAGGGCTGGTGCCGCTGCCGGCCGAGTCTTTCTTGGGGCAGCGCCTACTACTGGAATTCATGAGTTGTCGCGAGAAGTTTTGGTTTGTCGATCTAGGCGGCTGGCCGCAGATGGCGCAAGCGGGCTTCGGCAAAAAAGTGGAAGTAGTCTGCTTTCTGAACCGGCTGGAAAACAACCTGGAACAGGGCGTGAGCGCGCAAACTTTTCTGGCTGGCTGCACGCCCGTCATCAACTTGTTTGACAAGAGCGCTGAGCCGTTGGCCCTCACGCAGCGCACTTTCGAATACCGTGTTGTTCCGTCGCGCACGCAGCCCATGGGCATGGAAGTCATGTCGGTCGATTCCGTCACGGCACTCGACCCCGGCCGCGGCCACATCGACATGGAACCCTTCTATGCCAGGGATTTCAACGCCACACTTGCCCGCAACGAAACACTAGCCCGACGCGCAAGCGAGGGAACATCAACCCGAAGCGTTAGCGAGGGATCACGAACCCAACGCGCGAACGAAGGTGAGGAAGCGGTCCTGGAGGATTACGCCTTCTGGTTCGCCCACAGGCGCGCTTCCTATGTCGAGGACGATCGCGGCACTGAAGTGTATTTGAGCCTGGTCGATTCCGGATTTGAGCCGCGCCGTCCGGCGGACGCCGTCTTGCACATCAAGACGACGTGTTCCAATCGGGATTGGCCGGCGCGCTTCCAGCGCGGCGGCGAAGCATTGTATTTGGAACAGGACGCAAGCCCCCTGGCGTTGGACTCCCAGCATCAGACGTCAAAAGCCGAAGGGAGTCTCGGTCCCATCGTCTGCCTGTTCCAGCCGACCGTGCCGCTGCGACCTCCCTTGCGGCGCAGCACGTACTGGCGATTGCTGGCGCAGAATAACCTCAATCACTCTTCGCTCTGCGATTCACTCGATGGCCGGGCCGCACTGCAGGAGATGCTGCGCTTGTGCAACTTCGCGGAGCCCGAAGTCGTTCCGCAATTGGCGGCGGTGAACCACGAGATCATCGAGGGAATCAGCGCCATCCAGTGCCGGCCCATACTCGGTCGGGTTAGCCAGGGGGCGCAGATCGGCACCTGTCGCGGCTTGGAGGTAACGCTGGAATTCGACGAACGGCGCTACGTCGGTGTCGGGGCTTTCCTCTTTGCCTGTGTGCTGGAACGTTATTTGGCTTATCACGCCGGTTTGAATTCGTTTAGCCAGTTGATTGCCAAGACCAAGCAAGCACAAGGGTACTTCAAGAAATGGCCACCTCGAGCGGCGGACCGCCCATTGCGCTAAGCGGCGGGGCCTCGAGCCCAGCGCCGCGCGGCCAGAGAGCGAGCGAACGCACCCTGGAAGAATGGCTCTTTCAGGAAGGCTATGTCTTCGATTTTTTCCAGGCAGTGCGCTTGCTGGAACAGCTGGATAGTGGTCCTCACGCTCCCCGTGGGGACGGCGTTCTGCCTGAACAACACAATTCCCCAACGCGGAGCGTGGGGACTACTATGCCCGTGGGCCGGTCCAGCGCTCCGGATGCCGAAGCGGTGCGCTTTCACGCGCGTCTGGCACTGGATTTTCCACCTAGTGCGATTCACGAAATCAAACGAGCGTCGCCCGATCTTTCCATACCGGCCATGACCGTGTCATTCCTGGGGCTGACCGGTCCGAGCGGCGTGTTGCCGCGCCACTATACCGAGCTCATGATGCAGCTGGAGCGCGAATCAAGGGGGCGTGAAAAGCTGGCGCTGCGGGCCTGGTTTGACTTGTTCAATCACCGGTTCATCTCGCTGTTTTACCGGTCTTGGGACAAATACCGTTTCTTTTTGGCGTTTGAACGCGGCGAATACTCGCGCAGAGAGCCGGACACTTTTACCCTGGGTCTCTTGAGCCTCGCCGGCCTCGGCATGCCCGCGCTGCGCAATCGTCTGCACATTTCAGCGCGAGCCTTGAGCCGTGAGGGGCGCGAGGCGTCCGTCACCGCTCAATCCGCGCCCTTCACTTCTCGCCCTTCGCTTTTGGGCAGAATCGAAGATCTATCGCTGCTGCGCTACAGCGGTTTCTTCGCTCACCGCCCGCGCAATGCCGTGTCCCTCGAAGCCATGCTGCGGGCTTTCTTGAAACTTCCGGTGGAAGTCATTCAGTTTCAGGGGCAATGGTTGCGTCTCGAGGCGACCAATTGCACGGCACTTGGTGGACGGCAAGTGAACAACGCCATGGGCGTCAACGTCATCGTCGGCGACCGTGTCTGGGACGTGCAAAGCAAGGTTCGCATTCGACTGGGACCGCTTACTTACGCGCAATTCCAGGCGTTTCTTCCCGATCGATCGCCTACGCCGCGGCGCAAGGCATTGTTTCTCTTGTCGCAGCTCGTGCGCCTCTATGTCGGGCCGGAAATGGACGTGGAGTTTCAGCTCGTGTTGAGCAAAGACGAAGTGCCCGCGTGCGCGCTCGGCGCCCGGGATTCCGCATTGGGCTCGCGCCTGGGCTGGAACACCTGGTCGCGCAAGAAACCGAAAGAAAGCGACGCCCAAGAGGCGGTCTTTCAGGCAGACGAGTTAGTTTGGACGAATTAAGCACAATCCTCACTTCCGTCAAAAATCCGCATTCTAGGTATTCTGGGACTTTAAGAAAAGCTGTTAAAGATAGTGAGAAGGCGTTGCCGACATTAGGCGTGAAGTCCGGCAGCCCCTCCTCCCGGGGGAGAATTGCCATCGCTGCCAACACGCGCCAGGTGTCGGCGGCGGCCTCACGGGACGGGGCGCCAAGGTGGAGATCCAGGCGTAGGCTCTACGGCGCGCAAGACGTAGCCGTTCGGAGCCGAGTCAATCCTTTAGGGAGGAACTGCTTGTGAATGCTGCTTACTTGTTGTTGACGGCTGGTCTATTGACCGGCCAAGCGGGCCATTGCCCGCCGCCCGCGCCCATCTGTCCGAGCGACCATTGCGGTCCGAGCTTCTGCGAGCGATTGCGTGAAAGACTGTGCGGCTTGTTTCAGCGCGACTGCTGCGACCCGTGCGCCGCGCCCCAGGTCGTTGCGTGTCCCGCGCCCCGGTGCGAACCCAGGTGCCAGCCCGTTTGCCGCCAGCGCTGCCGCCTCAAACTGGTGCGCGAGTGCGTTTCCGACACGTCCTGTCACGGTCCGAGCTTCCTCGACCGGTTGCGCGGCCTGTTCCATCGCGATTGCTGCGACGACGCCTGCCACGGCACCTGCCACGGCGTCGTTGTCACGCCCAAGTCGGGCGAACAATTGAGCACGCCGCCCAAGAAAATGCCGACCAGCCTGGCGCCGCCGCGCACTCAAGAAATCCGCATTGACACACCGCCGACATTGGCGCCGATCACTCCCGCGGTCCAACGACCCGTGCCCCCGGCCGTTATTCCGGGTGCCTTTGGCGACAACCTGCGGAACCCGTTCTAACTTTCCTCGTTTTGCATGAATCGTGAATGCCGCGCCAACACTCGTTCGCGCGGCTTTTTTCATTGGCTAATTGATAAACACGCGGAAAGACTTGCTTGTGCTCAAGCCGGCGTCGCTGGCGGTCAGCGTGACGAATAACGTGCCCGTGAAGTTCGTACCGTCGCGCGTCACGGTCAGCGTATTGCCTGAAACGCTCGCGCTGGCGTGGGCGTTGCCGACAGCGTTGTAAAGCGCACTCGGGTCCGTCCAGTAGGGGACGCCGACTTTGCCAATCAGCGTGCCGGTTGCCGTTGCGCTTTCATTCCAGCGATAGAGCTCGCCGTTGGGCAAGATAAAGTACCACTTGTTGTTGGCGTCCAGAATCCATTTCTCGCTGCGGCCGCCCCAATTGAAATTAAAATCCAGATTACCGCTGGCCTTGAACCCGAACTGCTGATCCAGAACAAAGGCCCATTCCGCAACCGCGGCGGCGACCGTGAATGTGTCGCCGTCTGGATCACTGACGGTGAAGGTGGCATTTACCGTCTGTTGGCTGTTCGGGATAGTGGTGTCCGTGAAATCGGACACCGTGGGTGGGCGATTACCGAGCACGATGACTTTGAACGACTCCGTATCCACAAGCTGGCCGTCGGCTGCTCGGACCGTTACGACCAGACTTTCACTGAAGCCCGCTTGGCGCGTCACCGTGAGGTTATTGCCGGAAAAACTCAACGTCGCGTGCGGCGTCGGCAGAGCGTTGTAAAGGGCGCTGGGATTCGAGTAAAACGTCGTGCCGATCGTGGCGACCAAAATCCCGTTGGCGCCCGCTGAGGTTTGCCGATAGAACTCGCCGTTGGGCAGTAGGAAGTACCATTGACCGCTGGCTGCCTGCACCCAAATCTCATTCTTGCCCCCGAAGTTAAACCACAGGTTGCCCGTTGTATTCAGGCCCAGTTGCTGATCGAGCACAAAGGCCCAGGGCTGCGCCGTCGCGGACAGCATCGGCGTTTCGCCGTCGGGATCCGTCGCCGTGATTTGCACGGTGACGGATTGCTGGTGGTGCAAGAGCGTCCGGTCGGCGATGGGCGTGATTTCCGGCGGGCGATCGGGCTGTATGGAAAGCGTGAAGTACTCGAAGTCGGCGAGCTGGCCCGCGCCCGCGACAGCGGTTACGAAAATGCTCAGGTTGGTGCCGGCGTCGCGCGTCACCGTGAGTGTGCTGCCGTTGATGGTGAGCGTGGCCCGCGGGTTCGGCGTGGCGTTCATCAAGAGATTCGGAGTGAACCAGACGTCGGAGCCAAGGGCGGCTACAAATGTTCCAGTCGCCTGTTGCGCCTCCCCGTCCCAACGATAGAGCTCGCCGTTGGGCAGAATGAAGTGCCAGCGTCCGCCGGCGGTGAGCATCCAGCGCTCATTGCGGCCGCCAAAGTTCTGGTGCAGGTTGCCTGTGCTGAAGAACTGATAGCGCTGATCGAGTATGAAGGCCAGGCTCTGGGCGGTTGCAAGGTAGGTAATCGTGTCGCCGTCGCCATCGGTGGCGTTCAAACTGATATTTGTCGATTGCGTGGAAATCGTCTGATCGTTGATGGGGCTGAACACCGGCGCGTGGTCGAGCGTGTTGAACTGCACCTGGAACAATGCCCCCGTGTTCGGGCCGAAGCCGCGCGAAAGGTAATAGAGCTTGCCGTCGGGTCCGACCTCGATATCGACCAGAAGGCTGAGCGTGCCTCCGGGACCGTCCGTGGCGAACAGGCTCATGTTGCCCGTGGTCGGATCGCCCACGCGGATCCAGTTGTTGGTCAAATCGCCGAAAAAGTATGTGCCCATGTAGTTGGCAGGGAATTGCGGCTGAGCCGGGTTGTAAAAAGCGCCGCCGACAATGGCGTTGCCGAAATTGAACCCCTGGCCGTGCGCGTAGCTGAAGAAGGGATCACGGAAGAGAGTGCCGCCGCCGGGGCCTTCGACGTTGGGCCAGCCGTAATTGGCGCCGGCAACGCCCTCGTTGATCTCTTCGAAGGCTCCGGCGCCAACGTCATTGATGAACATGCGCCCCGTGTCCGGCTGCACCGCGAACGTGAACGGATTGCGCAATCCGAGCGCCCAGATGGAGCGGTTGACGCCCGTCGCCTGCAAGAAGAACGGATTGTCTGTCGGAATCGAGCCGTCGGAATTGATGCGCAGGATTTTGCCAAGCCGGTTATTGAGGGTTTGAGAATTGGAGGGCACCGCGTTTTCGCCGACCGCGATGTACAGCTTGCCGTCCAGGCCGAAGTGAATCGCGCCGCCGTTGTGATTGGTCGCCGACAACGGTTCCAAGTCCATCAAGACGACCTCGCTGCCCGGGGCGGCCACGTCGCCGTTGGCGGTGAAACGGCTTACGCGATTGTGAATCGGCGAAGCTGCCGTCGTGTAATAAACGTAAACGAAGCCGTTGCTCGCGAAGTTGGGATCGAAGGTCACGCCCAGCAGGCCGCGCTCGCCGCTCGAGTTGACATTCACGGTGACAAACGGCGTGGACAGCAGGCTGCCGTTCTTGACAACGCGCAGCGCGCCGCCTTGCTGGGCAATGAACAAACGGCCGTCCGGCGCCAACTCCATCGCTGTCGGCGCGGCCATGCCTGCAGCCAGCAAGGTTTCACTAAAACCGGCCGGCAGTGTCGCCGGCACGTCGCGGGTTTCCAGGCATTCCAGCCGCGGTCGGTAGGAAAACGTATGCGATCTCGATTTCGGTTTGGACGAAAACAAGTTGCGCAACAATCTCCACATCATGGGGAGTCCCTCCTGAAGTACAGAATGAATAGTAGACCCCACGCTCTGCGTGGGGGTTGCCTCCGTTCCCCCACGCGGAGGGTGGGTCTACAATTAAAAAACACGAGAGGGAACAGAATTGAGGACGGGAATCGACAGTCTCCCGCGCCCACTCGGAATCGGGCGAGGGCCAAAAGATCATTCTGTCCGTCCCTCCATCATAACGAACGGTGATTTCTCGTAAAATGCTTTTATGGCAAATTCCACCAAGCGCCACCGTTTGTTCTTTCCATTTTGGGTGTGGGTGCTCGTCGTCGCCGCCGTCGCCGTCGTGCTCATCCAAACCCTCCAAACGGATCAAGGAATGGCCAACGGCTACACCTGGCCGGTGCTGGTGCTGGCCGGATTCATCATCTTGCTCTGGTTTTGTTTCTTCAGCCGTAACGAGCGGCACGTGCGCATGGAAGTGCTGCTCGGCGCATGCCTTTTGGCCGGCTTGTTCTTCTTGCTGTTTCGGGTCGACGGACTGACCGGCAACATCATTCCGATTCTCTCGTGGCGCTTCGGGCCGGCCCCCGCCGACAAAGAACCGCCCGCGCCGGACGCCCCGGGCCCTGACGCCTCCGTGCCGCTAGCGAAGTCCACGCCCTTTGACTTTCCGCAGTTTCTCGGGCCGACGCGCGATTTGTCCGTGCCCGGCGTCAAGCTGGAACGCGATTGGAGCAAGCACCCGCCCAAGGAACTCTGGCGTAACAAGATCGGCGCTGGCTGGTGCGGCTTTGCCATCGTCAACGGCTACGCGGTAACGCTCGAACAGCGCGGCGACACGGAATTAGTCACCTGCTACAACCTCGAGACCGGCAAGCTCGAGTGGTCGCACGGTCACACAGCGCGCTATGAAACGTGGATCGCCGGAGTCGGCCCGCGCAGCACGCCCGCCATCCATCAAGGCAAAGTCTACGCAGTGGGCGCCACCGGCGTGCTCTTCTGCCTCGACGGCGCTAATGGCAAACCGATTTGGCAAAAGGACTTGCTCCAGGAATTCGGCCTCACGCCCCGCCAAGAGTATGAACAGGTCACGTATGGCCGGGCCGGCTCGCCCTTGATCGTGGACGACATGGTCATCGTCCCCGCCGGCGGCCCCGCGTCCGGTCCGCGCTGGTCGCTCGCCGCATTTCACAAGGACACGGGCGTCTTGCTCTGGAAAGGCGGCGACCGCAATGTCAGCTACTGTTCGCCAGCATACGGCACGTTGGCCGGCAAACCGCAAATTGTCCTTGTGAATGAAGACACCATCAGCGGCCACGATCCGAAGTCAGGTCAGGTCTTCTGGGAAGTAAACTGGCCCGGCGACACCAGCAAAGACGCCAACGTCTCGCAGGCAGTGCCGTTGCCGCCCGAGCGCGTCTTTGTCTCCAAAGGCTACGGCGGCGGCGCGATGCTCTTCCGCATTGCAAAAGGCGACGACAAATTGGCCACCGAAGAGATCTGGCGGCAGCCGCGCCACATGAAGACCAAGTTCACCAACGTGACCATTCACGAAGGCCATGTCTACGGTTTGTCCGACGGCATCCTTGAATGCTTAGAGCTCGATACCGGCAAGCGCGTCTGGCGCGAAGGCCGCTACGGTCACGGCCAAATCCTGCGCGTCGAGGACTTGCTGCTCGTCTTGAGTGAGGAGGGCGACTTGTTTCTGGTCGAAGTGTCGCCCACGAAGGATAACTACGTCCTCGGCGAAATCAAGGCGCTCGAAGGTCGCACCTGGAACAATCTGGCGATGTCCGGGCCGCATTTGCTGGTGCGGAATGGCAGCGAGGCGGCGTGTTATCGGTTATCGACAGTCAAAGAATAGCTGGTCTGTTGCCATGTGTTGCCATTCATCTATCTCGACGTTGCCTTCCAAGCAGCGATTGCGAATCACCACATTCGTTGCACGGCATACTGGTCGAAAGCATGGTCGGAGCTGACGAGAGGCAGCTTTTCGACAATTGCCTGCGCGACAAGTAGGCGATCAAAAGGATCTCGGTGGTGCTGCGGAAGGCTCTCAACAGCGGCAACGTGTTCGAGCAGAATGGACAGCAATTCAAAGTTGTTCTTGGGAATCTCTCGGCTTAGTAAAGCTCCACTCGGTTCGGAGAGATTGAGCTTGCCTAAGCCAGCCTTGATTGCGATTTCCCAACAACTCGCGATACTGACAAGTTTGCGATTCCCAGGGTCCTCGATCAAGGCTTTGGCGAGCGCGCTCAGCTGCGGATCATCCCTAAGGAACCACAAGACTGCTTGCGTGTCGAGCAGTAGGTTCATTGCATATACTCGCGAAAATCCTCCAGCGGTGCGTCAAAATCGGGCGCAATGTGCAAGATCTTGTCTTTCGCGCTTCCTGCCTTGCACGGCCAGCTCGTACGCGCTATGCGCGCCACCTTCGCGACCGGTAGGTCGTCGCGCGTTACGATGACCTCCTCGCCGGGAGACAGTTTTTCAATGAGTTCGCTCAGATGGTTCTGAGCATGTTCAATCGTTACAGTTGTCATAGCATCTCCCAAAGTACGCACTGCCGCGCCTTGTTCACCGGTGCTCAAATCCATCCGTCCGGGCGAACGTCAAACAACCGGCGGGACGTATCAATCGCATCTTCAATCGTTTCATGCCAAGAATCAGCCGTGAAGCAACCGCTCGGACTCATGATAAGATGGTAGCCATTCTTCGCGTCGCCTTGAATCTCTAGCGTGACCGCTCGCTCCTGAACAGTGGCTGCTGGATCTGATGGCTCGGCCACCTTCCAAGAGTTGGACGTGCCGCTTATTAGAACCACCGCGTTTGCTTTCATCTCAAGCCCGCCTTAGTCGAACGATTCCTGCTGTGGCCGCACCGGGGAGCTTGTGGTCACCGGAAACCTACATGCGGTTCCGACGTGTTGAAGCAACTTGTTCGGCAATGCATCTAGTCGGAGGGCCAAAGTTGCCGCCGCGTCCATGGTATTCTTCGCACGATAGGTTGAACTGCTACCACCTCATGATTTGAAGCAAGTTGTAATGGTCGTCGGTCCAAAGGTAGCGCGGGTCGGCACGGGGCGTGGTCCAGTACGGCTCGCCGCGGTTATTGCCGGCCGACGCGGGCGTAAACAAATAGGACAGGGGATCGCGGCCTTCGGGATTGGGCCAAATCCGGTTGGGATCTTTCGGCTTTCTTGCCAGCATGACCCACTCCGAGGTGAAATGTCCAATTTCGCCGCCTTTGTCGGAGTCGTAGTTGTCGTGGCCGCGTTTCCAGGATAGCCCCAGGTCGTTGGCCACCGCGGCGATCACCAGCGGCAAATCGACATAGCGATTGGACGTGTGCATGCACAAGACGCCGTCGTCCGCCATATGCTCCATGTACATCTCGATGGCTTGGCGTGTAATAAGGTGTGCCGGAATGGCGTCGGAACTAAAGGCGTCCACTACCATCATGTGGTAGAAGCGCTGCGGTCCGCCGCCCAACTCAGGATTCGTGTGGTGGTTTTCATAGGGCAGAGCCATGCGCAAGCGAGCATCGCCCATCAGCACCTGCAATTCAGACCCGCGCATGATCGCCTCCTCCAAATAGTTGAAGTAAGTCTTGCGCTTGCCGAGGTAGTTGGGCAACGATTGATGCGTGAAGTAGCCTGTCTTCGAGTCCACGGGCAACGACAGACGGCGAATGTGATTGTCAATTTCATAGTAGTGGCAGTGCTGATAAGGCCGCGCGTAGGACGCCATGGTGCCGGTGCCCAGGCCGACGATGGCGAAAGGCGGCTCGGACCATAGCGCGACGAGTTGGCCGGCCGGCAGATTCATCGCTCCCAATGTACTAATGGAATGGCCGACAAGTGACGCCGGCATGCGCGCGTCGCCCCAGTAGGTGTTCTCCGGTCCCGGGAACCAGTTGAACCGCTCCATGACCACTCCCGCCGGTCCCCAGCGATGGTAGTAGGTCGTCGCAAGACGGCTGTAATCGCGTTCCGGCACGCCCCAGAACTTCTTGTCGTCCGGCTTGATGAAATTCATGCCGTGGTTGATGTGTCCATGGATGAGCTGCGTGAACGGCAAGCGTATCTGCGTGCCGTCCGGGAGCCGGCGGCCTTCCACCGACTCCTTGACGCGAATGATGCCAAAGTAACTGCGATCGGCGTAAACCGTGGAGCCGCCGCGGCTCTCGAAAAAGGCGTGTACGACCAGCACGGCCCCGACCGCTAATGCGAAACGCAACGGCCGGCCAAAGAAAAACGCGGCAATAATGAGCGGAACGCCGAAGCTCAGGAACATTTTCCAACCGAGGAACGTGGAGCGATCGCGCGTACGCGCGCCGCCCGCAAAGGACTCGGCCAGCGAAGTGATCATGCCTTCGAAGACGAAGACGGTCAGCACCAAGAGCAACAGCACCGCCCCCGGCAATATCCAGTCCATGGTGCCGGCCAAGGAAGCGTCGGCGGTCGCCGCCGGCTTGACGACGTGCGCGTGCGGCTTGCCCTTTTGCGGCTTGTGGGCCGGGGCTGCCGGAGTTGGATTCAAAAAGCCGCCCACTAGTTCATCCGCCCAACCCGATTCCTTCAGCTTGGGACGAAC
>JAKEFD010000030.1 GCA_022616245.1 Gemmataceae bacterium
CGCCAGAACTTGGCGTCCTTCCAGCCGAAGCCGCGGCCGGGCGAGTACCGTTTGCTCACGTCGAGCGGCGTGAAGCCTTCCATGACCGGGCTGCCGGGCGGGCCGAGGTCGAACGCCCACAGGCCGTCGAAGTGGAACTTCGCGGTGTCGGTGTCGCGCTCCAGGCGGATGTTGTCGATAAAGACGGGGGCCTCGGGCTTGTCGCCGATGGCGAAGACCAGGCGCGTGATTTCGTTCGTGAGCAAAGGCCGGCCGGGCCGCGATTTTTCGCCAACATAGAGAGCCGTGGGCAGTATGAGCGTGCTTGCGCCGGGCGGCACGACCGTGTTGTAATTGACGCGCGTCCAGTAATCCTTGGATTGGCGGTCGCGGATTTCCACCTGGAGCTGCACCGGCGACTTCGCATCGGTATAGACATCCGCCTTGAAATAGTCGTAGCCCTGCCAGCTTTGCGGCGACTCCATGGCGGCGTAGCTCTTGTCAATGCGCAAGGCCTTCGAGCCTTGGGTGGCGTGCTCGCTGACGACCTTACCGCCGCTGAATGGACTCTTGCCTTCGAAGGAAGTGATTTCCTTCAGCGCCGGTCCGGTCACTGTGTTCTTCTTCGCATCGAGCGCGGTGCCGCAGGCGTAGCAGCCGCCCCACGAGGCTGTATTGCGATAGCCGCACTCGGGACAGCGAACCGGGTCAGCAGAGAGCTTTCCGGGGGCCGCGATTTGCTGTTCCTCCGGACCGATGTCCGGTACGGGCGTCAGCGGCACGCTGGCGCCGACTTTTTCCAGCGTGACGTCGTCCACCCAAAGATAGCCCGGCGCCATGAGGCCAAAACTGGGATGCGCGATTTGTTTCTTTTCGGTGATCTCGCCGACGAACGTGATCTTGCTCCAACCAAATGTGCCGTTCTTTTTGAGGTTGATGTATTTGCCGGCAAACTGAAACTCCGTCGTGTAGTTGTACGGGCCGACGCCGATGTCCAGGCCGCGCAGGTAGGCGGTGAGGCGATAGCGGCCCGGCTCGAGTGTGAGCCGCGGCTCGGGCCAGGTGCGGATTTTGGGGTTATGGCCGCCGACGACGAGGATGGAATGCTTGCCGGTGCGTGCCACATTGGAGACGCGCATCTCGCATTCGCCTTCGTAAATCCAGCCGCCCCACTTTTCAAAGACGCGCCCGAAGCGGTCTTTCTCCTTGGGCTCCTCAAAGGACGGATCGAGGATCAGATTCTGGGCATGGGCAGTCGGGTCCAGTCCAAGCGTGAATGCGAGTGCGGCGACAAAAACGAGTCCTGACGTTGTGCGCTCTGGCATGAGTGCCTCCCATGTGGCGTCGACCTGACTTTCTTCTCAGTCAGACTCGACTGACCGCCTACTATCTAGTCCAGGAGTGCGGCGCATTGTAACAACACCGTACTTGTCCTGACCAGATCGGTTCGAGTGGCACGTGACGAATCGCGATAGAAGTGCTATGGTTCGTTGTCAGGGCGAAAAACCACTACGACTTCCAATGTGTCTTCAGCGCGGCGCACGGAGAGAGTCGTCCGGCCTTCCAGTTCTTTTTTCCGCAACAGTCTGCGGAACTCCTCAGCGGAAACCGGCTTTTTCTTATCCATCCTCACAATCACGTCACCGGCCTTTAGCCCGGCCCTGGCGAAGGGCGTTTTTGGCTCGACATGCGTAACGCGCAATTCGGATTGAAGAAGTGCGACCTGAATGCCGAGCCGGGCCGCTTCGAAAAACGTGAACAACTCCAAGGCTTCGTGCCCGGTTTTTTCCTCAATGATGTTGTCGCGCACGGAAATATCAACTGTCACGGCGCCTTCACTGCGCATGACGCTCTTGTCGGCGACACCAATCGCAACCGGGGCTTTTGCGTGGACAAGGGTCCTCGTGATCGCCGCAGCTGAGATGGGTCCTCGCCCAAGCACGACACTGTCGAAACAGTCGGTTCTCACAGCGCCGCGTGCTAGGACGACGCTGTTGTGCAGACTGGATATCTCCACGTCATCGTCACAGAAGATGATACTGTCTATTACTTGCAGTTTGAGAGTAGTTTTGCCATTGGCAAAGATCAGGCAATTGCTGACCGGTCCGATTTCCACCGGCCCAGTGCACACGATGATGGAATCCGAAGTTGCACTGACATGCCCCTTGCCCCTGTCGATCACACGATGTGCGAGGACTCGGGCACAGTTCATTCCGCGCGTGGTCAGCTGGTCCGTGATGACAGGTTCATGATTAAGATACCTGGCTGACTTGAGGCCGCGCGCACGCTTGGCCGTGGAATTGAACGAGGCCGCTTCTGCAAGCATGACCAGGTCTGACCAATCCTTCGCGCTGACCATCACTTTCTTCATGACCAGCCGCTCGACAAGCTGATCGATGCCCCCGCCGACAACACGACGAATAGCTTGTTCCGTGAGTCGGATATTCACCTGGTCGAGTATCTGTTGAGCGCGCCGCTGGATCTCATTGTCTTTCGAGTCGATAGCCTTCTTGAGAAACGGCAAGGCCAGTTCTCCCAGCTTGAGCAGTGCGCGCGTGGCTTCCTCCCGAGCGGTGTATTGTGGGCTTCCCAATTGCGCGATTAGTTTTTCAATCTCGGCTTCTGCCGCCTGGTTGGCTCCCGCAACTCGTGCACTTTCCTGGGCGGCTGGCGCGGTGCCAGTCACGAAGGCTGCCCCGATTGCTGCAATACCAGTAAGAGCTGCTAGGGTCAGGAGTATGCGCGCTACCACCATGGACTCACTCCCTCAAATAGATTGCCAAGAACTGACCAAACTTGGTCATTAGGGTCTGCTGATTCGGACACCAAGGAACCAATTTCGATCTTGGTGGAATCGCCACGGCCCAAGACGCGGAGTTCGAGCGTCCCAATTAACAGAGCATTAGATGCGACTTGCCGAGCTGGGCTAGTGGAATTCGGTGTGATGGCCGACTGTGGGGCAAGGAAGCTCGTGAATGGATTTGAGCCGGAGTCAATTGCAATGGCAGAGTTGCCGCCAAGCCCTGAGTCTCCAGGGTCCGTTGGTTGCATCTCGACGGCACCAATGTCGATCGTGCCGCCGACAATTCGCGCTAAGCCGCGTTGGTCCACCATGCCGACGGCAAGCGCATTGTTTCCGGCATTCCGGGCCGGGCTATTCGCGGTCAGAGTCATGGTCTGCGTCGGACCGCCGTAATTGCCAAGGGGGTTTAAGCCCGGGTCGATTCCCAACCGATCGCTAGCAACCCAGCCGTTGCTGCCGTTTGTGTCACCGATCAGGTTGTTCCCCTGGCTGGTGACGGCGCCGAACACATCGGGAAACTCCTCTGCGACATTAGTGGCGATGATCGTGTTGCCGATGTTGGTTGCCGTCGCGCCTTGGTCAACGAACAGACCGCCTCCTTGCCCCTGCGTCCAATTATTGGCGATCGTCGCGCTGCGCAGAGTCAGGGTGCCGAGGTTGGCGATTCCGGCGCCGTGGCCCGTCGTGATATTCCCTTCCACGGTTGAGTTGTTCACCGTCACTGTGGACGAGCCGTAGACGAAAATGCCGCCCCCGTCCGTCCAGGCGGTGTTGCCATTGATCGTGGCCTTATTCAGCGTCGCTGTAGAGTTTACGCTATTGTTAGCGATACCGCCTCCGGACGACCCCGCCGTATTGATTCGGACGGTCGAGTTCTCGACGAGGAGAGTTCCCCCGTTGGCGATGCCGCCGCCGAATCCAGTGCCTGCGCCGTTATTTGCGATCTCCGTTCCGCCTTGCACGCGTAGCTCGCCGCCGCCGCCCACCCAGATTCCTCCGCCGTCTCGAGATGCGGTGTTGTTCTGGATTGCACTGTTGGATGTGACTATCACGGTTGCATTGTCCACAACAATGCCACCGCCGTTGCCCCCAGGCGCGGCGCCCAATGCCTGGTTGTTAGTAATCGTCGTGAGCGTGATTTCGACCATGCCACGCTCGACATAAATCGCCCCGCCGCTGGCCGACGCAGAATTGTCACTGAAGGTACACTCGGTCACCGTCAGGCTGGTGCCCGCGCTGTAGACGGCGCCACCCCGAGTCGCCTGGTTGTCAAGGAATGTTACATTGTTCAACGTCAGCAGCCCTTCATGTAAAACGCCACCTCCGCGAAACAGCGGTCCGGTCCCGGTTCCGCTTGTAATGGTCAGGGCTGACATAGTCACTTCTCGGTTTCCAACCGTAAAAATCGAGAATTGGTCTTCGCTGTTGCGCGTGACAGTCAGGTTTTGAGCGCCGGGGCCGTTGACGCGGACGTTTCTGTTGATAGTAGGCAAGGCGTCGAGCAGGGTGATTACAATCAAGCCCGCTTGAAAGTTAATGTCGTTGTCGTCCCCGCCAGTCGCGTTCAAGTCGATAATGGCCTGGCGTAACGATCCCGGACCGGCGTTGTTCCCGTTTGTAACGTTATAAACCGCCGGGGCGTAGCGCTCTTCCAACGCCCCAGCATCGGCCGGAATCGGATTCGAATTTTCTGGCCCCGCGGCCGGGAATAGACGTCGAGCGATTCCCACATGGATTTGAGTGCTGCGTTCATGTCGGATTCCTCACGCGAAATGGTCACCCTCAGTCCTCTACTGCACCGAATTGTCAGCTATGACTGGTAAGCATTGTCGCTCAACAGGTAAGAGAGTTCAAGGACAATCTCGGCAGGGTAACCACATGAACTCATTGAGTTCGCTCTGGCGCTATGACCTACAGGCGCTATCCAAGAGGAACCGCACTTTGTTGGCCAAATCGTCCACGCGGTACGGTTTCTGAATGAAGCCGACGATCTGCGGAAAACCAGACAGATCGTGATAATCATTCGAGTAACCGCTGGAAAATAGGACACGAACCTGGGGATTGATGTCGATCATTTCGCGCAGCGTGTCGCGACCGGATAGGCGCGGCATGGTGCCGTCGAGAATGACGAGGTCGATGGTCAAGTCGGGCTGGCGCAGCTTAGCCAGGGCGTCGAGTCCGTCTTCGGCGAGGACAACCTGATAGCCGAAGCGGCGCAGGATCATGCTGGCGAGGTTGCGGATCATCGGGTCGTCATCGACGATGAGAATGGTCTCGTTGCCGTCGAGATTGGCGGTCGGCGTGACGGCGGGGCCGGCCGGATCGCCTTGGAATTGCGGCCAAAAAATGTCGAACGTAGTTCCTTGGCCAGGCGCGCTGTCACAGACAATCCAGCCGTGGTGCTGCTTGACGATGCCGAAGATCATGGCGAGTCCGAGGCCGGTGCCTTTGCCGACTTCTTTCGTGGTGAAGAACGGCTCGAAGATGCGCTGCCGGATTTCGGGCGTCATGCCGTCGCCCGTGTCGCGCACGCGCAGGCGGGCGAAAGTGCCGGTGCGGGCTTCCACATGGCGGCGCAGATATTCTTCATCCGGTTGGAAGTGCCCGGTATCGATCGTGAGCGTGCCGCCCTCTGGCATGGCGTCGCGGGCATTGAGAACCAAATTCATGACAACCTGATGGACCATGCCGGCATCGGCTTTGATGCGTCCCAGCCGCGGCCAAAGATGCAAAACGAACTCGATGCGCGGATCGATGGTGCGGCGCAGCATGCGCACGGTATCCTCGACGGCCTGGTTCAGATCGAGGGCTTCGGCGCGAAGCATGGTCCTGCGCGAAAAGCCCAACAGCCGCTGTGTCAGGTCGGCGGCGCGCAGGCCGGCCTGTTCGGCATGGCGCAGCATTTCCAGCGGCAGCCCCGCCCATGGTTCCGGCTTGCTCAAGACGAAGGACAGATTGCCCAGGATGACAGTAAGCAGGTTGTTGAAATCATGGGCCACACCGCCGGCGAGCTGGCCGACTGCATCCATTTTTTGCACGTGCCGCAGCTGCGTTTCCATGGCCAGCTGGTCAGTGATGTCCCAAAAAATGCCCAGCACACCGACGTTTTGCCCGGCGTCGTCCTTTACCGGGGTCTTGATAACCCGCACCGTGCGCCGTTGCCCTTCATACAGCGTCTGTTCCTCGGCCTGAAGCACCTTGCCTTCCGCCAGAACCATCAAGTCGTCGCCGCGGAACTTGTCGGCCAATTCCTTGGGATAGAGGTCATAGTCGGACTTGCCGAGGATTTCCTGTTCCGATCGGCCGACAACTTTACAGAAATTGCGATTGACGGCGGCGAAGCACAGATCCTGGTTCTTGAGAAAGATGCTCTGTTCGAGATTCTCGATCAGGCAGCGATACTTCGCCTCGCTGGCGCGCAGGGCCTCCTGGGTCCGCTTTTGTTCGCTGAGATCGGCCGCAATTGCGCCCAGAAGCTGCCGGCCATCGGTGTCGCGGAAGGGGAACTTGAGCACCCACCAGTCGCGCATTTGGCCGGCGCCGTCGGGCACGCGCTGTTGGAACTCCATCGGCTTACCCGTCGACAGCACCGCCAGATCGGTTTCGCGCACGCTCTGGGCGATGTCCGATGGCCATTTGTCCGCCGCAGTCGTGCCGAGGAGCTTGTCCGCGTCCGAACCATACAGCTTCTGATACACTTCGTTAACGTAAATGAGACGGCCGTGTTCGTCGAGCATGAACGCCAGCACCGGGATGTTGTTCATGAAGGCCTGGAAGCGCTCTTCGCTGCGGCGCAGCTCGGCCTCTTTTTTCTTGAGCTGCATTTGGGCCTCGCGCTGCTCGCGCGTGTCACGCGCGGTGATGAGGCCCAGCGTTCCGGCTTCGGCGTGCAGGCGCGTGATCGTCAGATTGACAGGAATCCATTCGCCCTCGGTATGGCGGCGCAGGAAAAAGCCTTCTTGCGAATGAAACAGGCCCGTTTTACGGAACGCATTGCGGAGCCGGGCCAGGCCCCCCTGCACTTCGGAACGAAACAAATAGGTTATTCCCGTGCGCAGTAATTGTTGCCGGCTGAATCCGGTAAGCCGCTGCGCCATGGGATTCGTATCCAGAATCGTCTCCGACTCCGGATCGAAAAGGAAAAGCGCATCACCTGCTTCTTCAAATAGCGTCTGGGCCAGTTCGGCCACGTCAAGAGTGTCCATCAAATCCAGATCCTAGAAAACCGGTGATGTTTCCATGCTCGTGTGTGCGTACGCCAATGACGGCAAGAGCGCCGTGCGAAACTCTTCGACTGTCGCAAAGCGCTCGTCCACATCGCGTGCAAGTCCGCGGCAGAGCGCGCTGTCCGTCGCTGGGTTCAGGCGGGCGTTGCGGCGCGTGGCCGGCACGAACATGCGTCCCGGCAGCCGGCCGGTAAGCACCTCGTAGGCGATCGTCGCCAGGGCGAACAGATCGGTGCGCGGATCGACCGGCAAGCCGTGGCGCAACTCCGGCGCGCAGTAGTCGATTGTGCCCTGCACCATTTCCAGGTCGGACTGGCCACGCCCCTGCGCTTGCGACCGGGCCAAGCCGAAGTCGGTAATCTTTGGCGACCAGCCGGCGTGCCCGTTTATGTCGTTGCGCGTTTCCTGCAAAAGCACATTCTCGGGCTTTAAGTCCAGATGGAGGATGCCTTGGCCGTGGATATACGCCAGCGCCTGGGCGATTTGATCTAATAAGGGGGCTGCTACGGGAATGGGCCAGGGCACGCCGCGCGTAAGTTGCGAGCGCAGCGACGGCCCGGCGATATACTCCATCACCAGGTAGGGGTGGCCGCCCACTTCGCCGTAATCGTGGATCACCATGACATGAGGATGCTGCAAGGCGCCCATGAGCCGGGTTTCGCGCTGGAAATCGAGGACGTTTTGACGTCCTTGCGTGAACGATGCCAGGAATTTGACGGCGACGATCCGGTGCAGTCGGATCTGTAAAGCGCGGTAGACTTCACCCATGCCGCCTTCGCCCAGTTTTTCCAGCAAACGGTAACCCGGAATATCCGGCGGGTACCTCTGCTCACAATCAAGCACCTGGATCTCCTTTTGGACTTACCTTCTGCCGCCAATGTTCTAAGATGCCCAAGCATAGACCGAGCCAGGCCACGCCGATTGTGAAGCCACCGGCAACGTCGCTCACCCAATGGGCCCGCAGAAAAATCCGCGAGAATCCCACGAGCAGAATGATCAAACCGCAAGCGGCATACGCTGCCCATCTAAGCCGGCGCGCGCGAGTCTCCAGGCAAAGCACATATGCCAGCATGCCGAAGCCGATTAAGCTGCCCATGGAATGGCCGCTTGGAAAACTTTCGTTTGTCTCCTGGACCGCCGGGTCGCGCCATTCCGCGGGTGGCCGGTCGCGGTTAAATATCTCCTTCATCACGTAGTCAGCCAGGCCGCCGCTTAACGGTATCCACAAACATGCCGCCGCCACGATGCGTCGGCCCCGAACCAGTTGCGCGGCACAAAGCAAGATCGCCAGTCCCGTCATGGCGACAATGCCGCCCATGAACGTAAAAACCGCCATCACCTCGCGCGCCCACGGCAGCGACGGGGCGGCATCCTTCATCGCCAGCGCGACTTGTCGATCCCACTCCGGAACAGGTCCGTCGCCCAGTGCGGCCCAAGCGATGAGCGCGAAGACCAATGTCGCCGCGACGGCCACGACGATGCCAATGACCACCGGATATACGCGCGCGCCAACGGATTGGTTATGTTCCACCTCAAACTCCGTTTATCGAGGGCGAGGTCGGCGGGAATCTGAGCCAATCCGCAAAAATCTACCATATTTTTTAGCTTTCACTAGTTTTCCCATTCTTCCGAGTAAAGGAGTTTTACGCATTCTCCGATAGAGAAGGACAG
>JAKEFD010000272.1 GCA_022616245.1 Gemmataceae bacterium
AAGTCCCCTGAAGGTGGGATGGGGCTGGAATCAATTCGGCATGGAATGTAACTGTTATCTTGGCAAAGTGGACGGGCGTTCGCAAGGGTCTTGATCCCATCTCGTTTGGCGATTTGGCGATTTTCACAACAATACGAATCGCTCAGGCTACAATAATTCTTCGAGAGCGGACGGTACGCGGCAACACACAGGCATTCGCCCCGTTACCCAGCAAAGGAGAATCCGATGAAGAAGGCAGCACGCTTTATGTTGGCGAGCCTCGTCGGGCTCGTCTTCTCCAGTTCCGCCTGGGCGGAATCGATCAAGGTCCAAGTGAAAGGCGCTTACTGACCCAATTGCGCCAAGGTGTTAACCGCGGCCCTCGGTGAGGTGCCGGGAGTGAAGGTGAAGGGAGACCTCAAGGCGGTCAAAACGGAAGCGCAAATCGTTACGATCGACCTGGACACGGCCAAGTCCGATGTTGGCGATGTCGCCAAGGCGATTGCCCACAGCAAGACGCCGCATGTGAAACTGGTTGCGCCTGCGGCCGCTTTGGTTGTTCCGGTGAAAGGCGTCACCAAGGAGGATACGGCAAAAGCCCGGATGGCTCTGCAGGACATCAAGGGGGTTGTGGCCAAGGAGTCCACCGCCCAGCAAGGTGAAATCATCGTCCAACTCGATAACGAAGGCGGCGCAAAGCTGTCTGATATCACCAAAGCCCTCAAGAGCGTATCAAAGTAGGTGTTTGGGCGACCGTCTGCTCTCTTCGGTTGTTCCAAGGACCGACGCTCTTTACTCGCATTTCTCCTTCCGATTTTGATTTTGTGCAATAAAACCGAACACTTTGGACATTTCTTTTGAGACATCTGCGTTGACTGTGGAGACACAGGTTTGGAAGGCGGGCGAGCCAAAGCGGAGGCGTTTGTGCGTCATCTGGAGCCCCTGCATGGGCCGCTGGAGACGTACTGTCGCCGCTTTGTGCACGATGTGAATGCGATCGCGGACGTACTGCAAAGCGCTGTCGCCAATGCCTTTGCTGATTTCCATTTGTACGTGGAAGGGACCAATTTCCGAGCGTGGATGTTCCGTTACCTGCACCTGGAGATTCTGAACTGGAACCGGAAATCCAAACGAGACCGTACTGCGGAGTTGCCCAGTGATCTTTCTGTCGAAGATGCTTGGCAGCTTGCTCTGGACGAACCACTCGTCAAAGTCCTGATGGATGATCCCGAGGCGGTGCTGGACCAATGCGCGGACGCCTTGGCGGGCGCGGTCCGCGCCCTGCCCGCACTGGAGCAGTCGGCCTTTTTGCTCCAGGCCATTGGTGAATTCAAATATCGGGAGATTGCCGGCATCTTGCAGGTGCCGATCGGCACAGTGATGAGCCTGTTGTCGCGATGCCGGATACGCTTGCGGCAGCACTTGGTGAAGTTTGGCGAAGAGCACGGCCTTTTGAAACCTCAGTCCCCTTCGTAGACGAAGGAAGGATGTCATGAATTGCAACGACGCGCGTCAACATTGGAATCTTTACCACGACTCCGAAGGAGACGCGGAGCTGCACTTTCAAATCAGCGAACACGTGGCGATGTGCCCGGACTGCGCCGCTTGGTTCAAACAGCAAAGCCGCCTTGAAGACCTCATCAAGGAGAAACTAGGCCCGCAACCCGCGACTTCGGTGTTGTGGGACAACATCCTAAGAAAGACGGGATTGGTGCGGCCGGCGCGCGTGCGTTCTTGGATCTGGTTTGCCGGAGTGGCGGCCAGTGTCGCCGTAGTCGGGGCCCTTCTTTGGTTGTGGCAAGGAAGTTCGGCCAACGCGGCCGATCTTTCCAAGCTGGCCGCTTCGTGGCATGAAAAGGTATTGGCCGGTAAAGAGCCCGAATTCCGCCCTCACTCTCAAAACCCAGACTTGGACGTGGAAAAATACCTGCGCGGCCGCGTTGCATTTCCCGTCCGGTGTCCGCCGCGCAGGGACGCCGGCTTCGTGGTCAATGGCGCCGGCATCTGCCAACTTGGAGGCGAATCGACTGCGTATCTGACGGGACATGTCGACGATGCGCCCGTGTCGATCTTCGTTCTCGCGCGCGATAGCCTCGCGGCGTTTCCACATCAGCAGCAAGCCTTACGCACCGAGAAAACACACCAGTGCCGCGAAGGACCCTATCAAATGGTGCTGGCTGTCGTTGACCGCAACGCGGTTTTGGTAATCGGTCAGACGGAAGCAGATCGTCTGGACCGCGTGGTGCGCGCCTATGGCAGCTATTCGGATCACAATTAGGAGCGATCCAATGGTCACACAAGGCAGCCTATTGTCGGAGACGGAGGCGAGCGCCAAGCAGACCACCTGGTTGGTGCGGGTGGCGGTCTCCAACCCCTACCTGGTCATCGTGCTCTGTCTCTTCATTGCGGTCATCGGCTTCGTCTGCGTCGACCGTGTTCCGGTGGACATTCTGCCGACCTACCAGTCGCCGGCCGTGCAGGTGTTGACCCTTTATCCGGGCATGCCGACCGAATTCATGGACCGGACGATCACCAACCGCATCGAGCGTTGGACGGGTCAGGCGGTGGGCATTCAGCGCCAGGAATCGCGGACAATGATCGGTGTCTCGGTGGTGCGCGACCATTTTAGCGAGGGCACGGATTCCAACGCCGCATTTGCCCAAGTGGCCAGTCTGGCCTCGGCGGACCTTTACTATTTGCCGCCGGGAACAGTGCCGCCGATGGTGATGCTCTACGATCCGACGGCGCCCTTGCCGACGGCGTATCTGGCTGCCTCCAGTGACGTCTTGGATGAAACCAAGGTCTACGAACTGGCGTATTTCAATGTCCGCAACATGCTCCAAGGAACGCCGGGCGTGATTGCCCCCGCCGTCTTTGGCGGCAAGCTGCGGCGCATTTACGCCGAGCTCGACCCGCAGGAACTGCACGCCCGCAACCTGTCGTTCATGGACGTGCAGCGGGCCATGGGCCAGGGTAGCCCGATGATCCCGCCCGGCCGGCTGAAGCTCGGCGACGAGCCGGGCATACCTGAGTTTCTGCGCCACAAAGACGTGCTGTTGGCGATCAACAACATGCCGGACAAGGCGTTTGAGTTGAATTACATGCCCATCAAGGTTGGCAATTCCTCTTCCCTCTTCAGCGACGGAAGGCAGGGTTCACTGCGGCAGCAAGTCGATTTGAAAGCGGTCGGCGGGGTCGCGGATCGGGCCGCCATCCAAACCAACCTGGTGCGGATCACGCGGGCGCCGGCCTGGGAAGGCAAGCAGACCGTCTATCTTCCCATTCTGCGGCGGCCGGGCAGCAACACGATCCAGGTCGTCGAAGGGGTCAAGAAGAGCATCCCCACTTTTCTTGATCGATTGCCGCCTCGCGCCGGTGCGAAAGAAGATGACACCAATCCATCCGGGCTCAAGCTGGACGTGGTCGCGGACCAGTCCGTGTTTGTTCGCAGCGCCGTCAACAACTTGCTCTGGGAGGGCGGGCTGGGGGCCGTGTTGGCCTGTCTGGTGGTGCTGCTCTTCATCGGCAGTTTTCGGCCGATGGTTGTGATCGCACTGACCATCCCACTGTCCGCTTTGGTGGCGGTCATCGGCCTTTACTTCACCGGCCACACCCTCAACCTCATGACCTTGGGGGGACTGGCTCTGGTAATGGGCCGGCTGGTTGATGACCCGATCATCGACATCGAAAACACTTTTCGGCATCTCGACATGGGCAAGTCGCCGATGCAGGCGGCGTTGGACAGCGCCCGCGAAATCGCCATGCCCGTGCTGGTGGCGACCATTACAACCGTAGCCGTCTTCTTCCCGGTTATCTTCCTTTACGGCATGGGCAAGTACCTTTTCCAGCCGCTGACGTTGAGCGTGGCGTTCGCCATGTTCGCGTCTTGGCTGTTGTCGCGCACGCTGTCGCCCGCCTACAATTCTTACTTCCTCAAGCCGCACCAGGCGGGGACAAAACGGTTCTGGCTCTTCCGCGTGTGCGACGCGGGCTACGAGCAACTCAAGGCAGGGTACGCGTGGACTCTGCAACGGGCCGTCCGAGCACGCTGGACAGTGGTGCCCGCGTCCCTGGTACTTTTGGTCGGCAGTTTTGGCTTGTTTCCCTTTCTGGGGCAGGAATTGTTCCCCGCCACAGACGCCAACCAGATTGTGGTAAACGTGCGTTTTCCCGCCGGCACTCGGATTGAAAAGTCGCAAGAGCGGATCAGCGGCGAAATCGAATTGACAGGCGAGCCCAGCCGCGTGAGCGGCGGGATGCCCGGTCGCGTCAGCGCCGGGAGCGTCAAGCAAAAAAAGAAAACCGGCCAAGGCATCGAAGACGTGATCATAGCCGTGATCAAGGAAAAAGACCGCAAGCTGATCCTGAGCGACATCGGCGTGCTGTACGACTGGCCGGCCGGTTACACCGCCAACGCCGGCCCGATGGACGCGACCATCCTCGTCCAACTCACGGAAGCACACGAGCGCAGCACCTCCAGCCAGGAGTATGCCGCCCTGCTGCGCGAGGCGTTCGCAGCGCACCCGAGCTTCCAGGACACGCAGTTCTCGTTCAACACCGGCGGCATGATCTCGGCGGCGCTCAGCTTCGGCCTGCCCGCGCCGATCAACGTTCAGATCCGCGGCCGCAACATGTTTAAGCAGTACGAGATTGCCAAGGAACTTCGTGAGCGGCTCAAGACCGTCAAGGGCGCGGTGGACATCCGCATTCAGCAGGCGATCGATTATCCGACCGTCGGCATCGAGCTCGACCAGCAGCGCATGGCCGACGTGGGCGTGACCATGCAAGACGCCGCCGAGAATATGCTCAGCTCCACGAACGGTTCGGACGTTTTGAAGTCGCTGTTTTGGCTCGACTACGAGAGCGGCAATCACATCTACATGGGCGTGACACTGCCTTTGGCCATGATCAATTGGCACAACCTCATGCTCACGCCGATTCGCGGCAAAGAACCGCACGCCCGCGCGCAACAACTCCAAAACCTCGTCAAGAACATCGATTGGAACAAGAAAACGCCGGTCGAGATCAATCACGAGGACCTGGCCCGCGTTATCGACGTTTACGTTAACGTGGAAGGCCGGGACGTCGGCTCGGTCGCAGCCGACATTGAGCGACTGCTGACTCAGTGGGGCGGACGGGGACAGACGAGCGGTAAAGTGTCGAGTTGGCTGGTGCCCAATCCTGCCGACCCGGGAAAAGCGCTGCCCGGCTACACCGTGCAGTTGCGCGGCGAAGTCTCCAACATGAGGGAATCGTTCGAGAGTCTTGGTTTTGGCTTCCTCCTGGCCGTCGTGCTTATTTACCTCATCATGGTCGCGCAGTTCCGGTCATTCCTCGATCCGTTCATCATCCTCTTCGCCGTCCCGCTGGGCTTGATCGGCGTGCTCTTGATCCTGTTCCTGACCGGCACGACGCTGAACATACAGTCCTTCATGGGTGTGATCTTCATGGTGGGCATCGCCGTGACGAATTCGATTTTGCTCGTCGAATTTGCCAACCGCTTGCGCGCCGAACGCGGTTTGGCGGTCTGGGAAGCCGCCGTGGAAGCGGGCAAGATTCGGCTGCGGCCGATTCTCATGACCATGCTGGCGGTGATCGTCGGCCTGATCCCGTTGGCGTTGCACGAGGGGGAGGCCACGGCGCCATTGGCGCGGGCCGTGATCGGCGGCCTAACCGTTTCGACGGCACTCACGATTTTCGTAGTTCCATGCTTGTATGTGATGTTCAAGAAACAGAGCTTGCCCAGCTAACCACAAAGACACAAAGGAAGCACAAAGAAG
Organism: Gemmataceae bacterium; assembly: GCA_022616245.1. Classification (GTDB taxonomy): domain Bacteria; phylum Planctomycetota; class Planctomycetia; order Gemmatales; family Gemmataceae; genus JAKEFD01. Next base: position 5,760 of record JAKEFD010000272.1, read on the forward strand.
AAGGAGATGAAAATGAAAACTGTCGGCTATCTTGCTTGCCCTTTGTGGCACTCTTTGTGTCTTTGTGTCTTTGTGGTTATTTCTGCGGGCTGCTCCCAACAGCAAACCGCCGCGCAGTCCGGTAAACAGTCCGCGCCGTCTGTCGTAGCCCAAAGTGAGGAACCGGTGCGCGTCAAGATCGTGCGCCCCACGCGCGAACACCTCAAGCGCGTCTCCACTCCCCAGCCCGCGCACGTCGAGCCGTATGAGAAAACCGAAATTCAAGCCAAGGTGTCAGGGTTTCTCGAAGCAATTGGACCAGCCCTTAGCGCCATTGGCAAGCCGCTTCTGGACGCCACCGGTAAGCCGCGGCCTCTGGACATCGGCGACCGCGTAAAGAAAGGACAGGTGTTGGCCGAATTATGGGTTCCCGAAGATAAGCAGGACCTGCTGCGCAAAGCCGCACTGGTAGAAAAGGCAGTCGCCGAATTGGGCCAGGCCAAAGCGGCGGCGCAAGCGGCTGAGGCCTTGGCGGCCGCCGCGCATACCAAAATTGACGAGGTCGCAGCGCTCGTCGCCAAGTATGACGCCGACGTGCGCTACCGCAAGATAGAATATGAGCGTCAACTGGGGTTGTTCAAGCAGCTCGTCGTGCAAGGCGACGTGGTCGAGAAAGAAGAAAACCTGTTGCGCGTCGCCGAGGCCGCTTTGACCGCGGCCAAGAACGCGGTCCTGACCGCCAAGGCCAATGCCAAAGTGGAGCAGGCGAAGCGCCTCCAGGCCGCGGCGGACGAAAAGGCGGCCGAGGCGCGTGTGAAAGTGGCTCAAGCGGACCAAAAGCACACGGAAATCATGGTGGCCTACGCCACGATTCGGGCCCCTTACGACGGCGTCCTCACGCGCCGCCTCGTCGATACCGGCGACTTCATCCAGGCGGCCACGACGGGGAAAGGAACGCCGCTGTTCACTTTGGCGTGGGTCGATCGTTTGCGCATCGTCGCCAAGTTGCCGGCGGAGGAAGCTGCCTTGGTCAAGATCGGCCAGCCGGCCCGCTTTGTGTTGAACTCTTCCGGCGGACAGCCGCTCAGCGGCAAGGTGGTCCGGATCGCGGACGCACTGGACTTCGAGTTCCGAACCATGCGCATCGAGGCGGAGCTAGATGCGCCGCCGGCAAACTTGCGGCCGGGGACGTTCGGCTCGGGCACGATCACGCTCGTCGATATCCCCGATGGGCTAGTGCTGCCGGCGAGCGCCCTGGCGACCGGCGAAACTCCGTGCGTTTGGTGTGTGGAGGGAGGCCGCGTTGTGCGTCGGGAAATCAAAATCGGCTACAGCGACGGCGTTCGCCTACAGGTGGTTGGCGGACTGGGCGCGGAGGCAAATGTTATTGCGGAAGGCCAGCACGGCGTGCGTGACGGGCAGGCAGTGGAGATTGCCAAGTAGTCAAGGTGATTGGGGCAGATCTTCGGCGTGCCACACGATATTAAGGGGGGGAGCGTGCGCGCCTGCCCCTTTTGTGCAACTTGCTCACATCTCGAAATTGATTCATTCCCTATCAGCCTTACAACCGATACATCCAATGGACTCGCCTTCGACAGGAATTGATCATGAAATGCTCGAAACATGAATCGACCCGCACGAGAAGCGCCACAGCATGCGCCGGCGTCTGTTGGCTGCTGGCGGTCAATTGTATCCTCGCGCAGTCATCGAATCCTCAACAAACCGAGCCGGTGATTCTTCCGCCGTTGCGCATCTCGTCGGCGGACCCACTGCATGCTTCGTCCCAGGAGCAGAAAAAAGACGAAGTCGGCTATCCCAAGCTGGAAAAACCCGGCGCCGACCGCTATCCAATCGACCTGCCGACGGCGCTGCGGCTCGCGGGAGCGAGCAATTTGCAGATTGCCCTGGCTTCGGAGCGAGTGCAAGAGGCCCAAGCACGCCTGGCCGGCGCTCGCGCGGCTTGGTTGCCGTCGCTGTCCGCAGGCATTGGCTACAACAAGCACGACGGGCAAATCCAAGACACGCGCGGCCAGGTCATCGAAGTGAGCCGCGGCTCCTTCTTCGTCGGCGGCGGCCCCGCGCTGGGCGGCTCCGCGCTCACCGGCGCCACGGGCGGACCGGCTCGACTGGTCGTCGACTTTTCGCTTGCCGATGGCTTGTTCGCGCCCCTGGTCGAGCGGCAGCTCGTTCGCGCCAGCGATTCCGCCCGGACGGCTACTTTCAACGACACATTACTTCAAGTAGCAATTGCCTACCTCGGCCTGGCGCGCGCCCAGGGACAGGCGGCCATTGCCAAAGCGACCGAAAAGAACGCCGATGAATTGGTGCGTTTGATTGACGCACGCATCAAAGCCGGTAAGGCGCCGCCGGCGGACGGGTTCCGCGTTCAGGCCGAGTCAGCTTTACGTCGCCGAGAAGTCTTGCAGGCGGAGGAAGCGGTGCGCGTGGCCTCCGCGGAGCTGGTGCGACTGCTACGTCTCGATCCGGCCACAGTGCTTTTCCCACAGGAAGACCAAGTGGCGCCTTTGGCGTTCGTAGAGGAGACTGTGCCGCTGGCCGATTTGATCGCCCAAGCGCTGGCGAGCCGGCCGGAAGTGGAAGTGCAGCAGGCCGTCGCCGACGCCGCCGCGAATCGGTTGCAGCAGGAGAAGTGGCGGCCGCTCATTCCCCATGTGCACGTGGGTTTGAGCGCGGGCGGTTTCGGCGGCGGGCCGGGCAGCTTCGTCGGCAATTTCAGCGACCGGGCCGACTTCGATGCCCTCTTGGTTTGGCAACTGCGCAACCTCGGTTTGGGCAACCGCGCCCTGCGCCGTGAACGGGAAAGCCAAAACCAGCAAGCCATGCTGCTGTCGGCCCAGGTGCGCGACTTCATCGCCGCCGAAGTGGTCAGCGTGCATGCCCAAGTCGAATTGCGCCGCAAGCAACTGGAGGCGGCACGCACACGCGTCGAAGCCGCCAGCCAGGCCGTGCCGCTGAATTTCAAAGGAATTCTTGGCGATGTCTTGCGGGCCATCGAAGCGCAGCAGGCGATTCAAACGTTAGCAGCCGCTCAGAGCGAGTACCTGGAAGCAATCACTGCCTACAATCGGTCGCAATTCCTCCTGGTGCGCGCGTTGGGCAAGCCGATTGATCGATAGTACTCGCCCCCGCCTGCGAGATACGCTATTTCCCTGCATCTTGGGTTTTCTGGAAGTTCTTAGCTTTCATCTCATACATCATTTTCAATTTGTCTTTGGGAGCAATTTGAACCTTGGCAGCATCGACGCCTTCCAGCCGACCAAATCCTGATTGCCAGCCGCCCCAACACTCCGGGCACACCGGCATGCCTTTGCGCAGGTTCATGGCACAGGGGCACATATCCCCGGCGGCAGCGCAAAAAACGCAGCTCGGATTGATGCAGCAACTATGGACGCCGTCCTTGTCCAAGGCTTTCCGATGAGCCTCCACCGCCTGGCGTGCCGCTTTGCCCTTCGCCATCGCCTCCGCGCTGGCTTTCATCTCCTCTTTTTGGGATTTCTTTTGCAACGCAATCGGGACAGTCCCTTGGGGACAGACGTGATCGGCATTGCCACAGCAACAGAAGGTCTCCTCCTGCTGGCAGCAGCTGGATGATGCGTGTTGGCAACAAGTCGCCGAATCAGCCTTGCGGTTCTGCAGGGCAGATTCCCCGGAGTGTCCGGACGAGATGACCCCCCGCAATCCTGAATTGGCAAAGGCCCAGGCAGAAACCAAAACAAGGAGTCCGCCGAGGGCCAAGACGAAAACTCGTTTGCGCTGCGGCTTCATGGTGATCTCCTCCCAACGAGGGGCGAGGTCGTGCGCTACTATCGTTTTCCTTTACACCCGGTAAAGGTTCATTCCTTAGTGCCTTCAACCAAAGCGACAGGGCTTTTCCTGTGATGTCCAGCTAAACGCTCCGCTCTCGGTTTTCGCGAGGATGCCATTTGCGGATTGGCAACCCATCGCTGCTAAGCCAACGAGGGCGACGACCATCCAGAAAAGAACGCCGGTGACACGGTATACGGTTTTCATCCTTGTTCCCCCGAACGAAACCAGGATCTTTCCTGACCCCGGTGGTAACGCTGGACCAGGCGTCGCGCACTTGGGCGCTACGCTGATCCATCGCGGAAGCCATTGATGGTTAGTCGCGGCGGCTTGAAAAACCTTACAGTGGTTCGGACTTTTTTTCCGGCTCCTGGCTCTTGAGCCCTGTTGCAGGTACCGGCGAGTAGCGTGCGGCCTCTTTGCGCCGGCCGCGCCGCCAGCACCAGGCGCCCACGATCAGGATCTGCACGAGCGGAAAATCGGTGAGCCGAACGAGGTCGTAGAGGATTCGATGTGGGAGGTGCTCCCAACCCTCGGTCGTGGTGCCACTGATGAGCATTTGCCGAGTGCCGATGACACCGATGCCCACAAGGCCGACTATCAGGAGTGCCAAGCCCACGCGACGGACTGTTTTCCCGGAGGCGCGTCGGATCCACCAGCCGGCCAACGGCAGCAAAACGACGAGCCACAACAGATGCAGCGCTGCCAGCGCTTGCAGAGGCGGCAGTCAGCCCCACTCACCGCACAGGGCGTGGCCAAAGTCGCCGGGGATGTCGGCCACGCTCAGGCTTGCCAGCGCCGCGCCCAGCCAAACCAAAAGTCCCAGATACAGCCGCAATGGTCGAGGCATATGTGCCCTTTTGCCTTGCGCCCCGGCCTCGTCGGGCACACAACCTTTCACTTCGACGACACGATTTCGCTTTCGGGGTGAAACTGTTGCCAAACTTTTCGGAAGGAGATAATCGCCGGCAAGGGGACCAGGTGCTGCCCCGCGAGTGTACCGGCAACTGCTTTGCCGGTCAGCGCATTCCAAGTTGTGCCGGTTTGATCGTCGCGCAGCTTGCCGTCCTTCCAATGGAAGGTCAGGGTGCGCTCATTGAGCCGGCGGTCGAAAAGCCTTGCTGTGACGCTTTCACGATCAAAGGTAACGAGCGCCGGCTGTCCGAAGAACGCGTCATTTCTGGCCGGCGTTTTGTGCAGCACATCAAGAGGCCACGCCTTGGCCTTGCCCTCGACTACCATTCCGAGGACGAAGTCGTCCAGACGCTTGTAGAAGTGCCGGGTATACTCCTTGCTCGTCCGCGAGAGAACCGCGACCGTCGTATCCGCATGCTGTTTTTGCCAACTTTCCCAGTCGGTCATAACGGAAGGGATCTGTTGGAGCCGCTTGTTCTTCAACGGTCCCTGCTTCGCTTCTCCCAGGATGTGACTCCACAAACTCTGGGTTTCTTGATCCCTCATGACCAGGCTACGGTTCCAGAGCAGGCCGGAGACCACCAACGTGAGCTTCTTGCCATCCACTTCCCTGGCATACACGATGCCGTTGTGGCACAGGTGTCACCACGTGGCCGCGATAGTTTTGCCGCCCAAGGTGTCGTTGAGAATCTCCCGGCTGGGCCCAGTGAGCATGTTGATCGGATAAGCCCGCGCTTCCCCGCCCACCACAACGCCAAGCACCAGTTCCGCTGGGTTCAGCAGCCTTTGCGCTTCTTGGGCGGGTTTCACGGGAATGTCCGTGAGGGGGGGAAACGCCGGCGCCACGCGCTTGGGGTTGAACTCTTGGCTGGAATCCTGCGCGAGCGACATGCCTGCCGCACAACACCAGAAGCCAAACAGCAGTGTCTTAGGCAACATTGCTTGCACCTCGAGTTCATCAAAGCCGGCGCCGCTCACTTGGGCGCACCGGCCATGCAAACCACTGGCAGATCAGCTCCTCTCGAAACACGGCCACTTCCGCCGGGGCCTCAATACCCAACCGTACACGGTCTCAGTACAGGTCAAGCACTTTGACCACGATTTCTTCACCAATGCAAATCCTCTCTCCCTTTTTCCGGCTGAGGACTAACATGCCCGCTCCTCCTGTGGTGGATTTCTCGCGTCCCTCCGCCTCTTCCTGCTCCGCTACTTCATTACCGTGCCGTTACAACCGGCTTTCTGGATGGCGCTGAGCAGGGCGTTCTCATCGTACCTGTTTGCGTCGGCCGTCACGACGGCTTGTTGGCTTTCGAAACTCACCTGTGCCTGCCTTACCCACGGTAAGGACTTGAGTGCTTGTTGCACCCGCGCCGGTCAGCCCACGGGTCAGGTCATGCCGCTGACGGCAATTGTGACCTGCTTCGTTTTTGCTCCCTTTTCTCCTGCGGGCGTCTCGGCTGGGGAGCCGGGCGAACCGGCGACTGTCGGCAGCGCTTGATCCGGGGCGGCGGCGTTCGCTCCTGGGCTGGTGTCAGGGGTCGGCGAGCCACGCGAGGAACAGCCGCTGTTCAAAACCAGCGCTCCCAGAATGCCGATCACAAGAATTCGCTGCATCACCGGACTCCTCTCTTCTGGGCGACTTGCCCATCTGCCTCTGGTTGAGCGGACAGACCCCTCCAGGTTAGTCGTGCGAGTTGCGCATTCCTTACAAGCTCTTGCCGAAGATCAAGACGGATCCGATTGGAGGGATCGCTTGATCCGGTCACGGGCTTCCGGAGAGAGGCCAATGTCTACGGCGGTTTCTGACTCCTCCGCGCCCATCAAGTAATAGCGGGCAGCGTCTCTCAGAAAAAGTGTCTGTTTGCGAAAGCGTGAGCAAAGTCGGCACATGAGCAAATGCAACCGCACCTTGATGCGCTGCCAGAGCCGGAGTTTGCGATCCAGCGACTCGGAAACCAAGTAGCTGGCTTCTTGGCAGGAAAGCATGTTCAACTCGCTTCCGTCTGGGTGTCGAACCAGTTGATTTCGAGGCAACGCCGCAGGCCCATCCGGGCCCGATAGAGCAGTACGCCGAGATTGCCTGGCGTAACCTGCATTGCCTCACAAACCTCGTCCGTGGGCAGCTCGTCCATCTCTCGAAGGGAGAAGACAGTACGCAGCCGCCGGGGAAGATCCTCCAGACAGTGCCGGAAGGCTTCCCAAAATTCCTTCTTCTCCAATACTTCTTCCGGATCGCCAGGCCAATGCGCCGGTTTGACTTGCCACGACCCGCTTTTGCCGAACAGATCCGCGCCCATTTCCTCGGTGGAGTTGACGGCGCTGACCGGCCGTTCGCGGCTCTGTTGGCGCAGATGGTCAACGATTTTGTGCTTCAGAATGCCAACAAACCAAGTGCGCTCCGTGGACCTCCCTGAGAAACTCTTGCCGGCCCGAAGCGCTGCCAGAAACGTCTCTTGCACAAAGTCCTCGGCAACGGCTCGGTTTCCCAATCGCGATAGGGCATAGCGGAATAGAAAGTCTCCGTGCTGATCAACCCAGGTGGTTGGATCGGGCGGATGACTGGGAGTCTCAAGCGGTTTCTTGTTCATCGGTTCGTCTTCGCGGGTGATGGTTCCTTTGCTGTATGCACGGCGGACGTGCGCCACGATTCCCTTGTAACCGAAAAAAGGCCCCTACGCACCGCTTCCTTGGTTAGTCGGACAACGACCACGATTGTTACAACGTGGGTGCATACCTGGAATCAATCATTGCCTTCAATCGTTCTCAACTCCTCTTGCTGCGCGCAATTGGCAGACCGCCATTCTGACAGTCTTGATGTTATCGCTTGCTAACATGTGGGATTGACTCTGGAGAATCGACGCCCCCCCTCCCTCCCTCCCCTTCGAGTTGGCCAAATCGGGAAATCGGGCATGGTTCACAACCGGGCGGCTTGAGGTGACAGTCAGGCGAGCGTAGTGAGAGGGGGGGTGTCACCGATTTGCACACAAATTGCACACAAAAATGCGAGTCGTTGTCGCCCAAGGAGTTACGGCCAGAAGCCTCGTTTCTGTGCAGTTCGCTACCTCCGCCGCCACGTCCCGCTCTCCTTTTCTACCTCCAGTTGAACCATGCCCCAAATCGTGCGCGTCTTATGGCAACTTGCTTATGAATAATGACTTGCGCCGTGGATACGATTGGACCAACTGACCTTGCGAGTTGTCCAAGCACTTGATTGCAAATACTGATGTAGTGGTCAATTATCATAATCGGCGGGTTGTAATCTGGGCCGCTCGCCAGATACTTCACACTAACTTCAAAAACCACCTTCCGCGCGCCGGCAAAATCGTTACAGTCCGTCCCTGGATTTTGCAGGATTTGAGATTCTTCATCGTTCGAAGGAATAACCCCTTTATTCCCAACATGCAGGGGCGGATTTTGCGTTTGGCAAATGTAGAGATCAAAAGACCGGGACGATGATGAATGTGGACAAAACGCAACGTCTTTTCCAGCGTGCGGTACCGACGCCGGCGCAGCGCCGTCCGCTCGTGGAAAAAGCTCGTGGCGTGGGATCCATGGAGCGCAGAACAAACGAGGACGGAATCGCCGGCGCTTCGGGCAATAAGGGACGGCTTTGCCATCCCGGATCGCCGGGCGTTTCCTTGGGAGGGATTCTAACATGTTCCGCAGTATGTGGAAGAAACTGCTGACCACGGCCGTGGCTGGCTGCGCCGTGGCGCTGGGCGGCGAGTTCGCCTCCGCGCAGGACAGCGACCTGAAAGCGCTTCAGGAACGGCTGGACCGCTTGGAGAAACAAAACGAGGAGCTACGCAAGCAGCTGAACCAAAACCCGGTCAGCACCGAGGCTGGCATCGATGCCCGAGCGATCGAAGGCATCGTCAGCAACTACTTGCAATCGCAGGCCAAGAAGGAAGAAGCCAAGAAGGCCGCCGGCCCCGAGTACAAGGAAGTCGGCAAAGACTTGAACATGACGGCCAAATGGAGCAACGGCATCACGTTTGAGTCGCCGCTCAAGGACTTCAAAGTGCACGTCGGCGGCCGCGTCCATTACGACATGGGCTGGCATCATCCCGATCCGCGCGGCAACTTCCCGAATTACTTCGATGCCACCGGCTTTCGCCGCGCTCGTATGCGCGTCGACGGCACGTTCTGGGAAGTCTTCAACTGGGTGATCGAGTACGACTTTGCCGGCGGCAACGCGGCGGCCACCGACGTCTATATCGACGTTACCCAGCTGCCGATCATCGGCACCTTCCGCGTCGGCCACTACAAAGAGTTCTTCAGCCTCGAAGAGCTGACCTCGAGCCGGTATATCACGTTCATGGACCGAACGCTATTCAACGAAGCGTTTGGTCTGGGCCGCCGCCTGGGCGCCGGCTTCAGCAGGGATTTCCTTGACCAACGTGCGACGTTCTCCGCTGGCATTTTCGCCGACGAACCGGATACGACCACCGCGCTTTGGGAAGGGGCACAGGACCTGGTTTTGCGCGGAACCGTGTTGCCCATTTGGGAGCAAGACGGCCGCTGCCTGTTGCACTTGGGCGCGGCCTGGAAGCACTTTGGTTACTCGCTCAACCCCCTCCAAGATGACGATGGCGTGGTCGGCGCCCGTTACCGCGCCCGCACGCTCCGTATCGGCAACGGCGACGGCAGCCCGCGCATTATTCAGGCCGGCCCGCTGCTCGTCGATGAGGCCGACATGTACGGCGGCGAATTCGCGTTGGTCTGGGGACCGCTCAGCATCCAGGCCGAGCTCGCCTACCTGATTAACGACGGCATCGTCAATCCCGCAGCCACGCGCGGCCGCAAACCGGAATACTGGGGCAGCTATGTCATGGCGTCCTACTTCCTGACCGGCGAACATCGCGCCTACAGCCGCCGCTCGGGCGCTTTCGACCGCGTCAAGGTGAACGAGCCGTTCTTCCTGGTCCGTGGCAGCGATGAAGAAGGCCGCCGCTGGCTGTCCGGCAAAGGCGCCTGGGAATTGACCGCGCGCTGGGATTATCTCGACTTACGCGAGGACGGCATTGTCAGCACCGGCAGTCCTCCGACGGGCGTGTTGCAGGACGTGGTCCTAGGCGTGAACTGGTATTGGACCAGCAACGCCAAGGTCATGTTCAACTATGTGCGCGCTTGGCGCGATTCCGATGCTGGCACCGGATTCGGCGCCAACCGCAGCGGCCGCGTCGATTCCTTCGGCATCCGTTTCGCCTACGACTTCTAGCCAGTTGTAAACCAAGGGCCGGCAAGCGTGCCGGCCCATTTATCTCGATCCCGGACATTCCCACAGGGAAGTTTTCCACAGGAGTATCTATCATGCGTCGTTTGTTGTGGACTTCGCTGGCTCTGGGCTTGCTGGCCTGCCTCGGCCAAAGCGCCCACGCTCAGCAAGAAGTCGTGGTCCTGCCCGGCTTGCGCTCCCAGATTCAGCCGGTTTCCGGCATTTTTGGCGGCGGCCATTGCGACACGGGTTGCGCGCCCACTCACAAAGTGTGCGTGAGCGTCCCCTCCAAGATCAAAACCAGCACGACCATCTATTCCTCGAAGCCAGTCGATTACTGCTTGACTCGTTGCAGCTTGCAAGGCTGCCTTTCGCATTGCTGCCTGAGCAACCTCTTCGGCTGCGGCAGCGGCAGCGGCCTCTTCGGCGGCAGGGACTGCGGACACGACGGCTGCGGACAACGTGGCTGCGGCCATAACGGCGGCGGCCACAATGGTTGCGGTCCCAACGGCGCCGACTGCGTTCCCCAGGCGCGCTGCAAGAACGCGCTCCTCAAGAAGGTCATCATCGAGGAGTGCGAAGGCTTTACCTGCAAGGTCGAAGAGCGTCCTGGCGCCGCCTGCGACAGCGGTTGCGGCCGATTCTTGTGCCGCATCCGCGGCCGCTGCGATTGCAACGGTTGCAATGGTTACCCGACCTACGTGACGCCGTCCGTGCCGCAGAAGATGACGCCGGCCCACGCGGCGCCTCAGCATGAGACGATCATCGTGCAGCCCGCGCCGGCGCGGCTGGCGCCCTTGTCCATCGCGCCGACACGCTAAACCGGACACCGCCTCGATCTTCCACCTGCCTGCGCCAGGCCGACGGACCACCCACGTCGGCTTGGCGTTTTTCTTAAGTAGACCAGCCAAGAAGCCGCGACGGCAACAGGACAAGCGTATCGATGCACTCTCATCTTGAATTCCTCTCTTTGATCCGGTCCACGGACTCCTTGAAGTAAAGCACCTTTTCGGCTTGGTGACACTGGACGCAGCCGGCGTGCAGCTTTTCAAGAGCGGTATCGAGTGCTTCGCCGTTCTTGGCTTTGACCGCCATGAGGACAAGGGGCAGACTGTCCTTGAGAAACGGCTCGGACGATTGCGCTCGCTTTGGTCGGCGCTCAATGGCCAGCCGCATCGACAGTTCGATTTTCTCCGTTTGGTATTGCGCGTAGTCCCAGTTGCGTGTCTTGGCGGCGACCAGCAACTCGCCGTAGCGATAGCCGATTTCGGCCATGGACACATCGAGGCCGCGCAAATGGCGCTCGAGTTGAGCTAGCTTTTCCTCGGCGCTTCCCTTGAGCCACGGCGCGGGCGGCGTTCCCGGCGGCTGCGGCTGTCCGCCTTGGGCGCTGGCCCGCGCGGACTGCCGTAGCAGCAAACCGGCCAGCAGCCCGCCCGCCACAAAAGTTGTCAACATCCCCATCACTGCAAGTTTACCGGTGCTCATGTTGCCCCGCTCCTTCTTGGTCCGACGTCGGCCTTGCGAGGGCCGGCGTCCCGACACCATGCGCCCTTTCGCCCGGCCGGAGTGGCAATCATATCAAACGTCGATATTAGCGATAGCGGCGCGAGTCGGAAAGAAATTATCGTTCGCCGCCGATAATGCCGATGCATGACGCGCTTTGCCACCATTAGCATTTTCACGATGGGCGGCGCAGCGCGCGCATCTAAGCTATGAAGTGGCAGGCGAATTCGTTCCTGCGAGCTCGGCTGAGTATGGTCGCAAGACATTCTGACATTTGAAAACTAGACGGAGGATCAAATGCGTTCCTGCATTTTCACCATCACGCTATTCGGCATTCTTAGCGCCGCCATCTCGTCGCAAGCCCAGGACAAGAAATCCATGGAGCTCAGCATATATGCGCCGGCGGACTTGAAGTGGCAAGTTGGCCCGCCCTCCATTCCCGCGGGAGCAAAGATGGCCATTTTGGAGGGACACCCCGGCAAGGATGGGCCTTTCGTGATGCGACTGAAGTTTCCGGACGGCTACCGCATTCCACCGCACATGCACCCGAAACCGGAACGACTGACTGTCCTTTCCGGCGTGTTCAACATTGGCATGGGCGACACATTCGACTCATCCAAGGGCAAAGTCATGCCCGCCGGCGCATTTGGGACCTGGGCGCCCGGCATGAAGCATTACGTTTGGGCTAAAGGCGAAACGGTTGTTCAATTGCACGGCATCGGGCCGTGGCAAATTGACTACGTGAATGCCAACGACGATCCCCGCAACGCGAAAAAGCGCACTCCATGATTCGCTCTGCATTCCGGTGCGCAAGCCACGTCGAAACGCGCTCTTCGATCGAGTTGCGCGCAATTCGGATCGTACCGCCCGCATACGAAGATGCCCCGATCCTACGTCATCTGCGTGCCATCTGCTTTCTTGCTTGCGCGCGCTCGCCAGCGGACGGCGCAATAAAAACTACCGCTAGTCTCGCTCGCGCGTCGAGTCCCTCGCTCGCGCGTCGAGTCCCTCGCTCGCGCGTCGAGTCCCTCGCTCGCGCGTCGAGTCCCTCGCTTGCTCGTCGGGCTGGAATCCCTCGCTTGCGCGTCGGGCTGGTGTAAAAAGAGGGCATGTCCAATGCCGAGTGGAATGTAATCGTGATTGGCGCCGGGGCGGCGGGATTGATCGCGGCGCTGCGGGCGGCGGAGCGCGGCCGGCGCGTCTTGCTGCTCGAGAAAAACCGCAAGGCCGGCGTCAAGATCCTCATGTCCGGCGGCACGCGTTGCAACATCACCCAGGCCACCGACAACCGCGGCATTGTCGAAGCCTTCGGCCCGCCGGGCAAGTTTCTTCATTCCGCGCTGGCCGCCTTGAGCGTCGAGGCAACCGTCGAATTGTTTGAAGTCGAGGGCGTGGCCACGAAGGTCGAAGAAACGGGCAAGATATTCCCCGTCAGCAACAAAGCCAACGATGTGTTGCAGGCGCTGTTGCGGCGCTTGGATCGCAGCGGCGCCGTGCTGGCTTTGGGAGAGGCTGTCACCGAACTTGGAGTGCATGAAGGACGATTTCGTGTAGAGACGTCCCAGCGCGTGTTGAGCGCCGGCCGGGTCATCCTCACTACCGGCGGGCAATCCTATCCCGCCTCGGGTACGACCGGCGACGGTTACCGCTGGATCAGTGCGCTTGGGCACACGATCGTGCCGCCGCGGCCGGCGCTGACGCCGCTTTTGACCCGCGCCGTGTGGGTGCAGGAGCTGCGCGGCGTGACCTTGCCCGACGTGCGCGTGCGCATCATCGACCGGCAAGCAGAACTGGCCAGCCGGCGCGGCTCACTGCTGTTCGCTCACTTCGGCTTATCCGGGCCGGTTATTCTCGACGTCAGCCGCGTGGTCAGCGGTCATCCCAAGCCGCAAACTCTCGAAGTGGAAATCGATTTCCTTCCGGAGACGACGGTCCAACAAGTCGGCGATGAATTGCGTCGCCAGTCGGTTGTTTCGGGAAAAAAACTGCTCGCCGCGGTCTTACCCGCGCAGTTGCCACGCCGGCTTTGCGAAACCCTGTTGGTCTTGGCCGACTTGCCGCGCGACCGCAAAGCGGCGGCGCTGGCGAAGGAAGAGCGCAATCGGCTGGTGTCCGTTCTCAAAGCGCTCCGGATCGCGATCGACGGCACGCTGGGCTTCGGCAAAGCGGAAGTGACGGCGGGAGGCGTGGCGCTCGAGGAAGTCGATTCGCGCACCGTGCAAAGCAAGCTCGTCCCAGGCTTGTTCTTGGCCGGCGAGATTCTGGATCTGGACGGACCCATCGGCGGTTACAATTTCCAGGCAGCCTGGAGCACCGGGTGGCTGGCGGGCAGCTCAGTATGATGATGGATTGCATTCCAACCCAGGGAGCCGAGGTGCAATCCATTTTGGGCAGCACACTCGCTAATCATTTGAGAGTCTCAACTTGCGACGAAGCACCGAATTGGGCGCGATGTGCAATCCATTCCGACGCGAGTGACACTTAGGCAAAACTTGGGAACCAAGTCTGGACTATTCGATGATGGGATCTACGAAGCGAATGGCGTGTTCATCCGGGTGGGCGACGCGGATACGGTCACACATTTCGCCAAACCGGGGATCGTCCTTGATTGCTCGAAAGGCGGCGTCCTTTTGCAGCTTCGCGGCTTCCGGGTCGACGCCCAGATCGAGGGACTTCGCCAACCAAGTCAGCGCCAGCTCCTTCCATTTGTCGTCGTGGCGCGCAACAAGTGCGTATAACTTGGCCGCGTCGTAAGCGAGCGCGCCGGAGATCTTGCCCGCCAAAGCTCTCTCAAGGTGCACAATGCCCTTTGCCCAGTGTTCGGCGCGCTGATCGGCGGGCACGTCAAAACCCCGTTGCATGTACCAAAGCACCAAGTTGTGATGTCCGGCCTGCAGACTTGCATCCAAGGCCACAGCCTTGAGCAATGGCTCGTACGCTTCTTTGTAATCGGCTATTTCCATCAAGCTGAGGCCCAGGTTGTTGAGCACTGCCGCCGTCGCCATGCCGTTCTTACACGCCTTTTCGTAATACAGTACCGCAGCGTTGGGCAACTGTTGCCAATTGAGACAATAGCCATGGGCAGCTTGCGACTTGCCTTGGATGCCGTATTCCTCCGCCTGACGGAACTCATGAATGGCATCACGCAAATACTGCTTGTCATTGGCGGCCATTTTCTGAAATACACGTCCCAATGCGAAATGCGCGTCCGCTTGCTTGGGTTTGGCGATCAGGGATTGTTTGAGGAACAGGGCCGCCTGGTCGAAATGACCGCGACGGTACGCTTCCATGGCTTGTGTGTATTGGACTTCGTGAGCCGGCGGTAGATTGGCAACATGCACCGCGCCGGCGGCGGCGGCAGCCAGCGTGAGCACTACGGCGGCGGCGGTCAGTTTCCGGTGGCGCGTCAGCCATTTCAAGCTGCGCGCACGCCACGACAGTCCGCGCCGCAAGGTTCGACCCAATTCCAAAGCGCTGGGTCGCCGGCTCGGGTCTTGAGACAGGCATAATTCGACCACGCGGGCCAACGACCCGTCTATCTGGGGCCGAAGCGACCGCAAGGGACGGACCCCTTCGAATTGACGCTGCAGCAAGTACTGACGCAATTCTTCCGTGGACTTATCCAAGGGCAATGGGCCAAACGGATTCTTGCCGGACAGCAGTTCGTAAAGGATGACGCCAAGCGAAAACAGATCGCTCGCGGGACCAACCAGGCGCGCGTCGCCCCGTCGTTCCTTGGCGGTGGCGAGCAGCTGTTCGGGGGCCATATAGAGGAGCGTGCCGCCGAAGCGCGTGTCGGGCACGAGCTCGTTCGATGACAAGTTGAAGTCAAGCAGCTTGGGAGTGCCGTCCGGGGTGAGCAATACATTCGAAGGCTTGACGTCGCGGTGGCAAATCCCTTCGGCGTGGATATGGGCCAAGGCGTCGGCCAATTGCGCGCCCAGCCAGCGTACGCCTTCTTCGAACGTGCCGCGCCGGAGTACGCTTTCAGGCCGCTCGGGCTTGGGCAGGTGTGGATCTTGGGCGACTTCGAGAATCACTCTGGCGTTTTGGTCACGCCCCGGCGCCGCGTACACGAAATCGACCAGGTGCGCCAGGGTGGCGCTGCCCCGATACGGCATGCACACTGCCGACAAGCCGGTGTCTGGGATTTCCTCGACGGAATAAACCGGAGTGATATTGGGATGCTCGATGCGGCCCAGCGTCGCGGCCTCGAAGCCGTCGGAGCGCGAAATCTTGACGGCGACCAGGCGACCGCCCATGGCGGACTGTTCGGCGCGAAAGACCCGCGCGAAGGCGCCTTGGCCCAGTTCGTCCAGCAACAGAAAGCCGCCGATCGTCTCGCCCGGCACGGGCCACGATACGGGCGTTTGCTCTTCGATCAGTTCGGAATGATCTTCGAGAAAGCGGTGGGCTTCGATCAGGCGAACCAAGGAGGACTTGACAGTGGGAAAGCGGTCGCAAAACTGCTGGGGGTTGACGTGCGCGCCTTCGTCGCGAAGCTTGCAGAATGCATTGTACGCTTCATCCACCAGGCTGGAATGCCCGCGGCGGACGCGCACACTCTTCGCGAGATTCGTTCGTAACGTCGTGGGCGTTGCCTTCATGTTTCCATCCAACCCGCAGCGGCGCCAGGGGGCAGCGGCGACACTTTGCGGATCACCCGATTGATTGTGCGTTGACTCAGTCCAAGCTCCGCGGCGATTGTCGCCGATGAGTGGCCCTTTTGCAACAACAAAAATATGCGGCGGTGCACCAAGGGCTGCCGGTCGAGGAATTGGTCCCATTCCTCGCGGCCGCCGACGATTTCGCTCGGAGTGGGCGTCGGCGCGAACAGGCGCGTTTTGGGGACTGCGGGATCTTCCATTCGGCATTCGCGGTTGATGTTTTGCTTTTTTCGAATCAGACGATTGCGCGTGGCGGCAGCGACTTTGTTGCGGGCCATGCGCGTCAAGAACGCGACCAGTTGCTCGGGTGTTTCGAATTGATATCGTTGCGGCGCGTCGGCGAAAAACGACATCCAGACGTCTTGCGCGAAATCCAAGGAGTCGAAGCGCGAGCGCATTTTTTGATGGAGGCGCTTGCGCACGGCCCGGCGCAGATGCGGACCGTATTCCGCGTGCAGCAATCGAGCCGCATCTGTGTCACCCGCCTGTACGCGCTGCATCAACTCGGCAAAACCGGACACTGCTTCCATGGACCCCAGCCTAACTATGGCAAATGAACGTACAGTAAATCTAGGGTTAAATCACTGCCGCCGCAAGTCGATACATTTTTCGCAACTTTGGACGCGATCCTCCCGACACCGCCAGCACCCGCGGGGTAGGAAGTGCTACCTAATTCGCGGCCAAGTTATCGACTAGCCAACCACAACACTCCCAGGCAAGTGAGCAACCCGGCTGCCACGAGGGCGGCGCCCCAGTGACGCCGGATCGTTTTCTTGAACTCTACACCATAAAAAGTTAGCGCCTTCAATAGATCCGGGTGAGCGCTGCCATTTTGCAGCTGCGCTTCCGGCAGTCGCACCTTAGCAATGGGCAGCGCATAGGGAAGTGCCCACGGTGTAATCGCTTCCACGACCTCGGCCGGCGTTTGCGGGCGGTCTTCCGGCCTCTTCGCCACCATGCGCCCCACCAAACTCGAAAGCGCGCGCGGCACTTCCGGCGAGAGCTGGTGCAACGGCACTGGCTCGCGCACCTGGCAGTCCACCAACTTCTGCGTGATCTTCGAATCGTGGAATGGAGGACGACCGTTGAGCAACGTGTAAAACGTCGTACCCAGACTATAAATGTCCGACCGAATATCGACCGTATGGCAATTGACCGCTTGCTCGGGCGAAAGGTAATCGGCCGTGCCCAAGACGGCGCCGCGCGACAGTTGTTGCGTAAGACCAACTTCCTTGTCCTCGAACATGCGCACGATACCCAGGTCGGTCAACTTGATCGAGCCTTGCGCGTCGCGCAGCAGGTTGCCCGGTTTGATGTCGCGGTGCACGAGGCCGCGCTCGTGGTAATGCTGCATCGCGCGGGCGACCTGCAGGATGTAGCCGGCCGCTTCGCGAATTGGCAAGGCGCCGCGCTTCTCGACATAGGTTTGCAGGCTCTCGCCGTCCACGTACTCCATTACCAAATAGTGGATGTGTCCCTCGTTGCTCACGTCGTAAGCCTGGACGATATGCGGATGATCCAAGGCCGCAACGGCGCGAGCTTCGCGATAAAACCGCTGCAGCGTTTCCTTGTCGCGCGTGTGCTCGCCCGGCAAAACCTTGATCGCCACGCGCCTGCGGAGCTGGCGGTGTTCGGCGAGAAAGACCACGCCGGTGCCGCCTTTGCCAATCTGATCCAGCAATCGATATTGTCCCAAAACCAGTCCGCGATGCCGCCCGGCCAGGAGGTGTTTCGCTTGAAACGGCGTCAACAACTGTTCGCGAACCAGCTTGTCCGCCAGCAAATGCGGCTGGTTCGGAAGCGCGGGATGAATGCGCAGGTATTCATCCCAAGTGACAGTATCCACGACGCCGCTTTTGCGGACGTTGCCGATGAAATCGGACGCCGAAACGGGACTCGCCATTGGACGGGGAATCTGCGCTTAAAGGTTAAAAAGGTCGGTTACATGGAAATATGCATCAAGAACTCGAAAACCGCAATGCAAATGAGGAATTGAGACAAAAGTACACCACGGCTCTGTCGGCGCGGTGTGCAAACCCTCGGAAAGGCGAGGCGCCAAAAGAACCGCGAATCACTTTCGATGTCCGACCGCTACCCGGAAAGTACATAAGCCTGCTGGGCGCTTCACTGCGTTTTCGGTTCCATTTCAAAAAAGAGGCTGTCATGATAAAACTCTTGCAACCTTCGCTGGCCCTACATTCCTGCGACGTCCCCGGCCACAAGTACCGGATGAAAGAAACCTGGGCGATGCCGAAGGCGGCAAGTGCCAGCGACGTTGTCTATTGGATCCTTTATGCCCATGACCATACCGACTACGGGTTGCACAATGTCGTGATCAACTGTCATGGCGGGGATGGAAAGCTGTATGTGGGCGGAGACGGCAGCCCAAGCATCAATAGCTCCAACGTCGGCCTGTTCAGCCAGCTTCGAAAAAAGAGCATCGGAACCATTTGGCTCGTCGCTTGCAACGTGGCCAAGAGCGGGACGGGCAAGTACTTTTGCGAACAGTTGGCCATGAATGCGGGTTGCACTGTAGTGGCCGCAGACGTCACCCAGCACGTCAACGCCGCCTTCTACTTCCGGTGTTGCCCCAAATATTGCCTTGATGACTTCGAAGGGACCACCTATTCCTGGGATAGCGGCGGCAAGAGGTCGAAAATCTCCCAGGACGGCGCCGGAGTGCTCGGCGTGGCCGCTTAGGCACTTTCCCTCGCTTGCGCGTCGGGCTAGTGTGATTTCTTGGCGATGACGTCGGGTTGCTTGGGCACGGGTTAGGGCTGGCTGGGCACCTTGAATACATCCGTTCGAAACGGTGAAGCCGGTAGGCCGGCGCCATTAAAAAGATTGATCACCGGGCTGTCCGACCACCCATAGCGGACCGCCACCGGTTCGCTGACTTGGGCGCTGGACACTTCTATTTGCCCGCCGATAATCTTTGCTTGGGCCTCAAAAAACTTGCCGTCCTTGCCGGCAATAGTGAATCCAGGCAACTCGCCCGCCTTCACCTGGATAGGACTTTGATACCTCTTCAGAACGACTTTCTTGCCGTTCTTTTCGCCTAACTCGGCCAGCGTGCGCGGAATCTCGAGTTCTTTGGCCACGAGCACGTCAGCGTTCTTGAAGCTCAATACGATCTTCGTGCCTTCGATTTTTTGCCTGGTGAACTCCGGCCCGGAATGTGGGACCTTTTCCTTGTAGGCCAGCGCCTGGGCGCAAAGGGCCAAGCGCACACCCACCGGGTCTTTGTCTACCGGATGGATGTCGCCCTCGTCGCCGTAGTCGGTGATGACCACCATGGCGCTGTTCGGCACAGTCTGCGCCGTGTACAGTTGGGCTTCACGCAATACCGGCGAGCGCTCGCTGTTATAGGGCTTGAAAGCCGCGATTTGCACGAACAGGAAGGGGAAGTCGCCCTGCTTCCAGTCGTCGCGCCAGTTCTTGATCATTGCGGGGAAAAGTGTGCGGTATTGCCAGGCGTTGCCGACGTTGGATTCGCCCTGATACCAGATCACGCCCTTGATGGCGAACGGCAACAGCGGCGCGATCATGCCGTTGTA